>NZ_JBLVPT020000006.1:0-174418 GCF_048286795.2 Flavobacterium frigidum
TAAACAAGTAGAATTATCAATTAATAACAGACCCATTAGAAAATTCAATTACCTTAGTCCTATTGAAACTCTAAATAATAAGTTTGTTGCACTTATGAGTTGAACACAGCTTGTGGCTACTTCCATTATTTTTTTAATTAATAGATTAGTGTTGTTTTAAACGGTAGAGATTTTTTGCTTTTTCTAAATCTAAAGGTTGCTTTATCGGAATTTCTAAAAAGTAAGGCAACTGCCATTGTTGTGTTTTTTGTGCTTGTTTGCTTGATGGTAAGTCCCAAGGAGGATATACACGCATACCTCGTTTTCCTTCCTTTAGATGGGTACTTATAATTCCTTGGTCGGCTAGAACTAATCGTGGGAAAATGAATTGACCAAATTCGTTCTTGCTTTTTGTATTAATAATAAAAAAATCAATTGCGTCAGCTACCTCGTATGGGGCGATAGTACCTTTGTTACTTCTTTTCCAAAAAGTCACAAACTGTCCAATTTTGGTTGGTGTTATTTTCGCCAGTCTAAAAAGTACAGCAGTTCCATCAAGCTCAAATTGACAAGCGCTGTAAGCAAGGCTTTCTTTTTCTAATTTGAGATTGCTAAGTTGAAATCCACAGATATCAAATACAAGTTCTGTAGTCTCTATTAGGTTTTTGGGAATCATGTTGTGATTTATTTGTACTGTTTCTTAATGCATGACTAATTTTCTATTGACTGAAAATCAGTGTCTAAAATGATTTGTTCTTGCTCTATTTCAACATCCAAATTACAAAATAGTGGTTCAATTTCGGCATAGTCTTTAATGATTTTGACAGTGATAAGGGCTAGCGGAATACCAATTATAGAGGCAATAATACTCACAATAGTTACTGTTGTTAACTCTTCCAGCGTCTCTGCTTTCTGAGAATATCGGAATACAAATTGACCTAAAAAAGAAGCGATCAACCATAAGGCCCACCACCAACGAATGAATTGGGTATTTAGATTTACCATGCTATTCTCTTGTTTTGTAGTTAGTAAATTTTGAGTTTCTACATACAATTCATTCATTATTTGTTTAGGTCTGTACAACGAAATAAAAGGAACAAACCAGCTACCAGCAGCCCAGCCTTCGGTGAAGGATAGCGTTTCCGCTTTTAGGTGAAGGTTAAAATACGCTCTGCGAAACCATCGAATAAAAGTTATCCCAGAAATGATATAGGTAACCAAATAAATAATGGCTATAATTTTTTGGCGTAAGTCATTGCCAGTGGCAGTTTCAGTAGAAATTTGGCCACCATTGGCCACAGTTTGTAACAAATCATACTGCAAGTAATCAGAAAGTATTGAAATTATTTCGATAGTGAGTACCGTCCATATGAGCATCATTGCAATTTTTGCTCTCTGGCCGTTTGGGCGCATTTTTTCCATGTTACTTTCTAGTTTTTATGCAGTATTGTTTCGCTACCACCTTGTTTTATAATCAATTGCTTTTCATTGGGATTGAATTCTATTGTTATACCTGCCGCTAAAAATTGAAATGTATCTTTCTTAATAGACTCTAGCGGAAATGCTGATTGCCCTGTAGCTTGCGCAAAAAGTGAAGCGTTGTCCTTTGTGATCATAATTTTTATTGGAAATCCAGCAGTGGAGTACTCGCCTAAATAGGGGTCGAGTTCTTGGGAGGTAAGGGTAATGGCAGTAAAAGTAGGAATCACGAATGGTTTGTTAAAATAACTACTCAAAGCGGCTACTATAATATCACTGTTATCGTAGCTTTTTCCGTTTGAGGTTAGCGCTACAGCCACTTTATCCGTTGGGGAATAATATAAAACGGAACTAAATTCATCGATTCCTCCTTTGTGACCAAATCCCTTTTTGTCTTGAAACGGAATTTGGAAAACACCCATTCCGTAGTTGTCTTGTATCGTCGTCATTTGATTCAAACTACTTTCATTAATTATTTTTTTGGCAAACAAGTTTTCGATAAATAGTACTAAATCCGATGGATTTGAAACAACAGCTCCAGCGCCCATTGGGATTGACATATCTGTTTCGGTCCCTTTTATCCATTGACCAAATAATTTATAGGAGTTGGCTTCGTTATTTTGAACGTTTATTTTACTGCCTACGTAAGTATTTTTTAGACCTAATGGTTTTGTGATTTTATCTTTTAGAATAGTACCATAGGGTTTATTATATATTTTTTGAAGAATATAACTGAGTAAAACATAATTGGAATTGCTATAGTTAGCTTTACTGTTGGGTTCAAAATCACTTTTAGCTTTTGCCATAATAGCAAGCATTTGAGATTCTGATTGTGGGGTGGTATTGTATTGAAGGTATTCCGCATCACTAGTAAAGTTGTGAATTCCGCTTCTGTGATTTAATAAGTTACTAATTGTTATTTTTGAAGCATTCTCAATTGTTGGGTAATAGCTTGCCAATGTTTGATTTAAGGATAGTTTCTTTTCTTCAATTGCCTTAAAAATTAATACGGATGTGAACATCTTTGAAATCGAACCAATGCGGTATTTAGTTAAAGGAGATGCTTTTGTATTGGTTTCAACATCAGCTTTTCCAACTGATTTAGAATAAACGAGTGCTCCATTCTGCGAAACAACGATGCTTCCCATGAATTTATCTTTTGCTTCAAGAATTTGAAACAAACTATCCAATTTTGCAACATTCATTTTTTGGGAATATCCAAGCCCAAAAACGAAGCTAAATAAAAGTGTAATTAAAATTTTCTTTTTCATAAGTGTTTGAATTGTGTTTGTTTAGAACTTTAGGTGCAATGACAAAACAAATTTACTTGCTTTTTAGATTGGCAAATGCATCTTTTTTATCAAATTCCGGGTAAATATATACGATTTAACTGATATGTAATTTTTTTGTAAAAATATTTTTACCGGCTTGCGCCAAAATGGGAATTTTTAACTTTAATATACTGTTTTAGTTTAAGTTTTGGCTTGAAAACTAGATTGCTTTCGAAAATTGAAACTGAAAAAACTTTATTAATGTCATGATTTAGCCATTTTAGGATTTTGATCTACCAAGTTGCAAAAGATCTTCTAGTTTTTAAACCGTAAAATCAAAAGCTACTGAAACATAAGAGTTTGTTAATTACGCTGCGTTTTAGATTAATTATGGATAACTTTATAAGATAAAATAAAGTTTACTGTGGCATTTTTTTTAAACAGTTAACACTTGATTAGTAACAAATACATATAGAAAGATGTCAGAAAAAAGTAAAAAACAATTTGGAGTTTGGATGGATTCGCATCATGCTACCATTGTAGGAAGAGAAAATGTAGATTCCGGAGATTTCGTAGTTTTAGGTCATGAAACCGTAGACGGACAAGGCTACAACACCAGTGAAAATGCCGCTAACAATGCCGAGAGAGATCTGCTACGTAAATTATTTAAAAGCATTACGGCTCACATGCAAAACGTAGATGAATTGCATGTAACGGGAACCGGCACGGCGCAAGAGCAATTTATCAATTATTTGAGCGAAACACCTCAATATAAAAATGTAGAAGCCAAAGAAAGTACCTCTAATAAAATGAGTGATGAAAGTTTAATTGACTTTGTGACGGCACAATTCAACTAATAGATTTTTAATAATTTTTAAAAAGCTGCCTGAAAAGACAGCTTTTTTTTGGTGTTACAACATTAATATATTGTTTGATTCACTTATTTATTTAGTTCTTGTAGCGATGAAACTAAACGATATTTTATTTAATAGTACCTTCGTAAAAAAAAATAGTTATGCGTTTTTCCTTGGTCATCATCGTTTTATTGAATGCTTTGCTGCTGGTTAATTGCAGTTCGAAAAAAAATACTAATATTTCCTATCAATCAACTACTGTTGAAAACAATAACAGTACACCACAATTAAACATTTTTGTTCCGCGAAAATCGAAAGTAGAGCAATCACAAGTATTGATTTTTGTACATGGAGGAAACTGGAATAGCGGACGAAAAGGAACTTATGATTTATTGGGCCGCAATTTTGCCAGAAAAGGCGTAATCACCGTAATCCCGGATTACATACTAAGTCCAGAAGCGAATTATGATGCCATGGCAAAGCAAATTGCAGCCGTAATTCAGTGGACTAAAAAGAATATTAGCCAATACAACGGAAATCCAAATCAAATTTTTATCACTGGACATTCAGCAGGAGGACATCTTGGTGCTTTGGCAGTAATGAATCCTAAATATGGGACAGATCCAAAAAGCATTGCTGGAATTATATTGAATGATGCTGCGGGATTGGATATGAAAAATTATTTAGAAGGGAATCCACCCACAGCCGAAGATGATTATTTAACAACATGGACCACCAATCCAGAGCAATGGAAAGCGGCATCTCCAATATATTTTATAGATAAAAACACACCTCCGTTTTTAATTTACGTAGGCGACAAAACCTATAATTCCATAAAAATTGCCAACAGTAGATTTGTAAATGCTTTAAAACCTTTTCAACCAGATGTCATGCCTATACGCTTGAATAAAAAGCATGTCCCGATGGTACTGCAATATTTTTACCCTTGGAGCGATAGATTTGATGAGATTCTTACTTTTATGGAACAAAATAAGTAATAATTCATGTTTTGGGTAATCACGTTTCATTGCTTACTCCTAATGATTTTTTTATTGAGATTTTAATAGCGTAATGGCTGTTGCCTTTAGAATTAATTACCTTATTGTTTAATTCAAGTTTTTGCTGAGTTCAACTAATAAATGCAAATGACATATTAGATAAGTTCATAGTTATATAAATCAGCACTTATTTTATTCAAAGTCTAATAATTTCCCATCATTTATTGAAAGTATTATGTTTAATTTGATAAATAAAAAGGTTTACAGCACATTTGAAGTATAAAAATATTTAGAAAAAAACCTATAAAAAACTCATACTACAATCTCAACTTGAAACAGATTACTTTAAACAAAAATTTCGTAAATTTGCACTCCAAATAAAAGGGATAACAAAATGTTAGATAGACTTCAAATAGTAAAACAACGTTTCGATGAGATTTCGGATTTGATTATACAGCCGGATGTGATTTCCGATCAAAAGCGTTATGTGCAATTGAATCAAGAGTACAAAAATTTAAAAGCATTGGCCGAGAAGCGTGATGAGTACGTGCTTATTATAGCAAATATTGAGGAAGCCAACGAAATTATAGCCGATAACAGTGATGCAGATATGACCGAAATGGCCAAAATGCAACTCGAAGAAGCAAAGGAAAGATTGCCAGAATTAGAGGATGAAATCAAATTTATGTTGATTCCAAAAGATCCAGAAGATGCCAAGAATGTTATGGTAGAAATTCGTGCTGGAACAGGTGGAGATGAAGCGAGTATTTTTGCAGGGGATTTGTTCCGTATGTATACCAAATATTGCGAAAATCAAGGTTGGAGAACTTCTGTGGTAGACATGAATGAAGGAACTTCAGGTGGATTTAAAGAGGTTATTTTTGAAGTAACTGGCGAAGATGTTTATGGAACTTTGAAGTTTGAAGCGGGTGTACATCGTGTGCAACGAGTACCACAAACAGAAACTCAAGGTCGTGTGCACACTTCAGCAGCAACCGTTATGGTATTGCCGGAAGCAGAAGAATTTGATGTTCAAATTGATATGAATGATGTGCGTGTCGATTTCTTTTGTTCATCAGGACCTGGAGGACAATCGGTAAATACAACGAAATCAGCGGTTCGTTTGACACACATTCCAACAGGATTAGTGGCGCAATGTCAAGATCAGAAATCACAACACAAGAATAAAGATAAAGCTTTTGGCGTATTGCGTTCCCGTTTGTACGAACAGGAATTAGCTAAAAAACAAGCTGAAGATGCTACCAAACGTACCTCTCAGGTAAGTTCTGGTGACCGTTCAGCTAAAATTCGTACCTACAATTATGCACAAGGTCGCGTTACCGATCACCGTGTAGGTTTGACATTGTACGATTTAGGAAATATCATGAATGGTGATATTCAGAAAATTGTAGATGAGCTGGCATTAGTCAATAACATGGAAAAATTGAAAGAAGCTAGCGAAGTATTTTAAATAAAAAAAAGTGAAATTCGTTTCACTTTTTTTTGCAATACTCGCGATCTGAAAGAGAATTTTTATAAAAAAATAAGCAATGAAGCCTACATTTAGTTTTAAATACTATTTGTAGGCTTCAATGATTCTATAGGTAACCAAGTCGTTTGTTCCCATTAATTTGATTGTTTTTAAAGCTTGTGCTTCTGACATTGCATAGCCACTTGCTGAACCAGTAGTTGTGTTTACTTCCCAGAAATAAACTGTTTTATCAGTCGATTTACTGATTTCAAGTTTTTGTTTTTTTGAAATTGCAACTGGAGTGATTTTTTCGTTTTCGTTTGCAAAAGAAATTGTGGTTGCCAAGATAAAGGCTGCTAGTGTAAAGTTTTTCATTTTATGATTTTATATTGTTTTATTAACTTTGCAAAGGTGGTTCAGCACTAGATTTTTTTTGTTACATAATACTTTATTTTCCTTGTATAATTCACATTTATTATATTGATAATCAATTTATTTCGAAATTAGAACAGAATTTTGAGGAAGACTTTTTTTGCAGTGAGGAATTTTTTTCACATGCTCCGTCTGTGTTTTTTTTCTAATTTTCTAAAGTTTTTATGTTGGGAAATGGCCAATCCTTTCGTAGTTTTTTTCATAAATTTGTCGCACACAACTAAAATCATGACTACACTACAACTCATTGATCAAATCAAAACCAAAAAATCATTTCTCTGTATAGGATTAGATGTTGATTTAAATAAAATCCCACCACATTTACTGCAGCTGGAAGATCCCATTTTTGAATTCAATAAAGCCATAATTGACGCCACCCATGACCTTGCGGTTTCATATAAACCTAATACTGCGTTTTATGAAGCTTATGGAATAAAAGGATGGATGTCTTTGCAAAAAACGATTCAGTACATCAACGAAAATTACCCTGAAATCTTCACGATTGCGGATGCTAAACGTGGTGATATTGGCAATACTTCATCTATGTATGCCAAAGCTTTCTTCGAAGATTTGAATTTTAATAGCATAACTGTGGCTCCTTACATGGGGAAAGATTCGGTGGAACCTTTTTTAGCATTCGAAAATAAACACACAATTATGTTGGCTTTAACGTCTAACGAAGGTGCATTCGATTTCCAGACTTTATCCACAACTTCAGAAGTCGCTGTAGGTCAGGAATTATACAAACAGGTTTTAGAAACTTCTAAATCATGGAAGAATGCCCAAAACCTAATGTATGTGGTTGGTGCGACTAAAGCCGAATATTTTACTGAAATTAGGAAAATTGTTCCCGATAGTTTTTTGCTCGTTCCTGGTGTTGGAGCGCAAGGAGGCAGCTTGTCTGAAGTTTGTAAATATGGGATGAACGACACTATAGGATTATTAATCAACTCTTCAAGAGGCATTATTTACGCTTCAAATGGAATAGATTTTGCAGAAAAAGCAAGAGCAGAAGCCTTGAAAATGCAACAAGAAATGGAAGCGATTATTAGTGTTAAGTTTAAAGTCTAAGTTTTAAATGGGAAGAATGGTAAACTGGGACTTTTTTAATCCATTAAGAAATTAAGTTTCACTAAGAAATACTTTAAAACTTGTTTCTCACAACCATTAAGAAATTCTCTTATAGCTTAATTGTCTTAATTTCGTAATGGTTAAAAAGCCGCTAATTTATGTTTTAATAATATGAACTTTAAACTTTAAACTTGAAACAAAAAACTCTAATCGATCAAATAGGAACTTCCCATTCATTTGAAACTTCGCCCAAGCGCATTATTTCATTAGTTCCCTCGCAAACGGAATTATTGTACGATTTAGGTTTAGAAGATCGTATTATTGGGATAACCAAGTTTTGTGTGCATCCGTATCATTTTAAATCGGTTAAGAAAATTGTTGGCGGTACCAAGAAAGTGCATTTCGAGAAAATTAGATTGTTGCAACCGGATATCATTATTTGTAACAAGGAAGAAAACACACTTGAAATAGTAGCCGAATTGCAGAAAATTTGTCCTGTTTGGGTGACCAATATCATCACGATCGAAGATAACTTCAAGATGATAACCGACTTTGGTCAACTCTTTAATTGTAGAACCGAATCGCAGAAATGGAATGATAAAATAGATTTTGCCTGGAGTGATTTTAAAAACTTTATCAAAGACATGCCGGTAAAAAAAGTAGCGTATTTTATCTGGAAAAACCCTTTCATGGTTGCTGGATCGGATACTTTTATCAATGAATTGCTTAAACTGAACCACTTTCAGAATATTTATGAGACCAAGGGACGTTATCCAGAAATCGAACTCAAAAAAATACGTTTAGAGGGTGATCCTGATCTGGTTTTCCTGTCATCGGAACCGTTTCCATTTAAAGAAGGAGATGCTTTCGAAATTGGCAGTCATACCCATCATGCTAAAACTATTTTTGTAGATGGAGAAATGTTTTCGTGGCATGGTAGCAGGCTTTTAAAAGCGTTTGACTACTTTAAAAAAATGCATCAAAAATTATAATTCACATTCTTTTAAATCAATTTTACTTAAACATTGCACTCTGGCGGTGTTTTTTACGGTATTAAAATCACCTCCGTGTGCATCTGATATTGTGGTTTAAGCTTCTCTATTTCATTTTTATCTTGCATTAATCCTTACTTTGGTGTGATTTTTTTGCAAATGAACAGCTTACAACTTTTAAAAGTGCAATATTTTTTGTTCCGATTGCGATTTAAAATTAAAGTCCTATTTTTACAAAAAAAATTAAGTGATTAATTACACCATTTACGAAAATAAAAACAGCGATCAATGGGTCACTTTTGTCCATGGAGCCGGTGGAAGCTCTTCTATTTGGTTTAAACAAATACGTGATTTCAAGAAACAATACAATGTATTGTTATTGGATTTACGGGGTCACGGAGATTCTAAAACCACTTTAAAAACTGCCTTCAAACAGAAATATACTTTTTCGGCATTAGCCAATGATATTCTTGAAGTCTTAGATTTTCTAGAAATAAAAAAATCACATTTTGTTGGGATCTCATTAGGTACAATCCTCATAAGGCAATTGGCAGAAATGTACCCTGAACGAGTACAAAGCATGATTTTGGGCGGAGCCATACTGAAAATGAATTTCCGTTCTCAAGTATTAATGCGCCTGGGAAACATGTTTAAATATGTCTTACCATATTTGGTGTTATATAAATTTTTTGCGTTTGTAATCATGCCCAAAAAAAGTCACAAACAATCGCGTGTTCTTTTTATCAACGAGGCAAAAAAATTATACCAAAAAGAGTTTATCAAGTGGTTTAAATTGACAGCCGAAATAAATCCCGTATTAAAATGGTTCCGCCAAGTAGAATTGAATATTCCTACCTTGTATGTAATGGGCGAAGAGGACTATATGTTTTTGCCATCTGTGCGTAAGGTTGTAGAGAATCATTATAAATCATCAAAGTTATTTGTCATATCAAATTGTGGACATGTAGTCAATGTGGAGCAACCAAATGCTTTCAATGATGCGGTTCTTTCTTTTATAAACACAGCTAAATAAAAATTGCCTGCATTAAAAATGCAGGCAATTCTTTAACTAACCAAAACCAAAATAATAAATAACCAGTTTATTACCCTACAAAGGTAGTTTAGAGGATCAGGTTTTGTTGTTAAGATTTTGTTATTACTTTGTTGGATATACGTTAAGGTTTAGCACATTGCAGTTGTTGTATTTTTTTTAGAGAATTAAAATCGTATGAAATTACCCTCTATTTTTTAGTTTTAATACTACGTAGCAACTTGATAAAACAACCAAAAAAATAAATCACTATACTTTATTTTGCATCCTGCATAGCAAATACCTTTTGCAACAGCACCGAAGTTCTAGCACTCAAATTTGTTCTGATATTTTTTTCCTCGACAGCAACCATTTTAAAAACGCCATTTAACGCTTGATTAGTTACATAATCAGTCAAATCAGGATTCACTTTATTGACTAGCGGAATGCTATTGTATTTGGTAATAATATTACTCCAAACCTTATCTGCACCTACTTTAGTAAAAGAATTTTTAATTACCGGATTAAATTTTCCGTATAAAGCAGAAGTAGTACTATTTTGTAAGTACGTTGTTGCTGAACTTTGATTTCCCATCAAAATAGTTCTGGCATCATTAAATGTCATATTTCTTACGGCGTCAACAAATATGGGAGTCGCTTCCTTCACAGCATCTTCAGCAGCGCGATTTAATACTTTCAAACCTTCGTCAGCTAATGAGCTTAAACCAATTCTGCGCAAACCAGCATCCACTTTTCTTAGTTCTTCTGGCAATAAAATTTTTACAGCCTCATTTCGAAAAAAACCATCGGTAGCTGTCAATTTTGATACTTGTTTCGAAATCCCGTTGTTTAGTGCTTCCTTTAATCCTCCAGCAATATCAAGACCTCCTATCCCTTGCGTTTGCGGAAACTGATTCATTACTTGTTGCATTTCGGCGCAACTGGAGAGCGAAACCGCTACTAGTACAATAATAATTTTTTTCATCGTAAATTAGGTATTCATTAATTCGCCAAATGGCATTTGTAAAAATACAACTTATTCAAAAATAAAGCCAACTAATATTTTGGAGCACTAATTTTGGTGTTTTAATCATAATCTGTCCCGCTTTACGCTATATCCCCGCAAGAAAAATGCGGGGGATGCCGCTACAATCGGGGCTAGACAACAAAATCTTCCCTTATTTACGAACAACAAGCAGCAACAACAAATGATTTTTAAAATAAAATTGTAAATTGCAGGCTTAAATTATCATATTCATAAAATGGAACAACAAATACCATATATCCCTAACAATAAAGTAAGAATTGTTACCGCTGCAGCGCTTTTTGACGGTCATGATGCCGCTATCAACATCATGCGTAGAATTATTCAATCTACAGGAGTTGAGGTGATTCACCTTGGTCACGACCGCAGCGTAGAAGAAGTTGTCAATACAGCAATTCAAGAAGATGCAAATGCCATTGCAATTACTTCCTATCAAGGTGGACATAACGAATATTTTAAGTACATGTATGACTTGCTTCAAGAAAAAGGAGCAGGCCAAATCAAAATTTTTGGTGGTGGTGGTGGTGTAATTCTGCCTTCAGAAATAGCCGAATTACAAGCGTACGGAATCACCAGAATTTATGCTCCAGATGACGGACGTGCCATGGGATTACAAGGTATGATTAATGACTTGGTGCAACAATCAGATTTCCCTACTGGAGATAAATTAACAAATGAGTTGGACCAATTAGAGTTGAAAAATCCAACGGCTCTCGCCAGAATCATATCAGCAGCTGAAAATTTTCCAGATGTTACTGCAAAAACTTTGGAGGCTATCCAAAAAAAGAATAAAAACAGCACAATTCCAGTATTGGGAATTACGGGAACTGGTGGCTCAGGAAAATCATCTCTTGTAGATGAATTAGTACGTCGTTTTTTAATTGATTTCCCAGAAAAAACCATCGGATTAATATCTGTAGATCCTTCCAAACGTAAAACAGGTGGTGCATTATTAGGTGATAGAATCCGAATGAATGCCATCAATAATCCTCGCGTTTACATGCGTTCGTTGGCTACTCGTCAATCCAATCTAGCTTTATCTAAATATGTTGCTGATGCAATCCAAGTGATTAAAGCGGCAAATTATGATATCATCATCTTGGAGACTTCTGGAATTGGGCAATCTGATACGGAGATTATGGACCATTCGGATGTTTCTTTATACGTAATGACACCTGAATTTGGTGCTGCAACCCAATTAGAAAAAATCGACATGCTTGATTTTGCTGACTTGGTAGCAATAAACAAATTCGACAAACGCGGTTCTCTAGATGCTTTGAGAGATGTAAAAAAACAATACCAACGCAACCATAATTTGTGGGATGCTCATTTAGATACACTTCCGGTTTTTGGGACCATTGCGTCACAGTTTAATGATCCGGGAATGAATACGCTCTACAAAGCGATTATGGATAAAGTCCATGAAAAAACGAATTCTGATTTGAAATCAACGTTCCAAATCACGCGTGAAATGAGCGAGAAAATTTTCGTTATTCCGCCACATAGAACGCGTTACTTATCTGAAATTGCTGAAAGTAACCGTAAATATGATGTTTCAGCAGTTAGCCAAGAACAAGTGGCGCAAAAATTATACGGAATTTTCAAAACGTTAGAAACGGTTTCTGGTAAAGTTCCCGAAATTAACAAAACGGGAATAAATGAGGATTCGGTTTTACCAACTGCTTTAGAATTAGAAAAATCGGGCGCAGCCGAAGATAAAATATTCTTAAACCTACTACTCAACCAGTTTGAAAAAGTAAAAATGGATTTGGATCCCTACAATTGGGAAATCATTTTAACTTGGAACGAAAAAGTAAATAAGTACAAAAATCCAGTGTACACGTTCAAAGTTCGTGATCGAGAAATAAAAATGGCGACACACACCGAGTCGCTTTCGCATTCTCAAATTCCGAAAATTGCGTTGCCAAAGTACAAAGCTTGGGGCGATATTTTACGTTGGTGTTTGCAGGAAAATGTTCCAGGAGAATTTCCGTTTACTGCCGGTTTATATCCGTTCAAGCGTGAAGGTGAAGATCCTTCTCGAATGTTTGCTGGAGAAGGCGGACCGGAACGAACCAACAAACGCTTTCATTATGTGAGTGCGGGATTGCCTGCAAAACGATTGTCAACAGCTTTTGATAGCGTGACTTTATACGGAAACGATCCACATGTACGTCCGGATATTTATGGAAAAATCGGGAATGCAGGAGTTTCAATTTGTTGTTTGGATGATGCTAAAAAATTATATTCTGGTTTCGATTTGGTGCATGCCATGACTTCAGTGAGTATGACTATTAACGGTCCAGCGCCAATGTTGCTTGGGTTTTTCATGAATGCTGCAATTGATCAACAATGTGAATTGTACATAGCTAATAATGAGCTAGAAGCAGATGTCGCCGAAAAAATCAAACAAATTTATATCGAAAAGGGAATAGACAGACCGCACTATCAAGGCGATTTGCCAGCGGGAAACAATGGTTTAGGTCTAATGCTTTTAGGTGTAACTGGAGATCAAGTTTTGCCAGCTGATGTATACAATGACATCAAGACAAGAACTTTATCACAAGTACGTGGAACTGTTCAAGCTGATATTTTAAAAGAAGATCAGGCGCAAAATACTTGTATTTTCTCAACTGAATTTGCCCTACGATTAATGGGTGATGTTCAAGAATATTTCATAACTAAAAATGTTAGAAACTTTTATTCGGTTTCTATTTCAGGATACCATATTGCCGAAGCGGGAGCAAATCCAATAACGCAATTGGCATTTACACTTTCAAATGGTTTTACTTATGTAGAATACTATTTGAGTCGTGGTATGAACATCAATGATTTTGGACCAAATTTATCGTTCTTCTTTTCGAATGGTGTCGATCCAGAATATGCAGTAATTGGACGTGTAGCGCGTAAAATTTGGGCGAAAGCCATGAAAAATAAGTACGGTGCTAACGAACGTGCTCAAATGTTGAAATACCATATTCAAACATCAGGTCGTTCACTTCACGCACAAGAAATTGATTTCAATGACATTCGTACGACTTTGCAGGCGTTGTATGCGATTTATGACAACTGTAATTCGTTGCATACCAATGCGTATGATGAAGCAATTACGACTCCTACCGAAGAATCAGTGCGTCGTGCAATGGCGATTCAATTGATTATTAATAAAGAATTAGGTTTGGCCAAAAATGAAAACCCAATTCAAGGTGCTTTTATCATCGAAGAATTAACTGATTTGGTAGAAGCAGCCGTTTTACTAGAATTTGACAGAATTACAGAGCGTGGTGGTGTTTTAGGCGCTATGGAAACGATGTACCAAAGAAGTAAAATTCAGGAAGAAAGTTTGTATTATGAAACACTGAAACATACCGGTGAATTCCCAATTATTGGTGTAAATACATTCTTAAGTTCCAAAGGTTCTCCAACAGTAATTCCAGCCGAAGTAATTCGTGCTACCGAGGAAGAAAAACAATACCAAATAGATATGTTGAATAATTTGCATCAATCTAATCAGGATAAAGTGAATCAACAACTAAATGCGATTCAAGAAGCAGCGATTAAGAACGAAAACTTATTCGAATACTTGATGGAAGCTACAAAAGTGTGCTCTTTGGGACAAATTACATCTGCTTTATTTGAAGTAGGCGGACAGTATCGAAGAAACATGTAAGTAGAGAGCCATTTTCTTTAAAAAAGAATATGAGTGAATCGCTTATCCCGCTTTTGGGCGGGATCTTATGAATTTAAAAAACCTTTCAGCAATGAAAGGTTTTTTTATGGTTTTTTCAAAATATTGGTTTCGCTTATTTTATAATTTTTTAAGTTGGAAATAACCAATATGTAAAGGGTTTTCTTTTAGTGGGACTTCTGATTTTGTAATTTTTAAAGTATATAACGATTTAAATTCCTCAGGTAGTATATCGACAACTTTATAGCTATCGTCTATATCGATTCCGTATTTCTCGTCAAGGTGCGATTCGGCTCCTTTAAAACCGCAATGTTTGTAAAAAGCAGTTGCTTTAGATTTTTTGGTTGCCAAGGCAAGTTTATTGGCTACAGCCAGCATTTTATAATGGTATTCTTCAAATTCATTTTCTTTATAGCCACCTAAATTGATAAAAAACAATTGTGCTAATGAAGGAGTTGTTGGCGTATTTTTAGAAACAACTTCAATAGTAAAGTCGTCCACAACAGATACTTCGCGCCAAGCATCAATATGAAGTTTTCCTTTGGCTTCAGGCCAAAAATTTTTAATCTGTGGGATTAAATCTTTTAAGGATTTTCCAATTCCGAAAAAAATATCATGTTGCTCCGTAAGTCGTCCTGCCGGCGTACAGCCTAGCATTAGCATGTATAATTTAAGTTCTTTTTCCATTTATCAAAAGTACATTATTTTTTAAAAATTTAAGTTTGGCACAGTTAATGAATAGTACTTTTTAATACTAACCATAAAAAAAAATAAAATGAAAAAAATAATTACACTTTTGTCAGTTGTCGGATTAATTTTTTTTACTAGTTGTGAAGGGCCAGAGGGTATCCCCGGAGAAGATGGTCTATCAGCAGAAGCTTTCGAAATTAAAAATGTTAATTTAAGTAGAGTAGCTAGTAATGAATATAATTTTAGGAGCACTTTTCAGTTTGAAATTGGGGGTAATTTGTTTGATGACGAAACGGTTTTAGTTTATAGATTATCAGGTCTTGTTAATTCGAATACGCCAGTTTGGCAATTAATTCCCAGAACAATATATTTTGATAGTGGAGCCGAGCTTGATTATGATTATGATTTTAGTAAAGTAGATTTTGTAATTTCTGCAAGAGGGACATATAATTTGTTGAATACTCCTGAATTTATCAATCAACAAACTTTTAGGGTGGTTATTATCTCTTCAAATTTATCATCATCTGTGAACAAGAATAATTATTTTGAAGTTATGAACGCTTTAAAGCTCAATGAAAGTCAGGTAAAAGAGATTAAATTATAATTTTAGGTTGTCACTTCAATAAAAAAGGGAAATCTCTTGATTTCCCTTTTTTATTTTATTTATTTTTTGAATTTTATAGTACTTCTTTACTGGCTTTTCTAAGAGAAACTACAATCCCAGTAATAAGAGATAACGCTATAAAAGCAAGAGAAACCCATTCTGGCATTTCTATAAAGTCATGTAATAGCATTTTTAACCCAACAAAGCTTAAAATAGCGATTAGGCTGTATTCTAAATAACTGAATTTTGCCAGCATGTTAGCCAAAAAGAAATACATAGATCGCAATCCTAAAATGGCAAAAATATTAGAACTAAACACTAAAAAGGGATCATTTGTTATGGCTAATATTGCAGGAACACTGTCTATAGCAAAAACAACATCCATTACTTCAATAACCACAAGTGCAACAAATAATGGTGTAGCTGCAGTAATATGTCGTCTTTTTACAAAAAAATGCTCCTCGTCAATGTGATTGGAGATCGGCATTATTTTTTTAAGACTTCTATATACGAAAGATTTTTTAGGTTGAAATTGTTCATCATCGCCACTGAACAACATTTTCATCGCGGTATACACTAGGAAAGCACCAAAGATATACGTGGTCCATGAAAATTTATTGATAAGTAGCACTCCAAAAAAGATCATTAATCCTCTAAAAACGATCGCCCCTAAAATGCCCCAAAATAAAACACGATGTTGGTATTTTTGTGGAATTTTAAAAGCTGAGAATATAATCGCTATAACAAATATGTTGTCTACGCTCAGCGATAATTCGATCAAATAACCTGTAATAAATTTAATAGATGCTGTGCTAGGCTTCAATAAATCGGGATTAGCAATGTAATTTGTCCCATAAAGCCAATAGATCACGCCAGAGAACATAAAGGATAAAGCGACCCATATCGCGGTCCATTTTCCCGCTTCTTTAGAGCTGATAATGTGAGGTGTTTTGTTAAAAACTCCTAGGTCAAGCGCTAGAAAAAGTATTACAGCAGCTAAAAAACAAATCCAGACAATCATATACAAATTATTTTAAGTAGTACAAAGATACTTTTTGGTTGGCCAAAATCGAAAGATATTCTAAGATAATAGTTTTTTTGCAAAGATACAGACAAAATAAAAGTGCCAACTTTTATGAAGGCACTTTATGAAATACGAAATTAAGTTTTAGTAGTAGAAGGTTACACCAAAGCAGAATTTACCGTTTTTATTATTCGGGCAGCAATTTTATAAGGATCGCCATTTGATGCAGGTCTTCTATCTTCTAGCCATCCTTTCCATCCTTTTTGAACAGTCATTAATGGAATACGAATAGAGCAACCTCTATCAGAAACGCCATAAGAGAAGTCGTGGATAGAAGCAGTTTCGTGTTTTCCAGTCAAACGAAGATCGTTGTAAGCGCCATAAACAGCAATATGTTCTGCAGTTACAGGTCTAAATGCTTCACATATTTTTTCATACACTTCTTGAGAACCACAAGTTCTTAAAACTTCATTTGAGAAATTAGCATGCATTCCTGACCCATTCCAATCGGTATCGCCTAATGGTTTTGGGTGGTACTCAATATAATATCCATACTTTTCGGTTAATCGATCTAATAAATAGCGCGCTACCCAAATTTCGTCCCCTGCTTTTTTTGCTCCTTGTGCAAACAATTGAAATTCCCATTGGCCACAAGCAACTTCTTGATTGATTCCCTCAAAGTTAATCCCAGCTGCAATACATAAGTCGGCATGCTCTTCTACTAATGCTCTTCCGTGTGTGTTTTTTCCGCCAACAGAGCAGTAGTACATACCTTGTGGAGCAGGATAACCTCCAATAGGAAATCCTAATGGCAACAATGTTTTAGTATCCATAATGAAATACTCTTGTTCAAATCCAAACCAGAAATCACCATCATCATCAATAGTAGCTCTGCCGTTTGAAGAATGTGGTGTACCATCAGCATTCATCACTTCAGTCATTACTAAATAACCATTGATGCGAGTAGGATCAGGGTAGATTGCCACGGGTACCAATAAACAATCAGAGGAACCGCCTTCGGCTTGTTTTGTAGAGGATCCATCAAAAGACCAATTTCCAATTTCTTCAAGTGTTCCCTTAAAGTTTTCGTGCTCCTCAACTTTAGTTTTGCTTCTCAGGTTTTGAGTTGGTTCATAACCATCTAACCAAATGTACTCTAATTTTATTTTTGCCATAACTATGTAAATTAACTGGGTGATTATTTTCTTGCGCAAAAGTAAAACATTTTTTCAATCAATAGAAATTAGGGGGTATTTTTTATTAATTAGTTCATTATTTTTTACAGAAGTGTATTTTCAATGGGGGTAAATTTTTTAAAATAGATTATTTTGGGTTAAAAAATATAATTTGATAAAGTCAGCCGAATGTTTTTTTGCTTTTTATTGATTATATTTGAACTTTATCCAATACATAACTACTAATTAAAAAATCACGCTATGCCAACATTACGTTTCCAAGCTTTGAGAGAAGCATCAAACAGAAAGCCTGTTCAATTTGAAGAAACCGATAGAAAATCAACCATTTTTGGTTCGAATGTGTTTAACGATAAGGCCATGAAGCAGTATTTAACTTCCGATGCATTTAAAGGCGTGCAAGGTGCCGTTCAGCATGGAACTAAAATAGATCGAAAATTAGCAGATTATATAGCCATGGGTATGAAAGAGTGGGCGCTAGCAAAAGGAGTGACACATTATACACACTGGTTTCAGCCGCTTACAGGAACTACTGCAGAAAAACATGATGCTTTTTTTGAAACGTCTTATGATGGCAGTGATCCAGTAGAAAAATTTGGTGGTGCGCAATTGGTACAACAAGAACCGGATGCCTCTAGCTTTCCTAATGGCGGTATCAGAAATACATTTGAAGCCAGAGGATATACTGCTTGGGATCCTACTTCTCCAGCTTTTATATATGGAACCACTTTATGTATTCCTACCGTTTTCATCTCTTACACCGGCGAAGCATTAGACAATAAAATTCCACTATTACGAGCACTATCTGCTATGGATACTGCTGCAACAGAAGTGTGTAAGTATTTTGACAAAAATGTTAAAAAGGTTACAGCAACTTTAGGTTGGGAACAAGAATATTTTTTGATTGACAAATCACTAGCAGATTCTCGTCCGGATCTAATTATGACTGGAAGAACGCTGCTTGGACATACTTCTGCAAAAGGACAGCAATTAGACGATCATTATTTTGGATCGATTCCGACCCGTGCATTAACCTACATGAGAGATTTAGAGCAAGAATGTATGTTGCTGGGAATCCCCGTAAAAACACGTCACAATGAAGTAGCGCCCAATCAATTTGAATTGGCTCCTATTTTTGAAGAAACAAATTTAGCTGTAGACCACAACTGCTTGTTGATGGATGTGATGCAAAAAGTAGCTGAACGTCATGATTTGAAAGTATTATTTCATGAAAAACCTTTTAAAGGTGTAAATGGTTCAGGAAAGCACAACAACTGGTCATTGGCTACAGATACTGGTGTGAATTTGTTAAGCCCAAGTAAAACTCCAATGAGCAATTTACAGTTCTTAACGTTTTTTATTAATACCATTAAAGCAGTTAATGATTATGAAGCGCTATTGAGAGGTGCAATTGCAACAGCAAGTAACGATCATAGATTAGGTGCCAATGAAGCTCCACCAGCTATTATTTCAGTATTTATTGGAGAGCAATTGACTAAAGTTTTAGCAGAGTTGGAAGGCGTTACGGCTGGAAAACTATCTCCAGAGGAAAAAACCGACTTAAAATTGAACGTTGTGGGTAAAATTCCAGATGTCCTTTTAGACAACACGGATAGAAACAGGACTTCGCCTTTTGCGTTTACAGGAAATAAATTTGAATTTAGAGCCGTAGGTTCTTCTGCAAATTGTTCTAATGCGATGACTACTTTGAATACCATAGTAGCCAAACAATTGAAAGATTTCAAAATTGAAGTGGATGCTTTGATCGAATCCAAAGACATGAAGAAAGATGATGCCATCTTCAATGTGTTGCGTGAGTACATCAAAGTTTCTAAAAATATACTTTTTGAAGGAGATGGTTACAGCGAAGCGTGGGAAGTAGAAGCAGCAAAACGAGGATTGAGCAATTTTAAAACAACTCCCGAAGCCTTAAAAGCTAGAGCTTCTAAACAAGCCTTGGATTTGTTTTCTGAAATGGGGATCATGAATCACATTGAAGTTGAGGCCCGTTACGAAATCGAATTGGAGGAATACACCAAGAAAATTCAAATTGAAGGTCGAGTTTTAGGTGATATTTCAAAAAATCACGTAATTCCAACAGCTATTCGTTACCAAAATACTTTGATAGAAAACGTAAAAGGTTTAAAAGATATTTTTGGAGCCGAATTTGAATCGATCGCCAAGGAACAAATTATTTTAATTAGAGAAATTTCAGGACATATAGAAGGAATCAATTCTAAAGTAGAGGCAATGACTGACGAAAGAAGAAAAGCCAATACCTTGACAGATGCGCAAGAAATGGCTGAGGCGTACTGCAATACTGTGAAACCATACTTTGAAATCATCAGAAACCATTGTGATAAATTAGAATTATTAGTCGATAACGAGCTTTGGACACTAACTAAATACAGAGAATTATTGTTTACAAAGTAAAATGTTTTCAAATTATAGAGTCAAAGCCTTTCTGTAAAGAGAGGCTTTTTTCATATCTATTCGTTTTAGAAATAGTATTTGTGTTCGAGAAAAGTTGAATAATTTTAATTTGTATTAAGAAATGTTTAAGCATGTATTAATAAATATCTATTGTATTTTATTGTAATTATTTAGTTAAAAGTTAATTTATTATGGCTTTTATATTAATGTAAGTAAAGTTGTATTATATTTTTTTTGTAAAAATGTAGTTTGTCGATATACAATTACTTTTTATCGAAAATTTATCTATTAACTTGAAAAACAGGTATTTATACGTGTTTTTTTTATTTTGTCTTTTCTATCTTTGAACTGTAATACTGAAACAAGATTTATAAAAAAGTCGTTGTTTGATTATTAGAAAAAAAGATTCCCCAAATCACTTTTTTAAACCTACATAACAACTTGTATTAACAACCAATTAAATATATGTATTATGAAAAAAGTAATTTTGAGCATCTCAGCGATGCTATTTGTAGGAGCAGCATCTTATGCGCAACCGGGCCCAGTAGCTGGAGCAAATTCAAGTTTGGTAGGTCAAACAGGAACTTCACAAAATGCACAAGTTCATCAAATTGGAACCGCACAGAGTTCAAAGATCAAACAAATGATCAACAACAATGATGCGTTTGTGTATCAAGGTGTAAATCCGGGGCAAATTATCGTATCAGGTAACAATATTTCGGCTAAAAACATGGCAGACGTAGATCAAAAAGGGAATGACAACAATGCGTACATCTCTCAAAACAACTGGGACAATAAAGCGACGCAAAAACAAGTTGGTGATCGTAACGCCGCTACCATTTGGCAGGACGAAGTTGTAGTAGCTACTGCACAATTGTTTGGAGCCGATGAAGCAATGCAGAAACAAACGGGTAATGACAACAAAGCGACAATTGATCAAGGTACGTCTGGAAACAATCCTCTTCCTGTTGTATCAACTTTCTTTATGATGGTGCCTCTTAGTTCAGCAGTGCCAACTTCGCCACACGGAAAAAACAAAGCCATTCAAACGCAAGATGGAAACTTCAATTTGGCTTACACAAGTCAAGGAGGAGAACGCAATGATTCTAAAATTTCTCAAAACAGCACTACACAAGCTGCAACATTAGCAGCAAGAAACGTTGCAAATCACTATCAATATGGTAAAGACAATCTAGCTGAAACAACTCAAAAAGGTTTCAAAAATTTAGATAATGTTTTGCAAGAAGGTTTGTTTAATAAATCATTTACAAATCAAATAGGTACGAGCTCAGGAAACATAAACGCAGTTTCTCAACAAGGAAACAGTAACATGTCAAATGTGATTCAAAGTAACTAATTAAGGTTTTTTTAGATAAGGACAGCTGGTATAAAAGCTGTCCTATCTTTTTTAATTTAAAATTAGAATCATGAAAACATTCCTATTATGTAGCATTTTTTGTTTCTCCTATTTTCAGGTGGCATTTGCTCAAATTTTTGTAACAAATGCAATTGATCCAGCGGTGCTAAGGCCGATAGATTTGTTTCAAAACAGACCTATACGCAATCCCATTCAATTGAGTACTATAAGTACGGTACTAGTGAGTCAAAATTTTGGGAATATTGTTCAAATACGGCAAATAGGGAACTATAATAACGTTCAGGCTAATTTGGCAGCAAACAATATTGAATTAGATATTACTCAAAAGGGAGACAAGAACCAAATATATTTGAATAAACAAGCCAAAGAAATCAATCATATTATTTGGCAAGAAGGTAATAATAATAGGATCAATGATTTTGCTTCTTTTTCTAATTATGCAAGTAACAACGTAGTAATTCAAAAAGGGAATAATCAAAGTTTTACAAGTTTTGGAACTAATTCATTATCAAGAGATATGCAAATTAGACAGACAGGGAGCGGAACTGCAATTATAATTATCAATAAATAGAAAAATGAAGGTCAACTACAAAAATCTTTGCATACTTGTATTTTTTGTATGTCCGTTACATTTTTTTGCACAAACCACTAATACCGTGGTAAAAGCAAAAATTATTATAGAGAAAAATCAGTCTGTTGTAACCTTGACTGGTACAGCAGAGAATTTGTCTGAACTTGTTCAAAGTTTTTCTTATAAGTTATCTGTCATAAAAAAAAATAGTACTTCAGACAATCAATCTACGAATGAACAAGAAGGTTTTTTTACATTGAATGCGAACGAAAATAAAAATTTATCTACTTCTCAGATAAACTTAACAACTGGAGATGAAGTGATTGTTCTGCTACTTTTTTACAATGAAAATAAACAACTAATAGGAAAAGACAGAGTAGTGCTAGGAGAACAAAAAAAAAAGAACAGCCTCGACGACTTTTAACTGAAGGGTTTGAATTGACAGGTATTATATCTGATGAGACTAAGACTAAAGTTGGTAAAGATTTCTATGACTTGTACTATTATTTGTACCATGATTACCAGATAAGCGCAAAAAAAATAGTGGTTCTTACAGAGGAATTTAGTTTTGCCAGAAATACTAAAATAATTGTCGGCATTGAAAATGAAATTATATTCGAATTTTTAACAAGGCCAGATGAGGAATATCTATCGCAGATGGCAGAACAAGCTATTTATGCCACTTACCTGCATTTAAAAAATCTTGAAAAACAAAGTAAATATTTTACTCAATATTAATTTATAAAATGTACCCATGAAGCAACTAGTAACAGTAGCCTTTATTGTTCTTGGCATACAATCATTGCTTGCCCAAGATTTAGTATATAAACCTAAAAATCCCGCTTTTGGTGGAGACACCTTTAATTACCAATGGCTGGCTAGCTCTGCTGAGTCTCAAAATAAATTTACAGATAAAACCATCAAAGAAAAATCACAAACAGAGTTAGAACGGTTTACTTCAAGTTTAAATTCTCTTTTACTCAGTCAAATCTCAAGTTCACTGTTCCGCCAGCAATTTGGCACCGATGGCATCAAAATAGGTTCGTATACATTTGGAAGTTTGTCAGTAGAAGTGTATCCTTCAGCAGGTGGATTAACAGTAGATATTTTAGACACAAAAACAGGTGAACAAACGCAAGTAATTATACCAAATCGATAATATGAAATGTAAAAACCATTGTTATTTATTGCTTTTTTTGACACTATTTAGCTGTGGTGCCTATTACAATCAACCCACTGGAGTTGAAAAAGCAATTATTGGTGAAAATACGAAAGCGACAACAGCCCTTAAACAATTGCCAAAAGCAAAAGAACAAATTGTAGTTGGGCTTTACAAATTTCGCGATCAAACCGGACAATACAAAGCTTCAGAAAACGGTAGCAATTTTAGTACTGCTGTAACGCAGGGTGCTACTTCAATTTTAATTAAAGCGCTTGAAGACTCCAAATGGTTTATCCCTATTGAAAGAGAAAATATTGGCAATTTGTTACAAGAACGAAACCTTATTCGATCTACTAGACAAGAATACACAAAAGATGTAGATCTTAATGTGCCACAAATAACACCTTTATTCTATGCGGGAGTTTTATTAGAGGGTGGCATTATATCGTATGACACCAATATTATTACTGGCGGTTTTGGTGCTCGATATTTTGGTACGGGTGGCTCTGTAAAATACAGGCAAGATCGAGTTACTATTTATTTGAGGATGGTATCAACAGCTAACGGAAAGATTTTAAAATCTGTTTATATTTCAAAAACAATATTATCGCAAGCCATCGATCAAAGCCTTTTTAAGTATGTTAACTTCAAAAGATTATTGGAGGTAGAAACAGGGTATACTACAAATGAACCCGTTCAAATGGCAGTGACCGAAGCGATTGAAAAAGCTGTGTGCACACTAGTTCTTGAAGGGATAAAAGGTGGCATTTGGGAGGCTGATGCAAGTCCAGAAGCTATTGATGAAGCTTTAGTCAACTATGAAAAAGAAAATGAGCAAGCACTGACTAACTCTTTATTTGGAAGAAATTTGCAAGAGCGACGCTCAAAGTTTGCAGTTGAAATTGGAGCTGGAGCAACACTTATAGATGGCGATTATAGCAATCCTACGTTAAGACCATTAGGACGAACGGCTTTAAAATATTTTTTCACTCCAAGTTTTAGCATTAGTAGTTCGCTCAACGTATTTAAACTAGCTAATAAAGGACTTTTAGATGTAGGCTATGCTACGGTAGATGTGAATGCGGAACTATTGGTATTGCCAAAAGATAAATTGAGTCCATTCATATTTGCAGGTTTTGGTTTTGGAACGAATAAGATATTCGAGAATAGACATTCTAAAATTCAATACGGTGCTGGACTGGAATATCTTGTCAGTTCAAAAATAGGAATTAAGGCTTTCGCTGAACAAAATATCAATTTTAGTGATACCATAGATTATTTAGAGCGTGGCGTACGTGATGATTATTATTTCCGATTTGGCGTAGGACTTACTTATTATTTTCAAATTAAAAAGACAGCTCAAAAAACAACTATTATTACAAATTCTAAAAAATGATGATAAAGGATCCTAATATGAATCGCAATGTCTTACCATTAATTCAAAGTGTTTTAAAAGTAAGATGTATAGTCTTGCTCTTTTTCATTTTTCTTTCTTGTGCAGAGGAAAAGTTTGCAGGAGAAGAATTTGGTACTATAGAAGGTAAAGTAGTTAGTGCTGTAGATTTTAAACCTATGGCCAATGTTAAAGTGTTCTCAAATCCCAATACTAGCATTGTGTTTACTGACGAACAGGGTAAGTTTGTAGTCAATAATGTAAAAGTAGGGGATTATTCTTTTGAGGCTCAAAAGGAAGGATATATTGCTAAATTTGAAGCAGCAACCGTTAATGCAAATAAAACCTCTAGTTTAGTTTTTGAGTTGAAGTTGTCAACTACAAATAACAAATCTCCTACAACGCCCGTGTTAGTGACACCGGCAGATAATGCAATCAATCAGGCTCTCGAAATCAATTTAGCATGGACAGCCACCGATATAGAGAAAGACAGTTTAAAATATGTAATTACATTACGAAAAGAGAACAGTACAGAGGTCGTAACTTTTCCTAACATTTCTAAAAACACATTAACCATTAAAGGCTTGTCCTATAGCACTAAATACTATTGGCAAGTAGCAGTTTCTGATGCTATTAATCCTGCTGTTTTGAGTCCAGTGCGCGCTTTTACCACAATAGACTTCCGTGATGCTCGGTTTCTATTTGTTAAAAAGGAGGTTAATAACTATGTAATTTATTCCGGAGATGAAAGTGGTAATCAGTTACAACTGACCAGTACTAGCGTAAATAGTTGGCGCCCTCGAAAAAATAATCAAGTAAATAAAATAGCATTCATAAGATCAAATGGTGGTCAAAATCATATTTATACGATGAATCCAGATGGAACCAACGTATTAAAAATCACCAACGCGGCACCTATTTCAGGCTTTAATTCGGATTATCTCAATTTTTCTTGGAATGCCTCTGGTAGCCAAATTATATATGCATCTTTTGATAAGTTGTATCGCATCAATAATGACGGAAGCGGTTTAACCAAGATTTATCAAACACCAAATGGTAAGTTCATTTCTGAGTGCGATTGGAGCAATGACGGTTCAAAAATTGCTATAAAAGTAAATGATCCTAATGGTTACAACGCTGAAATTTATGTAATCAATACAGCAGGAACAGTGCAAAATCAGATTGTGTCAGGTATTAATGGAGCGATAGGAGGGCTTAATTTTTCTATAAACGGACAACGATTAATTTTTACAAGAGACGTATCTGGCTTTGAAGATGCAAATTACAGGCAATTAGATAGCCGAGTTTTTCAAGCCATATTGAGCACTGGCGTAACTACAGAAATAAGTGCCGAAAAACTTATCGGGACCATAGATATTGACGTAAGATTTTCGCCAAATGAAGCTGAATTTATTTTGATGAATACCTCAAACGATGGCTTGTCTATTAAAAATATTATCAAGTACACTCCTGCAGGGAACAATCTTGGCGCATCGCGTTTAATACTTTTTTCAAATGCAAGTATGCCAGATTGGGAATAGGATTTTTAATTAAAATTTGAAAATCTTCAGGCCTGTTTTTTTTTGATTATTAATTTAATAAATGCAATTATAAGTTGAGTACTCAAATCACATTTTAATCTAGATACAAAGTTTTTTATAGAAATAGACTTATTTTTGAACCACTCTAAAAAAACGAAAAAGAACGAGCGGCCAACCGCAGAGTCGAGATTTTGATCCTTCAAAAATAGTGCAAAAATCCTAAAACCTTGTTCCTAATTCCTAAATCAAATTAGTATCTTTGCGCCACAACTACTTGCCTAAAAGCAGGCTTCACAACTATACTACATGAGTTCAGATACTTCAAAAAGATATGCGCTTCGCGGTGTTTCGGCATCCAAAGAAGATGTTCATAATGCTATAAAAAACATTGATAAAGGATTATTTCCACAAGCTTTCTGCAAAATTGTCCCTGATTATTTAACACAAGATGAAGAGTATTGTTTGATTATGCACGCTGATGGAGCGGGTACAAAGTCTTCCTTGGCCTATATGTATTGGAAGGAAACAGGAGACATCTCGGTATGGAAAGGCATTGCACAAGATGCGTTGATTATGAATATTGACGATTTATTGTGCGTAGGCGCAACAGATAACATTTTACTTTCTTCCACCATCGGAAGAAATAAAAATCTCATCCCTGCGGAAGTGATTTCGGCTATCATCAACGGAACGGAAGAACTAATCAAAGAACTTGATACTTTTGGTGTGACCATTCATTCTACAGGTGGAGAAACCGCTGATGTAGGTGATATTGTTCGAACTATAATTGTAGATTCTACAGTTACAGCTCGTATGAAACGTAGCAAAGTAATTGATAATGCCAACATTCAAGCAGGCGATGTAATCGTAGGACTGGCTTCTTTTGGTCAAGCAACATATGAAAAAAGCTATAATGGCGGAATGGGAAGCAACGGACTTACATCTGCACGTCATGATGTTTTCGGGAAGTATTTGGCAACCAAATATCCAGAGAGTTTTGATGCTGCCGTTCCCGAAGAATTAATCTATTCCGGACAAGTTAACTTGACGGATGCTGTTGAAAATTCACCAATTGATGCTGGACAATTAGTATTGTCGCCAACTAGAACGTACGCTCCAATCATCAAGAAAATTTTAGACCAATATTCTTCTAATGAAATTCACGGAATGGTGCATTGCAGTGGAGGAGCGCAAACTAAAATTTTGCATTTCGTAGAAAATTTACACATTATAAAAGACAATTTATTTCCAGTTCCGCCTTTGTTTCAGTTAATCCAAGAGCAATCAAAAACCGATTGGAAAGAAATGTATCAAGTATTCAATTGTGGTCACCGAATGGAAATTTACGTTCCCGAAGCTATTGCACAAGACATTATCGAGATTTCAAAATCATTTAATGTCGATGCACAAATAGTTGGTAGAGTAGAAGCTGCCACTTCAAAAAAACTGACAATTACCAGCGAATACGGAACTTTCGAATATTAAAAAGCTTCAATCGGAGTTCATTTTTCAATCTTTTAATTTTTCAATCTTTTAATCTTTTAATTTTTTATTTATGTACGAATTGGTTTTTTGGAAATATCAGGACGGAATTTATCTGAATCATCACTTGGTATACGAGGCCCTTGTGGAGCAAGAAACGGTCGAAGGACTAGAAGAACTTCCTGTTCAGGTTATCTTAAACAGAATCGCATCGGTATTTTCAAAATGGGAAAAAGTAGACGAAAGCAGTTGGAAAAACACTAACGGAGTAGGTGCATTTCACATCAATACAACGCCACAAAGCATTCAAATAGATTGCTATGGAACCGATGGGAAAACCATGAATCTCCTTGCAGATACTATGGAGGAATTCAAATGTCCGGCATATGACCCACAAGTACCGCAGCGCTATGACGAAATGAGTGAGTAAAATTTCTAGGAGCTTATCCAGCTCTACGTTTCAATTCTTCCTTAAAAAAAAATATTTTTCTAAATCCTGAAAGGAGCTTCCGTTGGTCGCTCTTTCAGGACAAGAAAAATTATCTTTTTTGCAGTAAGGATTTTCACTTCGATCTGGGCTAAAACAAGCAGCGTTGCTTTACCCAAATAAGTTTAAAATCTAATTATTTCACTGCAGGTGTGTTCAAAAGAATCGGCGTTCCAAAACCTACTTGCTCCAGTTTTTTCAACTGAGTTTCTGCATCGCCTACAATCAAATAAATCATTTTATTGGCATTCAAATACATTTCGGAAAACTTTTTTAGTTCGTCAATTGTAATTTTCTTGACGATGTTTTCTTGCTGCTTCGCATAATCATTCGAGTACTTGTAATTATTAATATCGTACAACATTTCCAGTTTAGAAGATAGTGTTTCAAAAGCTCTTGCATTACTTTTTATCAAATAGCCTTTTGTTACTTCCAGATCGGTATCATTGAAATTTTTACCGTATTGCATTAAAATATCTTTGATTAAATTCACTGATTCAAAGGTTACGTTAGATCGGACACCACTTGCAATCGTAAACGGACCTTTATTTCTAGAACCACTAAACGACGAGCTAATGCCATAGGTGTAGCCTTTTCCTTCGCGCAATTGTTGCGTCAATTGGGATGCAAAACTACCACCTCCTAAACGGTAATTCAAGATTTGCGCTGGATAAAAATCGGGATCTATTGCCGCAAGAGCAGGGTAACCAATACGAATTACAGATTGCTTGGCACCAGGAACATCATAAAAATAAATTTTAGATGCTGTAACGGAGTTTGCAGAAACAACTGCTGGAATAGTCACTTTTTTTGCTTCCCAATTTTTATTTAGAGTAGCCAATGAATTACTAACATCGGTTTTGCTAATGGCTCCAACAATTTGAAAATTAGTAATGGAAGGAGCCATGTTTTGAGTGTAGTATTTTTTCAAATCATCCAATGTGATGCTGTTTACTGTGCTTTCAGTACCAATGCGGTTGTTGGCTAAAATGGAACCCGTTCCGTAAATTAATTTCTTGTATTCGTTTCGAGCAATGCTATTGGGATCTGCTTTTTGTTGAAGAATTTGGCTTAGCGTACTTTGTTTGATCAAATCAAATTCTTTTGCGTCCCAGCGCGGTTGTAGCAGTATTTCTTGAACAAGTCCCATCGTAGCATTGTAATTTTTAGCCAATGTATTAACCGAAATGAAGATCGATTCATCAGTAGCATATGCTCGGATGGTAGCACCTAGACTTTCAATGGCATTTTCTAATTGCTCCGGAGTTTTATTCTTGGTTCCTTTCGTCATCAAATCGGCTAGCATATTCGAAACTCCTATTTTAGTTGGGTTTTCAAGCAACATTGCGCCTTTTATTTGCACTTGAAACTGCACTAGTGGCACTTCACGATTGTCAATACCCAATACGCTTATTCCAGAGGATAACTTATTTTTCCATACCACTGGTAATTTTACATCTGGACTCTGGCCATACTCAGGTTCAACGCTACGATCAAATGTAGAAGGCGTTTTTTTGTAGGTAGCTGCGATGCTGGCATCAAAAGTATCTTCTTTTCCTTCGATTATTTTTTCTTCGACTACGGCAGCAACTGTCGAACCCTCTAAAATTAAATTGGCTTGTCCTTTTGGAACAAAACTAGTGGCTACATAATTTTTACCTTTAATGTATTTTTCATAGACCCGCATAACATCTTGGATAGTTACAGCAAGAATATTCTTTACATCTTGGTTGATGTATTCGGGTGTTCCTGCAAAAATCTCGTACTGTGCCAGTTGAAAACCTTTTCCTAAAACACTCGATAAATTAGTGTAAAAAGCAGTTTCTTGTCCGGCTTTGATTCGGTCTAAATCTTGTTGTGAAATCCCTTCGGCTTCAAAGTTTTTGAAAGCTTCATTGATGCCGTTCATGACATCATTTAAATTTGTTTTCTGGAATGCCGTTACGCTAAGCATATACTGACCCGCTATTTCTGAATTGTATTGAAACAAATCAGCGGCATCAGTCACTTTCTTCTCTTCCACTAAGGTTTTATACAAAGGCGCTTTTTTACCTTTCGAAAGATAATTAGCCAGCACTTCTAGCGCATAACTGTCTGGATGGTATTCGTAAACCGAAGGCCAAGTTAGGGTGAGCTGAGGCAACTTGGCAAAATTATCCTCATAATATAGTTTTTTTGTTTCGGTTAATAGTACGGGTTGTTTTTCCATTTTAGGAATCGCTTCGCCACGTTTTATTTCTCCAAAGTATTTTTCGACCCACGCTTTGGTTTGTTTCACATCAAAATCTCCGGCAATAGTCAATGTAACATTATTAGGAACATACCAGCGGTTGTAAAAACTTTTAACATCGTCTAGCGTAGCATTTTGTAAATCCTCTAACGAACCAATTACATCCCAATTGTACGGATGCGTTTCAGGGTATAAATTTTTTGAAATTACCGAAAAATTGTGACCGTAGGGTCTGTTATCGTAACTCTGTCTTTTTTCGTTTTTAACGACTTGTTTTTCTTTAGCCAAAACAGGTTCCGTCACTGTATTGATGAAATATCCTAACTTGTCTGCTTCGGCCCAAATCATTTTTTCCAAAGCATCTTTGGGAACGGTCTGAAAATAATTCGTTCGATCTCGGCTTGTAGAACCATTAGCTCCTTCGCCACCGATGCGCGCACTCATTTTATCTAAACCACCTTTTCCTAAATTTTCGGATTCTAAAAAGAGTAAATGCTCAAACAAATGTGCAAAACCAGTTCGTCCCGCTTTTTCTCTAGCTGAGCCTACGTGACTCGTCAATGCAACGGCAACAACGGGATCAGATCGGTCGATGTGCAAGATGACTTGCAAACCGTTATCTAAAGTAAATTTCTCGAAAGCTACTTTAAATTCGGGTGCTTTTTGATTTTGAGAATAGGAGGGAACAATGGTAATGAGCAATAAATAGCAAAGAAATAACTGTACTGGTTTCATATTTTACGTTTTTATTCAGAGTAGTTTGTATCATCGGATGTGTTCTACTTTGGACTGTGAAAGTAAGGAAAATTTTGAAAATATGGGAATAGTAAAAGCAACATTAAGGTAATTGTTTTAAGAAAACTGGTAGAGCATTTATTTTAAACCATAAAGGGATGAACAAATAATAAGATTTTAAGAGTTTGATCGTTTTGGGTTTTAATCGTTTGAACTGCGATAGTTTTAGCTTTGAATTCAAAAAACAGATGATAGGCATTTTAAAATGATCAATACTGCACAGTTTATTGCTGTTGCGATCGAATTAAAAATTATATTTGAACTCATTTGATTACTGAAAACGAACTGTTATGAATGCAAATTTTGATTTTTCTCAATCCCTTGTTTTAGAGGATGAATTGGTGTTACTAAGACCGCTACAAGAAGCAGATGTAGAAAACCTGATCGACATTTCGATGAACGAGCCGGAGACGTGGCACTATTCTTTAGTGCGGGCAAATGGCAGAGAAAACTTGGAAAATTACATTCACATTGCTGTAGCAGCACGTAATAATAAAACCGAATTTCCCTTCATTGTATTCGACAAAAAATCGGGGAAGTATGCGGGATGTACTCGTTTTTATGATATGAATTTAGATTTCAAAACAGTACAATTGGGTTACACGTGGTACGGCAGTGCTTTTAGAGGAACGGGATTAAACAAGCATTGCAAATTTTTGCTTTTGCAATATACTTTTGAAACTTTAGAAGTAGAACGTGTAGAATTTCGTGCAGACAATAACAATGCACGAAGTATTGCGGCGATGAAAAGTATTGGCTGCAAAGTAGAAGGTGTCTTGCGCAGTAATATGCCCACAGCAGATAGTGACGAACGTCGCGACAGCATTATTCTAAGTATTTTAAGATCAGAATGGTTTGATGCCGTAAAAGCAAATTTGAAAATGCGATTGTATTGAAAAATTTTTAGTCAAAGGGATTTAACAGTTTTCACATTGAATCTTTGTAGATTAGCAGCAATACTGATGGATTATATCATATACTTTTTTCGAATCATTTTCGTCAATAGCACTAAGGTCAAAAGCAAAGCTGTTGCCATCATTTTTATAAATGGTCAAAAGATTGTTTTCTAATTTGGTACTTTCAATGGTTTTGAACGCAATTGATTTCCCTGAGAAGGAGTTTATGCGAAGGAACATTCCTTTTTTATTCCATTGTAAATAATTTTTATACCAGAAAGTTCTAGAGAAAAATAAGGCTTGTGATGCGAAGCCTATAGCACGAATTCTTTTATTTATGATGGGGTTTTGAAATGGAATAAGCTCAAAACTACCAATCACAAGACAAATTAAAGATAATACGATCAGCGAAATAAAAAAACAGTTAGCTTGTATGTTATCGAATTTAATTCTTTTCGTTTTTGTTGTTTTTAAAAAAAGTTTACGTTATCTCCACTAGTAGTGATGACATATAATCGGTTTCGTTTAATACGGGTTTTATTGTTAGGCTTGCAGCCGGAACGAAACCCTAGCTTTTTGCGTTCGGTTTTATTCTATATTTTGTTCTTGAAATTTCTAAAGGAAAATTTAATTCGGAATCTTCATATTCTTTAATTTTTTCAATTACTCCAATATTTATTAATTCCTTTAAGTCATTATTTTCAATATCTTTTAAAGAAATATCTACCACTTCTTTATTAATATATATAAAACAAGGCATCCACATAATTCCCCACATTTCAACAGAGAACTCAAATTCATGTACTTCCTTTTTATTGCATAAACTAGTTAATTCCTCAAATAATATTTTTTGTTTTTCTATCATTAAACAAATATGATATTTTAGTTTTCAAATGGTTTATTGAAATCTCTTTTCAATATTGGCTCATTTCTTTCATTATTTTCGTATTCGGCAAAAAGAATAATATCACGCCAATCAATTATTGCTAAACTTATATTCTCTTTCAATTTTTCAACACTATTTTTAGACAAAAATATTATACAACGAATTATTCGATTTGAGTTTAAAAAATCATTTTTAGATAATTCAGTTTCTAAAATTTCTAATACTGTTTTATAATTTTCGTCAAATTGGAATTCAATTTGGATTAAAATATCGTTAGATAATTTTTCAATTTTACTCTTCATTTCTTTCGGTTTTCTGTCGCTCGAAACCTACACACAAGGTCCAGCTACTACAGCTGGCTTGGAACTAAATTAAGCCCTATTTTCGGATTTGTCACCCGAGCGATAGCTAATAGGCGAAGCAAATTTCCAAAATACAAAACCAACTTCAAATTAAGCCAAATCCCGCCATATTGCCAAACGGCGGATTGCGTATGTCTTACTTACTAATTGTTATTTCAAAACTATTTGGAAAATTTTCTTTTTTTACGAAAAGTAATGAAATAAATGGAATAAAAATTAAAGGCAATATTACTTTTTTCGCAATAATTAATTGAATAATTAAACCTGTAATTGCAATTCCTATAATAATTCCCAAACCTAATTTATAAGTAACACTTGCATTAATAGTTATAGTTATGTCTTGGGCATATTTTATATTTATCTCTTTTACAATACTTGTATTTTCATTTTTAATCTGAATAATATTTTTCCCGCTTTCTGCAATAAATATTTGTCTGTTATTTACATAATCAAGTTCAGCTTTAGATTCATTATTAATGAGTATTTCGTACTTATTACTTTTATTATAAATCCCAGTACTTTTAGACATTCTTACTATAATTTTACTTTCTGACATTTTACAAAATTTAGTTTTTTTTTTGAATAGTTTCTTTATTTCACATTGTTTTTTAATTAACGAATTTTCCTCAGACATAGGCAGAATGTTTTACTGCTTTGAGATAGCTGGAAGTTCGTAACTGCTCAATTTTCGGCTTAACGAAAACGTGATGCGAAACGCTAATTCCAGTAAATTCTAGCTAGCTCAAAATGGCTGTTACCTGAAGGCCTTTTCTTAGGGTTTACAATAATCAATCAATATTTTCTTTTGTTAGTTTTTTGATAAATATATTATTTCGATTTTTTGCTCGTTCAAGGAGTGTAGAATATTTTACAACTTCAGTATAAAGTGAACCGTCTTTACCTTCATTGTTGAACATTCCAGCTATAGTTTTTGATGGCCTAAACAAATAATCAAAATTATATGCATTTTTGAAATCAGCATCATAAGCTCTAACGTCATTTGGTTCAATTTTTTCCCCGATTAGATATCCGTAAAATGTAGTTAATTTCATTTCTGGAATTGAAAAATTTCTTAGTAAAGTTGCGTAATTATTGATTTGATTCAAGTGGTCAGATACACTAACACTAGGGTTTTTAAACTCAATAATTATACATTTCTCCTCTTGAGGAAATAATAATATGTCAGGTCTTTTATGAAGTCTATTTTCACCAATAGATGTTATAAATTTATTTTCTTCTTCAGATAGGTCTTCTCGAATAATATTTTCTCCTTTAAATTTTATTTCTGATAATTTGGATTCAGAAATTCCTTGAAAATAGATAAAATCTTCATTTATAATCCATAAGTCACTTTTATCTGGTGAAGTTGTATTTTGTTGAAAAATTAAATTATGTAATAATGCTTCATCATTATTTCTTGAACCATCATTTTGAACTGATAATTTACTATTTAAAATTAATGAAAATAATTCAAGAACAAGTTTTCTTCGAGCAACGTAGTGAGTTAATTCAACTTTATTCTGTTGTGGAATTACTTTAACTATTCTTTCAATTTCTTCATCAAGTATATTCGAATAATCGTCAGAAGTTGTATCCAAATGATTTAATCTTTCTATACTATTTTTTAAATTTGAATCTAGTTCAGCTTTTTTTCTCGCTTCTGCAGTGTAGAATTTTTCCAATATTTTTTTATCACTATCATTTATAGAAATTTCAATTTCTAAATCTTCGGGAATAAAAACATTTCTTTAAGGTTCTTTAAATCTAATTGATGTTTTTCTTGTATTTTTTCTATTTGTGGATACAAATGATAAATTGAACTGTTTAACTCGTTTTCAAGAAGGTCAAGAATTATTACTTCGTCATTAAAAATATTTCCGTCGTTTGAAAAAATTTCATTTGTAGGGATATCAAATTCGCCTCTTTCGTTAGTGTCCTTATCATCTAGATAATCACTAGATACTAAAAAAAGAAAATGGCTATTATCAATTACTTCGTCTTTAGTAAGAGAAAGTAAGTTAATTTCGAAATTTTCAATTACTTCGTGCTTACTTGTTAGCTTCAAATCATTTTGTTTTAAAAATGACTTATCTAATTTATAAGAATTTATTGTGAAAATTTCAAAATTTTCAGTTTCAATGATGGTTTCCGCGTCATCAGAGATCTTGGAATAATTAACTTTTACATTAGCAGTATTATCAATTTCTGGAATATCGGATTCTGAAATTGTTGATTTATTTTCTAAATCGTTAAATACATAATGCTCTATAGTAATTTCAGGTAAGCTGTTTTTGTTTAAGCAAAAATATTGAATATATCTTTTTATAAATGCATCTTTTAAATTAACGTCATTTAATGTGTGGTATATGTTTCTTGTTGGGTCTAAAAGACCTTCAAAAGTCAATACAGTTCCAGATGAATCAGCATCAATTTTGATATCGCTTTTGTGAAATATTATTGAATTATTTTTCAGATAATTATCTTTTTTTGAGACGAAAAATTCTCTTTCTCTATAACTTCCATTATCTCGATATTTACTTTTTATTTTAGTCGTATCAAAATAGTGTGCGTATTGTATCCTTCCCGAACCAAGATTTTTGAATCCTTTTGTAAAATCTTTATAAGTATTGAATCGTTTAAATTCTTTGTTATCAAAGCCAATACCATTATCACTTATTTGAAGTTTTGAAAAAGTAAAACTTTGGTCTGTATTCTGTATTGAAAATATTTTTATTTCAATTTTACCTTTGAAGTCCTTTTTTAGATTTTCTTTTATTTTAACTGCTTCAAGAGAATTTGTAAATGCTTCATAAACTGGCTGTAAAGACGTTTTTGAACGTTTTATATCCCTAATTACTCCTTCGTAGTAGACGCCATCTCCACTAATATGTTTATTATCTTCAAATTTCATTTTCAATCTTTAATTGATTACCAAAGTACGATTATTATAGTTGATTTCTTATGACCGCAGATTTTTTTTTAGGCTTTCAGGTAACTTGTATATAAACGAAATAAACTTTCGCCAATACACCCAATAAGAGTTAATATGCGAATTTTTACGTTGTTTTAATTATTTCAAATGTATTAAAATTTTCTTACAAAGTCACCAGATTTTTAGTGGTACTATGATTTAAAATTCAATTATAGAATTTCATTGCAGGTGAAGCTTTTATTGTGGTTTAGTCCGTAACAAATTAGTTTTGGGAGTGCAGTTCTAGTTTGGATTAATTTTTACTATCGAAAAGTAGCCGACTTTGTAAAAATCTTTCCGAACTTTGCAAGCCAAGATGAGTACTGTATGCGATTCCACATTTAGCGGAATCGCAATGCAACACCTAATTGGTAGCAATACTATTTAAAACATAAAAAACTACAATGAAAATAAATCCAAAAAACGGAATTGAGAAACTCATTTTCGGAATGAAACAAAATGATGTAGCGGCGCTGTATGGCAAGCCGGATCGCAATTACAAAGACGAGGATGATAACGTTATTTTTGCGTACAACAAACTAAAAATGCGCTTGACTTTCTATGTAGAGGAAGAGTTTAAACTGGGGTACATCGTTGCTTCAAGTCAAGAGTTGGAGTTATTTGGCCACAAAATAATCAATAGAAAAATCAGTGAGGTAAAGAAGGATTTGGCAGCAAAAGCTATAACTAAATTCACTCAGGAAGAATTTGATACGTTTGAGAATTATTTCAATGAAGAAAATTGGATAATTTTTCAAACGGAATTTGATGAGGTGGTGAAATTTGAAATTGGTGCTATTATCAATCAAAAAGACGAATTCGACTGGAAATTCGGGAAGAAATAATTTATTATCTCAATTAAATTCACAAGTTTATTTGTTATTCCTGCGAAGGAGGAATGGCCACAAGTGGAGTATTCAAGTTGTCGAGATTCTTCCTTCGTCAGAATGACAAATTTGGACATAGTCTAGCATTAAATTTCAGTGTGGTGTAGGTCAATTACAACTTGATGTTGAATCAACGAGAAAATATTTTGTTTGTCAAACAAAAAACCCGACAGATTTCAAAATCTATCGGGTTTTTTATAATCTACTTTTTAAACTTTATTGTTTCGGGGCAGGTTGCTTTTCTAGCATTTCCAATTCAAAAATAAGCATTGTATTTGGCGGTATTACGCCACCTGCGCCTCTTTCTCCATATGCCAGATTGGATGGAATGAAAACGATTGCTTTATCACCAAATCCCATATTGTCCAATCCTTCAATAAATCCAGGAATCATTCCGTCTTTTTTACCCGCTTCAAATGGGAAGGATTGGTATCCGTTTTGTGCACCACGATTGGCATCAAATTTCCCATAGGCTTTGTTTACATCTTCGTAATTGCTATCAAATAAAGTCCCGTCCTCAAAATACCCCGCGTAGTTGAAATAAAAAGTGGTTCCGTTGGCTGGTTTTATACCAGTTCCTTTCTCAACAATTTTATACGCTAATCCAGATGCTGTTGTCGTAGCTGTTGCTTTTACAGTTGCCAAATATGTTTTTTTTGCCGCAATCACTGGTCCGTATGTTTCCGTATATACTCTTTTAGCTTCTGCCATTAGAGCCGCTTGTTTAGCTTTGTTTTCTGCATTGATGATGTCTTGCTTCTTTTGGTCCTCGGATTTATAATTGAAATAGTCCGTGAACACTTTTGGGGCATCAAATTTTTTGGCTAAAGCGCCTTTTCTATCTATAGTTACTTTGGTAATAACATCATTGGCAGCAATAGCGTTCAACACATTCATACCTTTTGTAACATGACCAAATACAGTATGTTTTCCGTCTAGCCAAGAAGTTTCTTTGTGCGTGATAAAAAACTGACTTCCATTAGTACCTGGTCCAGAATTAGCCATAGACAAAATTCCGGCTTTGTTGTGTTTTAAATCTGTAAATTCATCTTTAAACGCATATCCCGGACCTCCAGAACCGTTTCCAGAGGGATCTCCACCTTGAATCATGAAATCTTTGATGACGCGGTGAAATTTTAAACCATCAAAAAATGGTTTTCCTTTAAGATTTTCTGGAGTTACAAAAGTATTTTTACCTTCTGCTAAAGCGATAAAATTTGCTACTGTTACAGGTGTTTTTGTGTATTCTAATTCTAATACAATATTCCCTTTGTTGGTGGCAATGGTAGCAAAAATTCCTTCTATTACTGCAGGTTTTTTAACCGTTGGTTTAGAAGTCGATTTTACGGTTGTAGCCGTTTTTTTTACAGGCGTCCCTTTTTTTGTAGTTTGAGAATGCAAGTTGAACATTCCCAGAAATAATAAAAACAGAATTTTAGATTTCATTTTGAGTTGTATTTAGATATCACTTTTTAAACTGCTATTGTTGTGGCATTGTTTCCAATAATTCGATTTCGAAAATGATGTTAGCGTTAGGCGGAATCACTCCTCCAGCTCCAGCAGCACCATATCCTAAATTAGAAGGAATAAAAATTACGGCTTTATCGCCAAAAGACAATTGCTCTAGTCCTTCTATGAAACCAGGAATCATGCCATCTTTTCTTCCAGCTTGAAATGGAATAGGTTGATATCCGTTTTGAGCCGCTCTGTTTTCGTCGTATTTTCCAAATGTTTTAGCAACACTTTCGATACTAGCATCAAATAACTCTCCGTCTTCAAGAAAACCAGCGTAGTGTATGAAAACGTTTGCGCCATTTGCGGGCTTCTTGCCACCACTTTTCTTAATGATTGTGTATTGCAATCCAGTTGGTGTTTTAGTAGCTTTGGCTTTTAGAGTGGCAAAATAGGCGATTTTATTTTCGCGAACTTCTTTATATTTTGCGTCGTACATTTTTTTGTTTTCAGCATCAATAGCTGCCTTTTTCTTTTGGTTTTCTGATTCTACTGCAAAATAATCCGTGAAGGTTTTTACTGCATTGAATTTTTTGGCAGCTTCTCCATTTCGGATAATTGTCACTTTATTGATGTAATCATTTTGAACAATAGTATTTACTACATCCATTCCTTTCTCTACTACACGACCAAAAATGGTATGCTTTCCTTCTAACCATGGCGTTGCAACGTGTGTAATAAAAAATTGGCTGCTGTTGGTTGTCGGTCCGTTATTGGCCATAGCCAAAACTCCGCCTTTATCAAATTTCAAATCAGAGAATTCATCTTTAAACTTATAACCAGTGTCGCCAGAACCTGTTCCAAGAGGATCCCCAGTCTGAATCATAAATTCTGGAATCACTCTATGAAATTTTAATCCGTCAAAAAAGGGTTTCCCTTTTAGGTTTTCATTCGTCACAAATTGATTTTTTCCTTCGGCTAATGCCACATAATTGGCAACTGTGATTGGTGCTTTTTCGAAATCTAATTGTACAATAATTTCCCCTTTGTTGGTTTCTATTTTTGCGTACAAACCATCAGGAAGATTGTTGTGTTCTTCTTTACAAGAGTAAAAGGAAGCAATAACGAGGAATGCGAATAGGATGTTTTTTTTCATTTCTTACTTTAATTTTATTGAGTTATGGTGTCTTTAGGCGCAACAGCAGCAGGTGTTTCAGTCTTAATGGCTGGTTTTGCTACAGGTGCTTTCAGTTTTAATTCACTTTCTTTTTTATACAAAATTTCCGATTTGAAATCGCGTAAGGTGACAATACAAATTAAGGGTTGGTTTGTGCCAATTTTTTTATCGTCACCATGATAACCATATCCCATATTTGATGGAAAAAGGAAACGTACTTTTTCATTTTTACGCATTAATTTAATACCATCACGCAATCCCATCATGATATTTTGCTTGTCGACATAATAGATTTGAGGTCTTAATTCTAATTCAGAATAGATTACATTTCCTTTTAAATCTTTGATTTCGTAATCAAAAAAGGCAACATCTCCTTTTTTTGGAGTTAGAGAGTCTAATGTGTTTTTCGTCTCATACGTGTACCAATATCCTTTTTTGGAGGCGATGTATGTTACTTTTGGATCTCCTTTGATCAGGGCCTCAATATTCGTTTCTTCACTGGCTACCAGCTTTTTGTTGCGTTCGATAGATTTTTTCATAAAACTGCCCGAAGTGTGAGACAGCGGCTTTCTAGCATCTTGATGTTGCTTGCAACTTATGATAAAAATGGATAAAAAGCATCCAAACACGATCAACCTACTGCATTTTGACATGTTTTATAGTGTTAGTTTTGTTACTAAATCTTCAAATTTACGTATAGTTTCTTCCATCGATACTTCTGATTTTCCGCCTGCTGCATTGCGATGGCCGCCACCATTGAAATGATCTCTTGCAAATTGATTGACATCAAAATCACCTTGGGAACGAAACGAAATCTTGATGATTTTTTCTTCTTTATTTTCGATAAATATAGCAGTAAAAATGATTCCTTTTATGCTTAATCCGTAATTTACTATTCCTTCGGTGTCGCCTTTTACATAATCAAATGAATTTAATTCTTCCTGAGTAAGAGTCGTGTATGCCGTGTGATGGGCTGTAAAAACTTTAATATTCTGGAGTGCTCTTCCCAATAATTGTAATCTACTGTAGGAACTATTGTCAAATAATAAAGTCGGAATCTCAGTATTTTCGACACCTAAATCTATTAATTCAGCAATAATTCTGTGCGTTGTTCCAGTGGTTTTTGGAAAACGAAAAGAACCTGAATCGGTAAGAATTCCGGTGTAAATACAGGTTCCAATAGTTTTGTCGATATCACCTTTTTTTCCAAGAAGAGAAATGAAATTGTAAATCATTTCGCAAGTTGAACCAAAGGAAGTGTCAGAATAAGTGAACGTAGCATAATCATCTGGTTTTTGATGATGATCGATCATGATGAATGGCGCTTTTAGGGTCGCTAACAGTTGTTCCATTTCACCAGTTCGGTGCAATGCATTAAAATCTAAAGTAAAAATGATCTCGGCCTCTTCTAGTATTTTAGTACAATTTTCTTTGTCTTTTTCGTATATTTTAACGTTCTCTGATCCTGGCATCCACGCTAGGAAATCAGGGAATTCGTTCGGAGAAACTACCACAGGATGATGGTTGTTTTTTATTAAAAAATGGTATAATCCTAAAGTAGAACCCATGGCGTCTCCGTCTGGACCTCGGTGTGGGATTATAGCAATTTTTTTTGGCGTTGCTAATAACTGCTGAATCGCTTGAATGTCTTGTATTTTCATAGATTGCGAAATTACATTTTTTTAATGTAATGTTGAAATCATTAACAGGAATTTCACGGATTACAAATAATCAGTATCTCCTTTTTTTATTTTTTGATACAAATGAAATTTTGCACCTTTTACTATTTGAGCATTGTAAATCCCGACTGATCCAGAGGTAAAATACGCGATGCAGCAAGCAATACCAACAAAAATACCACTTTCGATCCCAAAAAGCTCTATTCCCATTACGGTACAAGCAATTGGAGTGTGCGTTGCTCCTGCAAAAACAGCGACAAATCCCATTCCAGCCAAAAGTGCTATGGGTAACGGAACTACGAGTGATAGCGCGCTTCCCACTGTAGCGCCTATAAAAAACAATGGCGTTACTTCGCCACCTTTAAATCCTGCTCCGAGTGTGAATCCTGTAAATAGTATTTTTAGAAGAAAATCATACGCCGTATTTGGGTTAGAAAAAGAATCCACAATCACGGGAATTCCTAAACCAATGTACTTTGTTGTACCAATAAAATAGATGGTTATTGCCAATAAAATTCCGCCAACAAAAGGTCGAAGCGGAGGATAGGAAATGTTTTTTGAAAATAGCTGACTCCAAAAATGAGTACTCCTAGAAAATAACATGGCGGTTAGGCCAAAAAGAATACTGGCGGTTAGTATCCAAAATAAAGTGGTAAAACTAATATCTGGGAGTATGGGAATGCTGTATGCGATATGTTTTACGTTCCAAAATTCAACTGTCAAATAAGCAATATAAGCGGTCAAAAAAGATAAAGGAATACTCTTGAAGCTGATTTTGCTAAAAAAAAGTATTTCTAATGCGAACAAAGCGCCCGCTAATGGAGTACCAAAAACGGAAGCGAAACCAGCACTGATGCCAAGAAGGAGAATTGTTTTCCTTTCCGAAGCATCCAGTTTGAAAACATTTGTAAATTGATCGGCAATGGTGCCACCCATTTGCACAGCTGTTCCTTCTCGTCCCGCCGAACCTCCAAAAAGATGTGTGATTAACGTACCAAAAAGTACCAAAGGAGCCATTGTTAAAGGAATCTTTTTTTGCGGATTTTCGTATTCTTCCAGCAACAAATTGTTGCCTTTTGCTACATCTTTGCCCCCGAAATAATAACCGTAACCAATGAGTAAGCCACCTATTGGTAAAAGCCAAATCAGCCAATTATTATGTTCTCTGCAGTTTGTAACCCAATCCAGTGCAATTAGAAAAAAGGCGGATGCGGAACCAGTTGTTATGCCTATTAAAACACTAATGAGAATCCATTTGAGCGACCCCAGCAGTATTTTTGTAACGTTTTCTATGTTCATTACTTTAATGAAAAGGGAGTTTATGCAAAAGTATAAAAATCCTTTGTAGATAAATTATTTTTCAGAAATGACTGCTGTAAATTCAATTTCAACCAGATATTCAGGCCCTACAAGTTGATTGATACCGTAGAAACCTGTAGTTGGTTTTATGTCTTTGAAAAATTGTGAATGAGCTGCAGCAACAGCCTCAAATGTATTGATATTTGTTGTGAATATTCGCGTTCGAATAACATCTTTTATACTTGCATCAAGATCTTCCAAAACTTTTTCGACGCGTTCTAAAATATTTAGTGTTTGGGCATAAGCATCATCAGCTTTCACTTTTTCACCGTCTACAATAGCAACTGTACCTGACACCTCTATTATATTATTAATGCGAACGGCACGACAGTATCCCATTTTATCTTCCCATGGTGAGCCGGTCAATATATTTTCTCTTTTCATTATTTTTGGTTTTAAAAAGTGTTCAGCAAAAAATATATTTTGGCTGTGGCATACTATTTGCAAGTTAGAAAAAAAGTAAAATAAAAACATTAATTTTAGATTAAAATAAAATATAATCGTGAGGATTATTTAGCTGATTAGTTCAATAAAATGTAATATTTTGGGCATTTGAGAGTTATAAATGAAAGTTAAATTGTTACTTGATTTTTGAATAAATACAATTGGTTTTCTATTTTTAAATTTTTACCAGCAAGGATCATCAAATTTTAAGAAGTTATGAAAAGGATTTTATATTTAATGTTATTGGTAGGTATTACTTTGAGTGGATCTGCTCAAAATGAATTTAGTTCAAAATTTAAGCCTATTGCACCAAAAAACAATACTCCTAAAATTAAGAAAGCAATTCCACCTACGGCTGATATTCCTCCCATTAAGACTCCAAATGTATTTAAAAACCCAGAGCTTTTGAATCCAAATCCGAGTCCTTCACTTTCAATAACTCCTGAGAGTAATTTTTCAATGACTCCCAAAAATGAATTTATGAATCCGGGCGATGTCTATCGTGATAAATTAAATAAAAAAGAGGATAAATCTGAAGGTCTTGTGTATCGAAAAAATCAAAACTTAGGAAATTTCAGTACGAGTTCGCTCACCGCAAAAGTGAGATACAGAGACGCTGCTTACGTAGATGGAGATAAGATTCGCGTATACTTGAATGATAAAGTGATTGAATATCAAGTAATTTTAGATAATAATTTTCAAGGTTTTGAAATAGTACTTGAGAAAGGTTTTAACAAGATCGATTTTGAAGCATTGAATCAAGGAAGTTCTGGACCCAATACTGCCGAATTTCAGATCTACGATGATAACGGCGGTCTGATTTCGGCAAGTCAATGGAATCTTGGAACAGGTTTTAAAGCTACAATTGTAGTTACAAAAGAATAATGAATAAAAGCCTAAAATGGATCAGCGGTAACTCTGAATTTCATATCAGCTTTAACCGTAATATCTTGAGCTATACTTTCTTTTAGAACTGCTTCGGTTCTTATTTTATAAGAAGATGCTTTTATATATTTGTCTAAACTTTGATCTGTGCAGATCAAATTTAAAGTGTTGGTTGTTGAATTAATATTTTCTAAATAAGCCAGTTCTATTTCATCATTTGCATCTGTTGAGATAAACAAACGAACCGATTTCAAAAAGCTAAAAGACTTGTCAGTTGGATTTGTAATCGTCAATTTTAATTCGCTAATTTTTACATTTTTTACCAAGTCTGCCTTAGTATTGTTGTTTTCAAAAGTAGAACTAGAATTGGTAGGTATATCTGGGGTAATTACGCTGAAAGCTGTTCCAATAGGGAATCCACTGCTAATTTTAAAAGTAGTTTGATTATCGATTGTAAAAGTCAATAAATCATCAATAGCATTACAGGAAGTTATTAAAAGCATTAAGGTAACAACTGATAAATAAATTTTTGTTCTCATAGAAATGGGGTTTAATTTGCGATGAATTTTTAAAATGGTTGTGCTTTAAAGTACGTAAATATTTTGAATTAGGTTTTTTAGCATACTATAATTTCTTTGATTGAGAATTCAATCTTTACAAAGAAAAAGAATTTTTTTCAGAATTCAATTTTCAAATCAAAATATAAAAAGTATTTTTGCGCATGCAACACAACGTCCTTATTTTAGATTTCGGATCGCAATACACACAGCTTATTGCGCGTAGAGTTCGCGAATTAAATATATTCTGCGAAATATTTCCTTACAATCATTTTCCGAGTGATTTATCCTCTTACAAAGCAGTAATACTAGGTGGAAGCCCTTTTTCTGTTCGGTCAGAAGATGCGCCACATCCAGACTTATCTCAAATTAGAGGGAAACTACCATTACTAGCCGTATGTTACGGAGCACAATACTTAGCTCATTTTAGTGGTGGCGAAGTAGCAGCCTCAAATACCAGAGAGTATGGTAGAGCTAATTTAAATTTCATTAAAGAAAATGAAGTTTTCTTTGAAGGGGTTTCAGAAAATAGCCAAGTTTGGATGAGTCATAGTGATAGCATCAAAGCGCTACCAGCCAATGGAGTAAAATTGGCGAGTACGTATGATGTAGAATTTGCAGCTTACAAAATTGAAGGTGAGGCCACTTATGCAATTCAATACCACCCAGAAGTTTTCCATTCTACGGATGGATCAAAAATGCTGGAAAACTTTTTAGTAAAAATCGCAGAAGTTCCTCAAAATTTCACACCTGGTGCTTTCGTCGAGGAAATGGTAGCAGAATTAAAGGAGAAGTTACAAGACGATAAAGTAGTTCTTGGTCTTTCTGGTGGTGTAGATTCTACTGTTGCGGCAGTTTTGTTGCATCAGGCAATTGGAAAAAATCTATACTGCATTTTTGTAAATAATGGTTTACTTCGCAAAAACGAATTCCAGAATGTATTAGACCAATACAAAGGAATGGGTTTGAATGTAAAAGGAGTAGACGCTGGTGATCGTTTCTTGTCTGAATTGGCGGGAGTAAGTGATCCAGAAACCAAACGCAAAATTATAGGACGCGTTTTTATCGAAGTTTTTGATGATGAATCGCATCTTATTGAAGACGTAAAATGGTTGGCACAAGGAACAATTTATCCAGATGTTATTGAATCTGTTTCTGTAAAAGGACCTTCAGCTACTATAAAATCGCATCACAACGTAGGCGGATTGCCAGATTATATGAAACTTAAAATAGTAGAGCCTTTGCGCATGCTTTTTAAGGATGAAGTACGAAGAGTAGGAGCTTCATTAGGAATTGATCCTGAGCTATTAGGAAGGCATCCTTTTCCTGGGCCAGGATTATCAATTAGAATTCTAGGCGATATTACACCTGAAAAAGTGCAAATTTTGCAAGATGTAGATGCTGTTTTTATTGATGGATTAAAATCTTGGGGATTGTATGATAAAGTGTGGCAAGCAGGAGCAATTTTACTTCCTGTGAATAGTGTAGGTGTTATGGGTGACGAGCGAACTTATGAGAAAGTGATTGCGCTTCGTGCCGTTGAATCTACAGACGGTATGACCGCTGACTGGGTACATTTACCGTACGATTTCTTGATGAAAGTGTCAAACGACATTATCAATAAGGTAAAAGGAGTGAATAGAGTGGTGTATGATATTAGTTCAAAACCGCCAGCAACTATTGAGTGGGAATAAGACTTTAGATTAAAATACAATCTTTAGGTCAACACTTTTTTTACTGTTGGCTATAAAACGGTATCAGATTTTTGGAATAAAATTTGGTACCGTTCGTTATTAAGAATTGAATAATTTATAAATAAAAAGGATGAAATATTTTTTTGCGACTTGTATAATGACTTTGTTTTTTAATTCTAGTGTTTTTTCACAAGAAAAAACGACGACTCATAAAGTGGAGAAAGGGGAGACAATCAGTCAGATTGCGCAAAAGTATAATGTTACTCCGTATGACATCTTTCAATTAAATCCCGATGCACAAAGTGGATTAAAACCCAACAGCGTTTTGTTGATTCCAAAAAACAAAAGCCAACAAAAAGTTGTGGTTCAAAAGAAGCCAGTTGCAAAAATGATTACTCATAATGTCGCTCCAAAAGAGACTTTATATGGTATTGAAAAAAAATATGATGTTTCAGACGAAGCATTAAAAAAAGCAAATCCATTTTTGGAAAAAGAAGGATTGCAAATTGGGCAAACACTTGTTATTCCGACGCAAATTGGTCTGAAAACTTCAAATTCAGTACAAAATCAAGTTGTTTTTCATGACGTTTTACCAAAAGAAACTAAGTATTCAATTGCTAAAAAATACGATATTAGCATTGATGAATTAGAGAAAAAAAATCCTGAGATAGTTGCCAATTTACCAGTTGGTTTCAAATTGATTATTAAAGGGAATCCTTCAACTTCGCTACCAAAAGTAGAGAAAAGTACAGTTAGGGATCCTGCCAAAGAAATGGTACAAGTACTTACTCCAGAACCAAGTCCAAAAATTAAATATATAGAGTATACCGTTAAGCCAAAAGAAACCTTGTTCAGGTTGTCTAAAATGGCTGGATTATCGCAAGAAGAAATGATTGCATTAAATCCTGATTTAGCCAAAGGTGTAGAAGTAGGTATGGTTTTAAGAGTTCCTTCATCAGCGGCTATTCCGCAAGAACCAGAAACTAAAAAGGCTTATATTTCATTGTCAAAACAAAACGGTTTGAATGACAGAAAAAAACTGGTTTTGCTTTTGCCTTTCAACCTTTCAAAAATTGAAGGCGATTCGATTAATTCGACTGCAATGCGTCTAAAAAAAGACAAGTTTTTAAACATGACATTGGATTTTTATGCTGGCGCTTTGATCGCAATTGATTCGGCTAAACAATTAGGACTAGCCATTGATGTGAGTATTTTTGATTCTCAAGAAACTAAAAATAGCTCTAATGTTGCAGCTCTTATAAAAGCTAATAATTTAGAAAATGCCGCTGCTATAATTGGGCCTTTTTATCAAAGTAACGTAGAGAAAACAGCCGAATTACTCAACAGTTACGAAGTGCCGGTGATTTCGCCATTATCAAAGGATACAGGCGCTTCCTTTAGTAATGTGTTGCAAACGATTCCAACAACCACTGTAGTTAAAAATGCGGTATTCGATTTCATGAGAGCTAAAAATGGTAATATAATAGCGGTCGTTGATAAGAAAAAAGGTTCAGTGATACAATTTATTCAAGAAAATCATAAGGACGTTAAGTTTTCAACGCTTACGGCAAATGTTGGTGTATCTGCTGAAAATCTTAAAAGTTTATTTGTTAAAGATCGTATCAATTATGTAGTAATGGAAACAGAAAATACAGGGATGATCAAAGCTACGATGTCTGTTTTGTTGAATGCGATGGCAGCATTTAAGGTACAATTGGTTATTTTAGAACCCAACGAAACATTAGACACTGATGAGATTAATTTTCAGAGCTTGGCCAAATTGAAATTAATGTATCCGTCTGTTACTCGTGAGAACCAATCGACTGAAGCCATGATTTTTGAAAAAGAATTTAAAAGGAAAAATAAAATATATCCGAGCACTTTTGCAACACGCGGATTTGATATCACTTTTGACACGATGATGCGATTGTCGCAAGATAAAAAATACCAAGAAACTATAGAAAGTACAGCAACCGAACAAGTCGATAATAAGTTCGAATTTTATAAAAAAGAAGACGGTGGCTATATTAATAAAGGCGTGTATATTTTATACTACGATACCGATTTAACCATAAAACAAGCCAACTAATGACATCAAAAGTAACGTACTTGGGGGATTTAAGAACTTCATCTATTCACCTACAATCAGGAACTGAAATACTATCGGATGCTCCATTAGACAATAACGGAAAAGGAGCTGCTTTCTCACCAACAGATACAGTTGCGAATGCTTTGGCAAGTTGTATGATGACCGTTATGGGTATAAAAGCTCGTGATTTAGAAGTCGATTTACAGGGTTCTACTGCTGCAGTTACTAAAATCATGAATGCAGATCCAAGGCGTATTGGAGCGATTGATATTTCATTTGAAATGAACGGAGTTATTACTGAAAAGAATAAAATAATTCTAGAAAGAGTTGCCATGACTTGTCCAGTATTTTTAAGTTTGCACCCTGAAATAGAAAAACGCATTAGTTTTAACTGGAAATAAACAGATTTGTATTTCAAGAGATAAGAAACAAGATTCAGCGGTAGTTCTTGTTTCTTGTCTCTTGATTTTTTTCATAAATAATGGAACAAAATCAAAAACAACTTATCAAATTAGCGCATACCAAAATGCCTTTTGGTAAATATGAAGGAAGGTACCTCATTGACTTGCCAGAATACTACGTAGTATGGTATAGTAATAAAGGATTCCCAAAAGGAGAGTTAGGACAACAACTGCAACTCATTTACGAACTGAAACTAAATGGATTAGAGGAATTGATTCGAAATATTAAAAAAAGATACCCAAAACCACTATAAATTAGGAAATCTATACTATTCTGAAGTTAAAATTAGTGTCTGATTGGAAACTTAAATTTCCAAATTATCTCATTTTCAAATTAGCTTTATCTCAATTTATAATTGTATTTTTGCCAAGTTTTTTACACAACTACAACACAAACAACAACAGAATGAATCAAACGAAATATATTTTTGTCACTGGCGGTGTGACTTCTTCCCTAGGGAAAGGAATCATAGCAGCATCATTGGCAAAATTGTTACAAGCAAGAGGATACCGTACAACCATCCAAAAGTTTGACCCCTATATTAATGTAGATCCAGGAACATTAAATCCTTATGAGCACGGAGAATGTTATGTAACTGATGATGGCGCAGAAACCGATTTAGATTTAGGACATTATGAGCGTTTTTTAAATGTTCCAACTTCCCAAGCGAATAATGTTACAACTGGAAGGATATATCTTTCGGTTATTGAAAAAGAAAGAAGAGGAGAATTTCTTGGTAAAACGGTTCAAGTTGTCCCTCATATTACCAACGAAATCAAAGATAGAATGCAATTGCTAGGTAATTCTGGCGATTATGATATTGTGATTACAGAGATAGGTGGAACAGTAGGCGATATAGAATCCCTTCCTTATATTGAATCGGTTCGTCAACTGGTTTGGGAGTTAGGAGAGCATAACGGAATTGTTATTCACCTAACTTTAGTGCCCTATTTAGCTGCTGCAGGTGAGTTGAAAACAAAGCCAACACAGCATTCCGTAAAAACCTTGATGGAAAGCGGTATCAAAGCAGACATTTTAGTTTGTAGAACTGAGCATGAAATTTCAGAGGAATTACGCAACAAATTGGCTTTATTTTGCAATGTGAAAAGGGAAGCTGTTATTCAATCTATTGATGCGTCTACAATATATGAGGTTCCAAATTTAATGTTGGAAGAAGGACTAGATGTAGTGGCTTTAAAAAAATTAGATTTGCCTAAAAAAGCAGCTCCAGATTTAAAGAATTGGAATATTTTCTTGAAGCGATTGAAAAACCCCAAGCATACTGTAAATATTGGTTTGGTTGGGAAATACGTAGAAATGCAAGATTGTTATAAATCAATTTTGGAGGCGTTTATTCATGCAGGAGCTGCCAATGAAACCAAAGTAAATGTAATTTCGATCCATTCAGAACATATTGATGCCAACAACATCAAAGAAAAGTTCTCTAATTTAGACGCGATTCTTGTAGCTCCAGGTTTTGGGGAAAGAGGAATAGAAGGTAAAATAGCTGCTGTACAATACGCTAGAGAAAATAAAGTTCCGTTTTTCGGGATTTGTTTGGGTATGCAAATGGCCATTATAGAGCACGCTAGAAATGTATTGGGGTTTGTAGATGCCAATTCAACAGAAATGAACGAACATACAGCTCATCCGGTTGTAAACCTTATGGAGGAGCAAAAAACAGTTACTGATAAAGGTGGAACTATGCGTCTTGGAGCATGGAAATGTGACATCAAGAAAGAATCATTGGCCTATAAAATATATGGGAAAGAGACTATTTCAGAGCGTCACCGTCACCGTTATGAGTACAACAGCAGTTATGTAGAACAATTGCAAAAAGCAGGATTACAGGCCACTGGGGTAAATCCAGATACCGGATTGGTTGAGATTGTAGAAATTAAAGATCATCCGTTTTTTATAGGAGTGCAATACCATCCAGAATACAAAAGTACCGTTGCCAATCCGCACCCTATTTTTGTTAATTTTGTTGCAGCGGCTGTACAAGCTAAGAAGAAATAATAGGGATGTAGTGAAACATTTACCGAAATTTGGTACTAATAGATTAAACACTTTTAAATATTATAATGGAACAAAAAAAATTTGACCTCAATTCGATTATCGGTTTTGCCTTAATTTTTGGTATTTTAGTTTTTATCATGTACCAAAACCAACCGGATCCAAAAGTGGTTGCAGCTGAAAAAGCTCAAAAAGAGTTACAGATTAAAACAGCAAAAGCCAAGGCTATAGAAGCAAAAATTGTTGAAAAAGCAGCTATTGCTGTAGCAGCAACTGGAGATTCTACCCAATTAGCCCAATTGCAAAAAACATTAGGAAATTTTGCTTATTCTGCTACCCTGCCTTCTGCAAAAGCCGGAATGACTACTATCGAAAATGAATTGATAAAATTAACAATAGCCAACAAAGGAGGTTATATTGTTGAAGCTACTTTAAAAAAATTCGAAAAATTCAAAAAGGGTTCGGGTCAGTTAGTTCAACTGATAAAAGATAATAATGCGAACTTAAACGTACAATTACTCACTTCAGATAATCGTACTTTAAATACTAAAGATTTGTATTTTGAGCCATCATTAACAAAAATTGGTTCAGACCAAGTTTTGTCTATGAAATTAAAGGCTGGAGCCAATGAGTTCTTAGAGTACAAATATATTTTGAAACCAAATGATTACATGATTGGTTTTGATATTCGTTCACAAGGATTGAATAAAGTACTGAATACGGCTAAACCATTAGATCTAGAATGGAACCTAAAAGCAAATAGAAATGAAAAAAGTATTTCATACGAAAATAAATATACTGAAATATATTTTGAGCACAAAGACGGTAAAGTAGACTATGCCGGACTTGGAGCTTCTGAGAATGAGTTACTTGAAAAACCAACATTTATAGCTTTCAAACAGCATTTTTTCTCTACTATATTAGTTTCCAAAACTCCATTTGAAAACGCGCAAGTAACATCAACTAACTTGATGAATGATGAAAAAGTAGATACAACATTTACTAAATCATTTAAAGCAAATATTCCTTTAGCTTTTACTAATGGTGAAATTGATCATAAATTAAGTTGGTACATGGGGCCATCTGATTTTAAAACATTGGCTAGTTATGATTTAAATTTAGAGAAAATTGTAACTTTAGGTTGGGGAATAATCGGGTGGATCAACCGTTTTATATTTGTACCATTATTTGGTTTCTTAGGATCGTATATTGCTTATGGTATTGCAATTATTATTTTTACAATACTGATAAAATTGGCCATGTCACCAATAACTTTCAAATCATTCTTGTCTCAAGCAAAAATGAAGTTATTGCGTCCAGAAATTGCAGAATTGGGTGAAAAATTCAAGAAAGATCCCATGAAAAAGCAACAAGAAACAATGAAATTATACAACAAAGCAGGAGTTAATCCTATGGCTGGTTGTATACCTGCATTGATTCAAATGCCTTTTTTGATGGCTTCGTTTCAGTTTTTTCCATCCGCATTTGAGTTGAGACATAAAAGTTTTCTTTGGGCAGATGACCTTTCCTCTTTTGATGAAATTGTAAAATTGCCTTTTTACATTCCTTTTTATGGAAATCATATCAGTTTGTTTCCTATTCTGGCTGCAATCGCTATTTTCTTTTATATGAAAATGACATCTGGAGATCAACAAATGGCTGCTCCACAACAAGAGGGAATGCCAGATATGGCAAAAATGATGAAAATAATGATTTATGTTTCACCCATAATGATGTTGTTTTTCTTTAATAGTTACGGTGCTGGATTGAGTTTGTATAACTTCATTTCAAATTTGATTACTATCGGAATTATGATTGTCATCAAAAGGTACTTTATCGACAGTGATAAGATTCACGCTCAAATTCAAGAAAATAAGTTGAAAGAGCCGAAAAAACAAGGTAAATTCCAGAAAAAACTACAAGAAGTGATGGAACAAGCTGAAGCTCAAAAAGCACAGCAAAAGAAAAAGTAATTCCTATACAAGCTCTCAGAAATGAGAGCTTTTTTTTTGTTTACATAATTCAAATTAACAGTTATAGTCTTCGTATGTATCGCTGCTAAGGATTTGAACTCTACTTTTAAATAAGTAAATTTATATATGTAGTGAATTGAGATTTGTATCAGGAATACAACAGTGTTACAGTGTCCTTTATAGTTGTATCCGTACTCTTTGTAAATAATTTGTAAATTTGCTAAAATAAAAATGTAAATTATCAGTTTCATAAGTATGTTCAAACACTAAGTAATAATGAAAAAACACCACATTAATTTTATTGTCCTTTTAGCTGTAATGTTTTTTAGCCAAAATATTTTAGCCCAAACCGAATTCAACAAGTTGGATATAAACGGAAAAAAGCATGGACTCTGGAAAGGCGTTTTTGAGGAATCAAAAAGACCTCGATACGAAGGGGCGTTTGATCATGGTAAGGAAATAGGGATTTTTAGTTTTTATGATGATACAAAAGCCAGATCTATCATAGCTACCAGGGAATTTAATGCAAAAGACAATTCAGCCTACACAATTTTTTATGATCAAAATAAAAATAAAGTTAGTGAGGGTAAAGTAGTTAATAAATTATTTGAAGGACTGTGGAAATACTACCACGAGGCTTCAAAAAATATAATGACTACGGAGAATTATAGTAAGGGTAAGCTCGATGGATTGCGTACCGTTTTTTATATTAGCGGTAAGGTTGCTGAAGAAATAAATTATAAAAATAATTTGAAAAATGGTTTTTACAAAAAATATACTGAAAAAGGGGTTGTTCTAGAAGAGTCGATTTTTAAGAATAATATTTACAATGGTTTAGCTATTTTCAGCGATGGAAATGGCAATATTGTTTCAAAAGGACAATTTGTAAATGGCAAAAAATCAGGTGTTTGGCAGTTTTTTGAAAAAGGAAAATTAGTCAAAGAAACGAATATGAGTTTTCCTGAAAATGCAACAAAATCCGAAAATAAATAACGATATTCTTAACAAGTTCTGTTGTAAATGTTTTGTAACTTTGCCTCCTTATAAAATTGTAATTTTTTAAAGATGAAGCGTGTAGTTGTAGGACTTTCTGGAGGTGTAGATTCAAGTGTTGCAGCGTACTTATTGCAGCAACAAGGGTATGAAGTTATTGGACTTTTTATGAAAAATTGGCATGATGATTCGGTAACGATTTCAAATGAATGCCCATGGCTCGAGGACAGTAACGATGCCTTATTGGTGGCCGAAAAATTAGGAATTCCTTTCCAAACGGTTGATTTAAGTGAAGAATACCAAGAGAAAATCGTTGACTATATGTTTAGCGAATATGAAAAAGGGCGTACTCCAAATCCTGACGTTCTTTGTAACCGTGAAATAAAATTTGAAGTTTTTATGAAAATTGCATTAAGTCTTGGAGCTGATTTTGTAGCTACAGGGCATTATTGTCAAAAAAGTGAAATAGAAGTTAATGGAGAAACGGTTTATCAACTTAAAGCAGGTGCAGATTCTAATAAAGATCAATCTTATTTTCTATGTCAATTGTCACAAGAGCAATTAGCGAAATCTCTGTTTCCTATTGGGGCATTAACCAAGCCTGAGGTTCGAGAAATAGCAACTGAAATGGAGCTAATCACTGCAGAAAAGAAAGATTCGCAAGGTTTGTGTTTTATTGGAAAAGTACGTTTGCCAGAGTTTTTACAGCAAAAACTGCAACCCAAAGAAGGCTTAATCATTCAAATCGATAAAAATGATTCGGTTTACAATACTGAAATACCCACAGATTTATCAATTGAAGAAGAGCTAAAAGTGGTTGCTGCTCCAATACTTTATACTCCGCAAATGGGTAAAGTAGTTGGAAAACATCAAGGAGCGCATTATTTTACGACTGGACAACGCAAAGGCTTAAATGTGGGTGGAACAACTGACCCCTTGTTTATTATCGCTACCGATGTTGATACCAATACAATTTATACGGGATTAACGAGCCAGCATCCTGGACTTTTCAAAAAAGCCTTATTTATTGATAAAGCAGAGGTGCATTGGATTCGAAAAGATTTATCTTTACTCAATGGAGCAACAATGCAGGTAATTGCAAGGATTCGCTACAGGCAGCCATTGCAGCGTGCTACTTTGCATCAATTTGAAAATGGGATGTACGTAGCTTTTGATGAACCACAATCTGCAATAACCAAAGGGCAATTTGTAGCTTGGTATTTAGGGGAAGAATTAGTTGGATCAGGAGTAATTTCTTAATGTAGTGTTTCATTAAAGATAAGATCTAAGAATAGATTTTTTTGAAATTTAGTAAATTAAATGAGGTTTAAAAATAATCAGGTATTCGCATTTATCAGCTGAATCCACTTAACAAATTTAAATATGAAAAAATTTTACCTTTATCTTTTTTTACTATTGAGTGCAACTGGTTTTTCGCAACAAGATGCTTGGGTTTATTTTAACGGCAAACCTAATTCTCAAACGTTTACTTCTGATCCATTAAAAATGCTATCTCAAAGAGCGTTGGATCGAAGAACCAACCAAAATATACCATTAGATTTAAAAGATGTTCCTGTAGAGTTAACATATATTAGTCAGGTAAAAAATGCTTCGGGGATAACAGTTATGGCAAAATCGAGGTGGCTGAATGCGCTCCATATTCGAGGATCTCAAGCTAATATTAATGCCTTAGCTTCGTTACCTTTTGTTAGTAAAGTTGATTTTGCGGATAAATCATTAAACCAAACTGCAAGAATAGCAAAGAATTCAAAAACTCAAAAGGTAAATAAAGTACAGAAAATAAAGATTGACTACGCCTACGGTTCTTCATCGAATCAAATTCAGATGCTCAACGGACAAGCTTTGCACCAACAAAACTATACAGGCTCGGGTAAAATTATCGCAGTAATGGATGGTGGTTTTCCCGGTGTAAATACAGCACAGCCTTTTCAGAGATTACGAATCAATAATCAGATTTTGGGTGGTTATAATTATGTAGCACGAAATCCAAATGTGTATACTGCAGATTCACATGGAACTTTAGTGCTTTCTACAATGGGAGGCTACAAGGAAAATTCATTAGTGGGTACTGCGCCAGATGCTTCTTATTATTTATTTATTACAGAAGATGTTGCCTCAGAAAATCCTGTCGAAGAATCACTTTGGGTTGAAGCAGCAGAAAGAGCAGATAGTTTAGGAGTCGATATTATCAATACCTCTTTGGGGTATTTTGAATTTGATAATAAAGCGTACAATCACACGTATAACGAAATGAATGGAAGCACTGCTTTTATGACCCGTGGATCAGAAGTTGCATTCAGTAGAGGTATGTTGTTAGTCACTTCTGCTGGAAATTCAGGTAACTCTTCTAATCCTTATATTGGAGTTCCTGCAGATGGTATTTCAGTATTAGCCATAGGTGCTGTGAATTCTATAGAAGTTTTAACTTCATTTAGTTCGAGAGGTCCTTCTTTTGATGGAAGAATTAAACCCGATATCATGGCTCAAGGACAAGCAGCTGTAGTCTCAGATCCGGCTGGAAATATTGTAACGGCCGATGGAACTTCTTTTTCTAGTCCAATCATGGCGGGAATGGTTGCTTGTTTGTGGCAGGCCTTTCCTCAAAAAACAAATAAAGAAATTAGAGAGTTAATTGTGAAGGCATCAGATAGATTTTCTGCGCCCAATAATCAATATGGCTATGGTATACCTGATTTTGCTTTGGCTGTTCGTAATCAATTAGCAATCGAATCAAATAATGATGATGATTTTGTAGTGTATCCTAATCCAGCTAGTGATACTATTTCGTTTGCATTACCTGCAAAATTTACAAACGGAATACTTGGTATTTACTCTATTTTAGGACAAAAAGTATTGGAGCAAAATATCACTCCAGGAACAGCAACTATTTCTTTGAAATCGTTACAAGAAGGGTTGTATTTTTATATTTTGGAAACGGATGGTTTTTCAAAAAAAGGAAAAATAATTAAAAAATCATAGTTCAATTTGTTCATGAATAAAATCACAACACTTTTTAAGATTAAATATCCAATTGTCCAAGGCGGAATGATTTGGAATAGTGGTTATAAACTAGCCAGTGCAGTAAGTAATGCTGGAGGTTTAGGCTTGATTGGTGCAGGTTCTATGTATCCCGAAGTATTGCGCGAACACATTCAAAAATGTAAAAAGGCCACCTCAAAACCTTTTGGTGTAAACGTTCCGATGTTGTATCCCAATATCGAAGAAATCATGAAAATTATCGTTGATGAAGGTGTAAAGATTGTTTTCACATCGGCAGGAAACCCAAAAACATGGACAGCTTACTTGAAAGAAAATGGCATAACTGTTGTTCATGTAGTTAGTAGCTCTGTTTTTGCATTAAAAGCTCAAGATGCAGGAGTCGACGCAATTGTTGCTGAGGGTTTTGAAGCTGGAGGCCATAATGGAAGAGAGGAAACTACTACCCTTGCTTTAATTCCGATAGTGAAAGAAAAAATTACAATTCCCTTAATAGCCGCAGGAGGTATTGCGACTGGACGCGCAATGCTGGCCACTATGATTTTAGGAGCTGATGGAGTTCAGGTAGGGAGTAGATTTGCAGCATCGATTGAATCTTCGGCACATGATAATTTCAAGGAAACAATTCTTAATGTTAAAGAGGGCGATACTCAATTGACTTTAAAAGAGCTTGCTCCAGTTCGCTTAATTAAAAATAAATTTTATCAGGATGTGCAGCAATTGTATGAAAAAGGGCCGAGTAAAGAGGAATTACTAGAATTATTAGGAAGAGCAAGAGCAAAACGCGGTATGTTTGAGGGTGATTTAATCGAAGGAGAGTTAGAGATTGGTCAAGTAGCAGGATTAATTCATGATATTAAATCAGCCGCTTCAATTATAGAGGAAATGATAACTGATTTTGAATCAGCTAAGAGAGAGGTGAATAATTTTGATTTTTAATAAATGACGAAAGCTAAAATATATATCGGATTTTTGTTTTTACTAATGGGATTACAGCAATCTTATGGGCAAAATTATAAGTTTAAAACCACCGGCTTTAGTGTTTTAGAAAAAACAGAAAAAGGGAAATGGGGTAAATGGACTGATTTAGATTTGGTTAACATTTTAGTCTCTTTGGATACTAATAAAAATAGAATTGTAGTCTATTCTCAGATTATTCAATTATTTGAAATCATAGATTATCAGCCTATAGAAGAGAATGATACCGACATTGTGTATTCGTTTACTTGCAAAGACAATGAAGGCCTAGATTGTACCGTTTCTATCATTACTAGAAAAAAACAAGAAAATAGGAAGCAATTGTATATCAATTATGAAGATCGGATTATTGTATATAATATTTTTAATGTGTAGTGATTTGGATGAAAAACGCTTCAATTTGATTAGTAAAATCGTTCAAATTGAAGCATTTTTATTAAATATTAATTTCTATAGAGTTTGTAATTTAAAGCTTTTCAATATCTTTTATAAAATCATCATACTCTAAATAAAACAATTCCAGAGCATTCATTTTTTCATAATAAAAGGCAAATATTTCATCCCAGTAATTGCGATTACTAACTCCGACTCCTAGTTTTTCAACCCAAATTCTGCTAATTGTTTTGCCGCTTTCTAGTGTATGTTCTTTTTCGAAAACTAAATCTTTGATAAATTCTTCTTCCAAAATGTTTTTTAACGCTTCGAGTTTTTCAAAATAAGCAATTCTTTTTTCGTCATTGCGATGCTCAATATCGATTAACACTTGCGCTTTTTTATTGTCAACATAAAATTTAAAAGAAAAATCTTTTACTTTAGTGTCGTATAGAACCCATTTTCTGGGATATTTTTCTGCAAATTCTATCCAGAATTCTCTTTTTAATCGCTGTGTTTCTTCTTTACTGTACATTTGTGATAACTTTTTGGTTTTAGAAAAACTTGCGAAAATGTATTTTCTAAACTATATTTATATGCTATTTAAAATGCAAAAATAGACTTTGATTATGGATTTTCAAGAATTTTTACAGTATGTTCCTAAATTAATTCAAGCAAAGCTTCCAGCTTTTGACGCACATGTAAAAATGGCTCCACTAGAGCGATTAGATAGTTTGGGAAGTAGTAACATAGTAGATAAGAAACCGCGAACAGCCGCAGTAATGATGCTTTTTTATCCGAAAAAGGAAATAACACATTTGGTATTAATAGTCCGGAATTCCTATGAAGGGGTTCATTCTGCTCAAATAGCATTTCCAGGTGGAAAATACGAACTAGATGATGAAAACTTTGCAGCGACAGCATTACGGGAAACACATGAAGAGGTGGGAATTCATCCAGATAGAATTGAAATTCTAAAACCATTTACAGAATTATACATTCCGCCTAGCAACTTCATGGTGTATCCTTTTTTGGGTATTAGTCAAGAAGAATTGGTTTTCATTCCACAACCTTCTGAAGTGGCACATATTATTGAATTGCCTTTGTCGGTTTTTTTAGATGATGCGCTTGTTGTAGAAACAAATTTGTCCACATCATACGCTAATAATATCACTATACCTGCTTTCAAAATCGAAGAACATATTGTTTGGGGTGCTACGGCAATGATGCTGAGTGAGTTAAAAGAGGTTGTAAACGAGGTGCTAATCCGAAAATAGGAATACTTGAGTAAAAAAAGCAATTAGGTCTATGGTTTTATTAAAATAACGTTATGATTGAGTCCTAAACTTCAAATATAATTTTCGTAGATTTGTAGACCAAATTCACAAAAAAACACACAATTTTATGGGATTGTTGAAGAGAAATCCTTTCGGACACCTATTATTTATAAAAAAATGGCTCATCCGAATCTTCGGAGTTGTAACGCACAGACGGTATAGAGGATTTAATGAATTGCAAATCGAGGGTTCGGAGATAATTAGAAATTTACCAGAAACTAATGTACTTTTTATTTCCAATCATCAAACTTATTTTGCTGATGTTGTTGCGATGTTTCATGTTTTTAATGCAAGCTTAAGTGGTCGCGATGATACTATCAAGAATGTTTGCTATTTGTGGCAACCTAAAATGAATATTTATTATGTAGCCGCTAAGGAAACGATGCAAGCTGGATTTTTGCCACGTATTTTGGCATACGCAGGCGCGATTTCAGTAGAACGGACTTGGCGCGCCAAAGGTGTTGATGTCAAGGAGAAAAAAGATATCAATCCAAACGATACGGAGAATATCAAAATTGCGTTGGCAGATGGATGGGTTATTACATTTCCGCAAGGAACGACTAAGTCTTTTAAGCCGGTTCGTAAGGGAACAGCGCATATTATAAAACAGCATCGTCCTATTGTTGTCCCAATTGTTATCGATGGTTTTCGCCGTTCGTTTGATAAAAAAGGACTACGCATGAAGAAGAAAGGAATTCTACAATCTTTTATCATTAAAGAACCGCTGGACATTGATTACGATAACGATACCATTGAAGAAATTGTAGAAAAAGTAGAATATGCAATAGAGCAACATGCTTCATTTCTAAAAGTTATTCCAGCTGAAGAAATTAAAGAACAAGAGGAATTGAATAAATTAAGAAAATGGGAGTATTAAAAATATAATTCTAAAAAAAAGTCTTAAAATTCAATCATTTTGAATTTTAAGACTTTTTTTTATACTAAAGATCGATTTTCTTTAATTCTTTGTAATTACTGTATAATCTGCGCATTAGAATGCCATACAGTATTCTATAAAACAGCCAGAATACACCCAAAAACATTAGAATTGTCATAACTAAAACAACGATTGTTATTGCCATGACTTTTCCATTTGTGGCGATTTTATCTTTCAGTACGATCATCTCGGGATTATAAACAAAAGCAATTGTAAACGCGATGACACAATACACTACTATCATTCCTAAATTATACCACACATAATACTGAACTGTTTTTCGGGTCTTTAAGATATCGTGCATCAATTGTTTTGTAGAAACGGTTGTACTTATAGCTATATAATTTTTGTAGAATACGTAAATAAAAGCAAGGACAACACCATAATTAAAATAGTTCAAAACAGTTAACAAAGTTATAATTTCTGCTTGTTCTATCTTTTTTAAATATCCGTCTGAGTCAAAACAAAAACTCAAACAGGTCCACAATAAAACTTCCAAAATGCTAATAATCAAAATCCACTTCACAATCGAAGACGATTTTTTATGAATCATTTTATAAATCTCGGTTTCCGATATTTGATTAAAAGAATTATCACTCTTTTGCCAATCTTTTTTTAATAAATCCAGCTCTTTCATATTCCCATTGGATTTAAAATTTTCTTTAATTTCCCTTTTATTCTATTCATTTTCACTCTTGCATTTACTTCGCTAATTCCTAAAGTTTCTGATATTTCTTGATAATCCTTATCTTCAAGGTACATAAATATTAACGCCTTTTCAATGTCATTCAGCTGGTAAACAGCTTTGTACATTAATTTTAATTGTTCTTCCTCTTCATAATCGTATTCTACATCATTCAGGAAATGTTGTCGACCTTCAAATTCAACTGTATTTATGGATCGTTTGGTTTTTCGGTACAAAGTAATCGCCGTATTCAGCGCGACTCGATAGGCCCAAGTCGAAAATTTACTTTCGCCTCTAAATTTTGGGAAAGCTTTCCATAATTGAATCGTAATTTCCTGAAACAAATCCTTATGTGCATCGTCACCATTAGTATATAACCTACAAATCTTGTGGATTATATTCTGATTTTCTTGCAACTGCTTAACAAAAGTTTGTTCTAGATCCGTACTCATATATACGTTAGTATTTCAATAGTAGATTTTGTTACAAAGTAAACGCTAAATTGATTATTTTCATATTCATCTTTACTTGGTGCGAAGCCATCAGGAGCACAAACTTTTTTTTCTTCATTCAAACCAGTCCCGCTGTACATTACAATCTTTATTTTTTTTTAAATCAAAAAAATAAAGGATTTCCATTGCCATCGTGGCTATTTTACACGAGTATTTTTCTGAAGACTTTTTCTTTAAATGGAATGTATCAAATTTTGTTTTATAAAAAAAAGTCCTTTATGAAAATTTCATAAAGGACTTTATCGTAAGGATTATTGGTTATTTTTTGCAATCAGAATAATCTACATTAAAAGTGTATTTTTTATCAGTAACTTTTTGAACTGCAGGATTGTTTCTGTGGTCTGGTTTGTATGCTGCTCCAGTTCCTAAATCTACTCCCATACCCAATATTCCAAATGAGAAAACGCTAAGAATAAAATTCCCTGTTCTAAAAGCGTTATTAAATGTTTGTTTTTTAGTTTCGCAACCATCTTCTTTCAATTCAACATTTAATGATTTGCTTCTTGGAAATAATGCGGTTACTTGCCCATTACCCATTTTTTGTCCATCAACATAAATTTCTGCATTAGGACAATCTTTAGCAACAATTGTACCTTCATATTTGCTTCCTCCAAACATTACACCGCAGCTATTTAACATAACTAGTATTGATAATGAAACAACAATAGTTGAAATTCTTTTTTTCATAAGTGAAAATATTTTTTAAGTTAGAATTAATTATATAGCTAAATTAGTAGTAATAATATATCGAATGCAAATATTTTCTTGTTTTTTTTATTGCCTTTTTAGTAATCAATTCATTTACTTTGGCTTACACAAAATTGATTGTATGCTAATTCCTTTAATCTTCCCTAACTTTGTAATTAATTATATTATTTAAAAAATGAACATCCCAAATTCAACTTTACCTAGAATAGTTATTATCGGAGGCGGGTTTGCAGGAATTGCATTAGCCAAAAAATTAAAAAATAAAAAAGTACAAGTAGTGCTTTTAGACAAACACAATTACCATACTTTTCAGCCTCTTTTATATCAAGTAGCCACAGGCGGACTCGAAGCCGGTTCCATAGCGTACCCAATCCGTAAAGTGATTCAAGAATATGATGAATTTTATTTCCGGCTTACTAATGTCCAGGAAATAGACACTAAAAACCAAAAAATAATCGCCGAGATTGGCGAATTAAGTTACGATTACCTCGTTATTGCTACCGGTTCTAAAACTAATTATTTCGGCAATAAGGAAATTGAGCGTAATTGCATGGCCATGAAAACCATACCGCAGTCGCTCAATATTAGGAGTCTGATTCTTGAAAATTTTGAACAAGCTGTTTTAACTACCGATGTAGCCGAACAAAACAGTCTCATCAATTTTGTTCTCGTAGGTGGCGGACCAACAGGAGTTGAGCTTGCAGGAGCTTTGGCTGAAATGAAAAAAGCCATTCTGCAAAAAGATTATCCCGATCTTGATATTGCCACAATGCAAATAAATTTGATTCAAAGTGGCGACAGAATCCTGAATACCATGAGCGAGAAATCCTCTCAAGCCGCCGAAGAATTCCTAACCAGTTTGGGTGTGAAAATGTGGAAAAACGTCCGTGTAACAAATTATGATGGCCGCACGATTACCACAAATTCCGATTTGACTTTTGAAACCGCCACGGTAATCTGGACAGCAGGCGTTCAAGGGGCTCTTGTTGCAGGATTGGATGGTAACTCTTTAGTTGAAAAAGTAGAACGCATACGTGTCAATGAATTCAATCAAGTAGTAGGCTATAAAAACATTTTTGCATTAGGAGACATTGCTTCCATGGAATCTGAAACTTATCCGCAGGGACATCCCATGATGGCGCAACCCGCTATGCAACAAGGCGAATTATTGGGTGAAAACGTAGTGAAATTAATTGAAAATAAATCCATGCAAGCTTTTGAATACAATGACAAAGGTTCTATGGCAACCATAGGAAGAAATAAAGCGGTTGTCGATTTGCCAAAATACCATTTTAGTGGTGTTTTTGCATGGTTTGTCTGGATGTTTGTGCATTTATTTTCACTTATTGGATTCAAAAATAAAGCTGTCGTATTCCTGAATTGGGTCTATAATTACATTCGTTTTGATCGCGAAGGAAGATTAATCATTAGGCCCTACAAAAAGAAAAGTTTTACAACTTTTACAAGTGATGAAATGTAATTGTCGAAAGTCTTAAAGTCAAATGTCGAAAGTGTTTTTGAGTAGTTTGTCATTCGACTTTTACTTTTTACGTGCATTATCATGCGATAAAAACCAAATTAACTCATTCAAATAGCGCTCTAAATTCTCTTTATCTCTTTGTGAATTTTTAAATCATTCTCAAAAATTAGTAGTAAAAGGGTTGTCATTTTACTTTAAACCTAACATCCAAAACTCGTACTCATAATTCCTTATACTTATAATAGTTCACCATTAAATTAACAAATTTGCTGTAGCCTTCCATACCGTCTTTTTGTTGGTTTACTTTCAGGAATTGGTCGTAAAAAGCATGGAAACCTTTATCGATAATCGTGTCGTATTGCTTCCAGAACTGCTCGCTTTCCTTGTAGTTTTTTAAAATTCCGGGATGAACTGTTTTTAATAATTGTTTAAAAATAGCCTCGTCTTTGGCTTGCCAACTGCTTAAACAATACCGTAAAGCCATGCTGTAACCTGAATATTGGATGTGTAAATTATCGTTTTTTACAGAAGCCAGAAAGCCAATAAAATTGCATTCACTTTCACTAGCATAACCCATTTGATGCGCCATTTCATGATTAGCAGTCATTGGGAAACTGTACATTGGGCCCAAATAATTAACCTGTGCTTCATTAGTAAACGGATTCAAATAGCCGCCAAAACCCATATAGGTCAAGGGCAAACTGATCAGTGATTTTTTAACGCTTAAATGGGTGTAGGTGAAATACGAATGTTCTTTAGCTAGTTTTTTGTATCCATTTAAATTCATCTTAAAAACTTGATTTTGGGAGTAAGGAAATACTACTTTCAAATTATCATTTTTTGCAAGTTGTTTTTGAATGGCGTTTGTTTTAGTGATTAACTTTTTGGTAAAAGCCAATAAATCAGCATCTGAATAGTCTTTTTTAATTTCCATTTTTTCAAAAAGCGGTTGGCGGTAATAATTCAAAGCCCACAGCGAATGAAACAAAAAATAGAATACCGAAACAAAACTTAACAGCGATAATATATTGCTTTTCCATTCTAATTTCCATGATTTTCGTTGTTTCCAAAACCATTTCAAAATGAAGGCGATGACAACAACATAAATTAAATCGCCTAGAGAAAATGGAATACGACCTATTATTAATCTGGAAAATCGTGAAACTATTGGATAGAAACCGTTGCTATAAAATTGTTCCACTTGTAACGGAAAATAAGGGAGAACTTGTAGGAGTAGTATCTGGACAAAAAGTAGGGTAGAAAGAATATATTTTGTTCGCACAAGTTGAATTTTAGTCTTGTAAATATAATTACAATATCAATTAGTATCAATAAAGAATTTAAACTTTGTAACTTTGAGCTTTGTAACTATAAAACCTCAAATATTAATAAATGAGTCAAGAAATAAGAAATCTGGAACCAAAAGCGCTTTGGAATAAGTTTGCCGATTTAAATGCTGTACCGCGACCTTCTAAAAAAGAAGATCGAGTAATTGCGTTTATGAAAAACTTTGGCGAAAGCCTTGGATTAGAAACTTTTGAAGATGAAATTCGCAATGTAATTATCCGTAAACCTGCAACGGCTGGGATGGAAAACCGAAAAGCAATTGTGCTTCAAGGACATTTAGATATGGTGCATCAAAAAAATTCTGATACTGTATTTGATTTTGAAACACAAGGAATCGAGATGTACGTAGATGGAGATTGGGTTCGTGCTCGTGGAACTACGCTTGGTGCTGATAACGGTCTTGGAGTTGCGGCTATCATGGCCATTTTAGAAAGTACTAATATTCCGCATCCTGCGATAGAAGCTTTGTTTACTATTGATGAAGAGACCGGAATGACGGGTGCATTGAACTTAAAAGGAGGAATCCTGCAAGGTCAAATTCTTTTGAATATGGATACGGAAGAAGATGATGAAATCGATATTGGTTGTGCTGGAGGAATTGATGTGACAGCAACTGCAGAGTATGATGAAGAGGAAACGCCAGAAGGATCTGTAGGATATACGATTACTGTAAAAGGCTTGAAAGGCGGCCATTCCGGAATGGATATTCACAAAGGCTTGGGTAATGCCAGTAAAATTATGAACCGCTTGTTATTTGATGGTTTTGATAATTTTGGTTTGCAAATTTCGGAAATAAAAGGTGGGAGTTTACGCAATGCTATTCCGAGAGAAAGTCAGGCAAAAGTAATTATTGCCGAAGTGTATGATGAAGCTTTTGTTTTTGACATGCAGCAAATTGTAAACGAAATCAAAACGGAGTTAAAAACAACAGAACCATCTTTAGAGGTAGTTTTTGAAAAAATGGATGCAACTCCTGCTAAAGTAATGCCTTCAATTGCGCAGTTTTACTTTGTAAGAGCAATGTACACAGCTCATAATGGCGTTTATAGAATGAGTGCTGATTTTGATAATTTGGTGGAAACATCAAACAATATTGCAAAAGTAATTGTTGGCGAAGGACAACTTTCAGTACAATGTTTAACACGTTCTTCGGTTGAAACTTCAAAATTTGATTTGGCTAATGGGTTGCGTTCTGCTTTTGAATTAATGGGCTGCGAAGTGGAATTTTCGGGTTCCTATCCGGGTTGGACACCAAATTCTAATTCAGAGATTTTAGATGTTTTAGTGCCAATTTATGAAAAACAAAACGGCGAAAAACCAAAAGTAGTGGCGTGTCACGCAGGATTAGAATGTGGAATTCTAGGAACGAATTATCCAGAAATGGACATGATTTCTTTTGGACCAACGATTCACGGTGCACATTCCCCTGATGAAAGAGCAAGTATTTCTTCTTCTCAGAAATTCTGGAAATTTGTATTAGAGATTTTAGCTAATATTCCAGTGAAATAGTATTCAGTGTTCAGTATCAAAAAAAAATAGTGTTCAGTAACAAGCGAAACTGAACACTATAATTTGAATACTGAACACTAATTTTTAGTCTCTTTTAGGACTGTTCTTTTTATCTCTTTTTTCTTCTTTTTTTTCTTTAGCCGTTTTTAACGGTTCTTTTTTTGCTGTTTTTTTAGCGTCTTGACTTTTTGCCATGATATTGGTTTTTAGTTTTGTTTAACTTTTGATCTAAGTAAATATAAATAATATTTTTGATTTGTTTTTAAATATTATCTTAAAAAATCCCCAACTGCTTTCGGAATTGAGGGTTTCGTAACATACAATTTTTTGTATTTATTTCTTTTTCAGTACTTTGTATTCTTCATAACATCCGCTTATTGCGTCCATGATTTGAAGATCATTTGCTGTTTTTATGAACGATTCAGAGTAGTTGCAACGTTGCAAAATTTCAGGTATTTCATTTTTGTCAATACCTAAAAGTACGGCAATCGTTTCCCTGTCAAATTTTGATTCCAGAAGATTACGGACTGTGTCATCCTTCTTCATTTCTTTAAGTTTCTTTAGTTCTTTTGGCTTGTTACCAAAAAAATTATACAACATATCTGCCGGATTAAAGATGGAGCCAAGAACTTTTCCAAAGGCATTGGGCGAATATGCACCCGCTTCATACCCTTGCGTCAAACCAGAAATACTGTAGCGATAGTTTTCTTTCACAGGGATTATTTTAGTGTCTACTTCAAGATAACCGGTAAGATTAAAAGGTCTAATTACTACTTCTTCCAGCGCAATAGCTTTTTCAGTAAGTTGAATTTTGGTGCTTTTGTTTTTTATCCAGTCGTTTGTCACGCGTACCCGCAAAGATTGAAAACCAAGGCTGGTAATGTGCAGGGTGTCATTTACTTGTACATCGATTTCAAAATACCCATTAGAATTGGTAGTAGCACCGCGTACCTTATTCACATTTATGATATTAACACTAGATAACGGTTGCTTTGTTGTATTGCTTAAAATCAAACCGTCAACTTTATGGGACGCTTCTTGAATTTGGGCATGTACTGTTATGGACAACAGTAAAAATAAAAAAACTACAAAATATTTCATACATTAATTTAAGACTTTAAAAGTAATAAATCAAGATTAAATATTTTGTAGTTCCAGTATAATTATAAGAAAATTAACTAAACGTTAGTCTCTTCTTGGTCTTCTTGGTCTTGGTGTGTCACCAAAGTTTTCTGAACGTCTTGGTGCTCTATCAGATGAACCTTCTGTTCTTGGTCTGTCTGATGTAAAACCACCTTCTCTTCTTGGAGCTGATGAGCTTCTTGGTCCAAAACCACCTTCTCTTGGTGCTGATGAACTTCTGTCGCTTCTAAATCCTCCACCAGAACCTTCACGTCTTGGAGCAAAGCTTCCTTCTCTTCTTGGAGTTGCACTTCTTCCGCCTCCAAAACTTCCACCTGAGCTTCTTCCATTATGGTCACGTCTTCCACCACCGTCATTTTTAGAAATTTCAACATTGATTCTACGTCCTTCTAATTGTACGTTGTTCAATATTTCCATTACTTTATCGGTATGTTCTGGATCAGTGTTAAAGAAAGAGAAACCTTCTTTTACATCTACTTTGAAAACGTCATCACGACCTAAGTCTAATGTTTCTTTCAAGTAATCTTTCAATGACATCCAATCAAAGTTATCTCTTGAACCTATGTTTACAAAATATCTCGTCGCACCACCATTGTTGTTTTCTCTTGGAGCACCATCTCTGTCATCACGTTCACGTCTTTCAGAACCTGAAGTTTGATTAGAGATATCTCTGTTTTTCTTATAGTAATTGATAAAACGATTAAATTCAACCGATACCATTTTCTTGATTAATTCTTCTTTCGATAAATCTTCAAGTACACTGTTAATTGCAGGAAGGTATGTGTCAATTTCGTGATCAACCTCTGTGTCTTTAATTTTAGTTGCTAAGTGCAACAATTGGATTTCACAGATTTCAATTCCAGATGGGATTGTTTTTTCTTCGAATTTTTGTTTGATAATTCTTTCTATTGAAGAAATCTTACGCAATTCACTTTTTGTTACAATTACTATTGATGTCCCCAATTTTCCTGCTCGTCCCGTACGACCAGAACGGTGATTGTACGTTTCAATTTCGTCAGGAAGTTGGTAATTTACTACGTGAGTAATATTGTCAACATCAATTCCACGAGCCGCTACATCAGTTGCAACAAGCATTTGGATTTGTCTACCTCTAAAAGATTTCATTACACCATCACGTTGCGCCTGAGATAAATCTCCATGCAAGGCAGCAGCGCTGTATCCATCTTCAATTAATTTTTCGGCAACAGCTTGTGTATCACGTTTAGTTCTACAAAAAACTACTGAGAAAATGTCTGGATTCGAATCGGCTAGACGTTTCAAAGCTTCATAACGGTCACGAGCATTTACTAAGTAAAATTCGTGAGATACGGTAGCTGAACCTGAATTTTTAGTTCCAACTGTAATTTCAATTGGATCTTTCATGAATTGTTTCCCAATACGTGCTACTTCAGCAGGCATTGTTGCAGAGAATAACCATGTGTTTTTTTCGTCTGGCGTAGTCGATAGGATGTTTACGATATCTTCGTAAAAACCCATGTTCAACATTTCGTCAGCTTCGTCAAGGATGCAAAAGCTGATTTGAGAGATGTTTACTAATCCTCTATTAATCATGTCTTGCATTCTTCCTGGAGTTGCCACAATAATTTGCGCGCCTCTCTTTATGTCTCTCGCTTGTTCTGTAATGCTAGCACCACCGTAAACTGCAACCACATTAATACCTTTTTCGTATTTGGAGTAGTTTTTAATTTCGTTGGTAATCTGCAAACAAAGTTCGCGTGTTGGAGATAAAATTAATGCTTGTGTATTCCTGTTGTTGGCATCAATTTTCTGAATAACTGGAAAACCAAATGCTGCCGTTTTCCCTGTCCCTGTCTGAGCCAACGCAACCATATCTGTGTCTTTTTCCAATAATAGGGGAATCGCTTTCTCCTGTACTTCGGTCGGATTTTCAAATCCTAGATCTAAAATCGCCTTCAGTAACGATTCACTCAATCCTAATTGTTCAAATTTATTCATATGTATTTTTAAAATAGGGTGCAAAATTACTGTTAATAATCGATATAAACTAATGCTATTTTAAGATTTAATAATTTATTATCATTTGATTGTCAGAAAGTTATATTTTTTATTTAAGAATTGTTTATTTTGATTTAAAATTTTAGTCTAAAATAGTGTTACTAAAGTTGTTTTTTTGTTATCAAAATTTTGTATTGATTGTTGTTTATCTATTTAATTTTAAAAAATCAATTAACTGTTGCGTAGCTTTTCCCCTGTGGCTGATTTTATTTTTAATGTCTAACGATAATTGTGCAAAAGTCTCTTGGTATTGTAGAGGTCTAAAAATGGGATCATAACCAAAGCCCTGATTCCCTATTTTTTCTAAAGTTATTTCTCCAGGAGCAATTCCTGTAAAAAGATGCTGTTTCCCGTCTATGTTTAGTGCTATTACGGTTTTGAATTGTGCTTTCCTATTGTTTATATCAGTTAAGTTCTCTAATACTTTATTCATGTTATCGTCGGCATTGCGTCGTTCTCCTGCATACCTCGCAGAGTATACTCCTGGTTCGCCTTTTAGAGCATCGATTTCAAGTCCAGTATCATCGGCAAAACAGTCATAACCATATTTTTCAGTTACATAATTTGCTTTTAGAATCGCATTCCCTTCAATAGTATCAGAAGTTTCGGGGATATCTTCAAAAAAACCAATACTTTCAAGACTTCTAATGGTTATGTTCGCAGGAAGCATACTTTGTAATTCAATGATCTTATCTTTGTTATTTGAAGCGAAAACGAGTTGCATGGTTTTATTTGTTTATTGGATTGAAATGGTATGACTTGTAATTTTCATTTAACACTGGTTGTTGAATTTGATACGATCAGTCAGCAACAGCTGCTGATTGAGATAACTGGCATTGTCTAACTAAATCGCAATCTCACGTAAACGTGTTTTATTCCTTTTTTATCAGAATCTCTCTCGTCTATTTCTAGAATGTCAGTTAACGATTTTAACATGGGTGTCAATTTCGAAAATCCATAGTTTCGTGGATCAAATTCTGGTTTTTTCTTAACAATTAGATTTCCTACATCTCCAAGAAAAGCCCAGCCACTATCATCACCAATATCTTCAATTGTAGATTCTATGAGTTCTATCGTTTGTAAATCTATTTTATTAAGGCTTTTTGGTGTGGCCTTTTTAGCATCAGTTGCTGTTCTTTTTGGTTCTTTCTTTTTTATTGCTCCATCTAAAACTTCGATATAAACAAATCGGTCACAGGCAACAATGAACGAATTTGGTGTTTTTTGTTCGCCAATTCCAATTACTTTCATTCCAGATTCACGAAGTCTGATTGCTAAACGAGTAAAATCAGAATCACTAGAAACAATACAAAAGCCATCTACTTTATCTGAGTATAATAAATCCATAGCGTCAATAATCATGGCGGAATCGGATGAATTTTTGCCTACCGTATAACTGTATTGCTGTATGGGTGTAATGGCGTGCTCGAGTAATACGCTTTTCCAGCCTCCTGCATTTGGTTTGGTCCAGTCTGCATAAATACGTTTGGTTGTGGGAGTGCCAAACTTAGCAATCTCTTCCATCATTCCTTTTACATTGCTATAGGGAACGTTGTCGGCATCAATAAGGACGGCTAATTTTAATTCCTTTGTATTGTTAGACATAAATTTAAAATTTATTTTAGTAAGTCAAATATACAAAGTTTATTGTATTATGCTTGGCATGTTTAGCATTTGATTTGTTCAAAACTGCACTATAAAAAATGAAATCTTAGACTTTTAGTAGTACTTTGTTTAAATTTTTGGGTTTGAAATTTTTGAATTTTCGTTTGATTAGATTGCTTGAAAAATAAATTTATTTTCAAGTCCTTTATAAAATTTAAATAATTATTTTTGCAACTTCTTAAAATTAAAATTATTACTCTACATATTATGGTAAAAGATTTATTCGAAAGAATTCAAAACAATAAAGGTCCTTTGGGGAAATGGGCTTCACAAGCTGAAGGGTATTTTGTTTTTCCAAAATTAGAAGGTGAGTTGGGACCAAGAATGCAGTTTGGTGGAAAAGATATTTTGAATTGGAGTTTGAATGACTATTTAGGTCTAGCTAATCATCCAGAAGTGCGTCAAGCAGATACTGATGCTGCTATTCAATATGGAGCTGCTTACCCAATGGGAGCGCGAATGATGAGCGGACATACTAAATATCATGAGCAATTAGAGAATGAATTGGCTGCTTTCGTAATGAAAGAATCAGCGTATTTATTGAATTTTGGATACCAAGGAATTATGTCTACTATTGATGCATTAGTAACCCGTAATGATATAATTGTTTATGATGTTGATGCCCATGCTTGCATAATTGATGGAGTGCGTTTACACAGTGGAAAAAGATATACCTACAAGCACAATGATCTTGAAAGTATGGAAAAAAATCTGCAGCGTGCTACAAAAATGGCTACTGAAACAGGCGGTGGAATATTATTCATCACAGAAGGGGTTTTTGGAATGCGCGGGCAACAAGGAAAATTGAAGGAAGTTGTAGCTTTAAAAGAAAAATACAATTTTCGTTTATTAGTTGATGATGCACACGGTTTTGGAACCTTAGGAAAAACAGGAGCTGGAGCAGGTGAGGAGCAAGATTGTCAAGATGGTATTGATGTTTACTTTTCTACTTTTGCAAAGTCGATGGCTAACATTGGCGCTTTTGTGGCTGCTGATAAAGATATTATTGATTATTTAAAATACAATTTACGTTCTCAAATGTTTGCCAAAGCTTTACCCATGATTCAAACCATTGGTTCGTTGAAACGTTTGGAGTTGTTGCGTAATCACCCAGAATTAAAAGATAAATTGTGGGAAAATGTAAATGCACTACAAAACGGATTAAGAGAGCGTAACTTTAATATTGGGGATACCAATACTTGTGTTACACCAGTTTATCTAGAAGGCAGTGTGCCAGAGGCAATGATTATGGTGAATGATTTAAGAGAAAATTATGGTATTTTCTTGTCGATAGTAATCTATCCAGTAATTCCAAAAGGTATTATTTTATTGAGAATGATTCCTACTACATCACATACTTTATCAGATGTAAATGAAACACTTACTGCTTTTGAAGCAATTCGTGAAAAATTAGAAAATGGTACTTACAAAGAAATAGCAAGCAGAACAACGGTTGATTTAGACGCCTAGTTTTGACAGATTTTATTAGTTTAAAATATTTCCATCAGCTTAAGTTGATGGATTTTTTTTGTATTGATTCAAAAATTAATAGTATATTTCAATAACTTAAATTTTAAAATTATGAGAAAAGTAATAGTAGCAGTCGTTTTTGTGAGTTTTTTTATTTCCTGTAAAAAAGAAAAAGATGCGAGTCCAGTGGTAGTAAAAGAAGTAGTTTCAGAAGCAACATCAGAATGCTATTCTTCAATTAAGAGTAAAGATACGGTGTCGATGGATTTGAAAATCGATAAAGATTCAACTGTTGTTGGCAACTTGTGTTATCGATTTTTCGAGAAAGATAAAAATGAAGGTACTGTGATAGGAAAACTGCAAGGTGATACTCTTATTGCCGATTACACTTTTATGTCGGAGGGAGTTTCCTCTTTACGCCAAGTTGTTTTTATAAAAAAAGGGAATACGTATGTAGAAGGTTTCGGAGACATAATTACTGATCCCAATGGAAAAGTAACTTATAAAGACCTAAAAAAGTTAAAATTTGGTGATGGTGTCGTACTAGCAAAAGTAGATTGTGAGCAATAATTGAAATTGATAGAATTGTGTAGGCTGATGAAATTTAGTAGTTGCTAAATTCAAGTTTATAAAATTCAATTTAATATTAATTTTAAACAGAAGGCTGTCATACAATTCAAGGCAGCCTTTTTAATTTTATTTTTATGAAATATTTTTTCATTTTTTTATTTTCAAACCTTATTTTTTCTCAGAAAGCGGATGGTTATATTGATTATCAATACATTCATAAAGTAGATTTAGTTGATAAAGCTAAAATTAGAAAAGCACAATTTAGAATGTTTTTTACACCAAGCAAAACTTTCGCTTATGATCTTAACAAGTATAATAGAAGTCTTCAAATTGCGGAGCAATTGGGTGATCAAAATTCTGAATTTAAAAATGAAAAAAATCAAATTAAACCCAATGATTTTATAATTATAGATTTACAAAAACAAATTTATAACTCATTTGAGTATAAAAATAGTAGCTATTTAGTAAAAGATACTATACTACAAGATTGGACTATTCTAGAAGATAAAAAACAAATTTTAAACTATAGTTGTCAAAAAGCAATCACTACTTTTAGAGGTAGAGATTACGAAGCTTGGTTTACCTCTGATATTCCTGTATCATTTGGTCCATGGAAATTTAATGGTTTACCTGGAGCCATTTTGTCTGTTGTTGATAAAACGGGAGATGTAGAATTTAGCGCTATAAAAATCAGTACTGCACAAGTTGACAATATAATTGAAGAACCATTATGTTATGAAGAGGTTACCAAAGAAAAATTTGCTGAAATTAATGATAACTATACGAGTCAAATTAATACTAATTTTACGGTGACCAAAAATGGAGAACAATATGCACCAGTTCCAAAAATTAAGAAGAAAATAAATAATCCAATTGAATTACAATAATCAGTTGATAATGAAATTGTTTTATAGTTTATTCTTTATCTTTTTTTTATTTTTTTTTAGTGTAACTTTTGCACAAAATGTTACGATAACTGGTAAAGTTAGTTACTTAGACATACCAGCGAACGATGTTTTTTTATACATTGTTCAAAAAGATAATAGCACTATAAAAAAGTTTACAAAAACTAATGAAAAAGGTGTTTTTAGTTTTGAAATTCAAAAAAACTTTTTTACAAATCATGAAATTCTTGTAAAAAGCTTACGTTACGAAACTATTACTTTGCAACTACTTCATAATCAACTTTTTTATGAATTCAAACTCTCCGAAAAGCCAAGAATTTTAGATGAAGTTGTTGTAAAAAGAGATCTTCTTGTTCGTAAACAAGGTGATTCCATTAAGTATAAATTGAAAGATTTTGCTAATCTTAACGATCGTAAATTAGAAGATGCTTTAAGAAATATACCCGGATTAGAAATTGATGGTAGTGGAACCATCAAGTACCAAGGTATGTCATTGTCTAATTTTTATATCGAGGGTGATGATATTTTATCTAAAAATTATAAAATTGCAACACAAAATTTTAACACGGAGATTATTGACGAAATACAAATACTCGAAAATAATCAACCTATTAAATTATTACAAGGAAAGGTAATTCCAAAAAATGCAGCGCTCAACATAACATTAAAATCAGACTATAAAAATACGTGGATTCATAATTTAGATTTAGGACTAGGTATTCCGAATCTTTACAAAATGAATTACTTCAATACACTTATTTCCAAAAAAATAAAGGTCGTTAATATATTGAAATTTAATAATGTCGGACAAGATCTTAATACTATGTTTGCTAGTACAGAATTTAGTGATCTTTTTACTAAGTTTGATTTAAATTTTAGAGAAAATATACTCTCAGCATCGAATACCTCATTGCCTCCGTTGAGTAAAAATAGATTTGAAAATAGAATATTTGCAGCTAGTACAAATACATCCTTTAAATTGAATAATGATGTGGATTTTAAAACTAATTCTATTTTTTATAATGATTTTAACCCATATCAAGTAAATAATTCTACAACTTTCAATAATGTTGATACAGCAATTGGTTTTGTTGAAAATAATAGTTTTTCAAAAAAAGGCAGTTACTTTATTCAAAATAGTACTGTTAGAAAAAACACAAATACTATTTATTGGACTAACGATTTTAAAGCAGAATTATACAAGGAGAAAAGTTATTCTGAACTAAACAATGCAAGTAACACGCAAGATCTTAAGAACCATTTGTTCCAGTTTACAAATAAATTTAATGTTTTAAAAACAATAGTAAATACGCTTTTTAATTTAAATTCATATTTATATGTTGGAAGTCTTAAAGACGAATTAATCATAAAAAAAGGTATTTTCCCAAATTTCTTAAACAACAATGTAGACTATCTTGCTACAAATCAAATTATTAATAATAGAATTTTCTTTTTTAAAAATGCGGCAAATTTTAGTTACACTAAAAATTTATGGAAATTCCAATCAGAATTTTCAAATATATTCTCGAATAGAGACAACAATACAGACTTATCACTTACTCAAAACAGTGGTGATAAGTCTGTATTGCCAGAATATTTCAATCAAAACAAAACCATATTTAGTAAAACATCTGTTTTAGCAAGAATAACTTTAAAAAAAGAACAACTTAAATGGGAATCGTCTTTTGCACCAACTTTTTATAACTTCATTTCGTTAAGTAACAAAAATGTATTCTCAAAGGTATTTCAAACCGAAGTGGAACAAAAATTTGGTAGAGAAAACATGTTCAATATCGAATATTCTTTTAATAATGTTCCGAGAAATGTTCTTGATAATTATGATAATTATTATTTACAAAATTTTCGAAGTTTTTACAGAAATCAATTAGATTATTTTCAAACGGATAGTCATAAAATAGCTTCAAGACTTGTTTTGCAGCGCACATCTAAACTTCTTTTTATAAATTTAGATTTTGAAAAAACTTTTAACCGAGCAAATTTTATAGGATCTAATATTTTTTCTTCGTCATCAAATAGATTTGAATATATTTTATTTGAAAACTATAGCAAAAAAACAAAAGTTGCTCTTGGCATTTCGAAGTACTTTTTTAGATTAAAATCAAATTTCAAAATAAATATTAACTACAATGTAGTTGCTCAAAATCAGCTTAATAATAATATTTTAATTCCTTTTGAAAACAAAAATCAAGAAATTCGATTAAACTTTAACCCTAAATTTTTTAAAACTATTGGTTTTACTTCCGAATATTCTTTTCAAAAAAACACCAATAAAAATAAAAACACAGGGTTTAAAAACCAAGTGTTTTTTTATTCTAGTAAATACAACTTTGACGTTAATTTTACAGAAAAATTATCGCTTAGACTTTCAAACGAGTTTATACAGTTTAGAAATCTTAACAAGAATAGAAACCATTATCTAGATGCCTTTTTAAACTATAAAAATCCAAAGTCTAAATTTACATATGAATTAAAGTGGTCTAATATCTTAAATAGAGACAAATATAGTATTCAAAACAATACAGAATTTATTTCGAGTGAGACAACTTTTTTCATAAGGCCTCAAAATTTATTAGTAACGATTTTTTATAAGTTTTAAATAGAAAAACCTAATAAGTCTGATTTATAATAAATTTACAATCATCTGAGTCAAGAATTTCTTAAACCGTATTTTTTATAAACTCTTGATGAAAGTACATCTTCGTTTATGAACAACAGGATCAAAATGTTTCCATAAATTTTGAATAGCCAAGTTGTTTGCTAATTCTGGTGTTCTATAACAGTTGAGTATGCCTTTATCTTTAAATGTTTCGTAACACTCTTTAAAAAGGACTGCGGTTACAGCTTTGTTCTGGTATTCGGGCAATACACCAATAAGGTAAAAAAGTACATTTTTACTTTGTCTTTTTGCTTTTAGCAAATGTAAAAATCCGAAAGGAAACAATTTACCTTTAGATTTTTGTAAAGCTTGAGCAAAATCAGGCATTACAATACTAAACGCTACAATGTTATGGTCTTTATCTTCAACAAACTTTATGAATTCAGGATTGATAAAGCTGATGTATTTTTTCTTAAAATATTCTTTTTGAGTATCGGTGATCGCTACAAACGAGGATAATGAGGCATATGATTTGTTAAATAAATCAAACATTTTATCAACGTGGGGCATTACTTCTTTGGTAGTTTTAAAATTGAGCGGATTTAATTGATACCTTCTTTTTACCAAGTCGTTTGCTTTTTCAAAAAACTCCAGTTTTACGTTTTCAAAAGGGAATTTACTCTCTAAATATTCTTTTTCAACATTAAATCCCAATTGCTCAAAATGGCGGGCATAATACGGATGATTGTACCACGTAATCATGGTTCCAATTTCCTCAAAACCTTCTGTTAGGACTCCTACTTTATCTAAATTTGAAAAACCCATAGGTCCTTCAACATGGTCTAAATTGTTTTTTCGTCCTAGTTCGTATACTTTTTCCAGTAGTGCTTTTGTTACTTCAATATCGTCAATTACATCAAACCAACCAAAACGAGTTTTGCGTTTTTTTTGATCATTTACCTCACCCCAATTAATAATCGCTGCAATCCGACCAACAATTTCATTGTTTTTGTATGCGATGTAAAAATAGGCTTCGGCATTTTCAAAAGCCGGATTTTTGGTTTTATCAAAGGTTTCCAGCTCATCTGCAATAATGGGTGGTACCCAATACTTATTATTTTTATATAGTGTGAATGGAAACTTAATATAATCTGTTAATTCACTTTTGGTAACGGCTTCTTTTATTGTAATCATTATCCTTTTTTTGTCTTTTTGGCTCTTTTTTCTGCTTTAGACCCCGTATTTTTATCGTTATTGTCAATGTTTATTCTCACTTCTTTGTACTTAGCATCATAACGCCAGGAAAAACCAATGCCTCCATACACTATAGAAGGCGTCGTTTTCAAACTTGTACTAATTGAAGCGTCAATTTGCATGTCTTTGTTTAATAAATACGCGGCACCACCACGAACAATTGCATCACTATAAAAATCACTTTTAAACCCTTGATTTTCTACAAATCCAGACCATTTGTCATTAAACCCACGAGTTAATGTTAGTACGTAGCCATAACTAGGAAAATCGGTTCCAACATAATCGGCAATGATATTTGTTACAAAAACCCATTTTCCATCACCCAAATGGTTTTGAGTTATCAAGATAATTTTTGGTGATATGCTGGATTCTGGAGAAAAAGAATACGGGTTTTCCGCCATCGTAAAATTAGCTCCTGCAAACAAAGAAACCGCTGGTACTAATTGGCGCCAACTGAATTTTCTATTAGCTTTCCAACTATGAATATTTATTTTTTTTTCATAATTCTTAAAAGGATCATAGATTAAATATTTTGCTCCAAAAACGGTTTGTTTGAAGTCTGCAATTTTGGTACTGCTGAACAACTCATTGTAGGTCTCGTTTTGGTATTGAATATCAGCGATCAATTCTAGATTTTCTAGGAATAAACCCCATCGTAAAGTGGCATCGATACCAAAGCCATTTGAATTATAATTCAATAAACTATGTTTCTGTTTGATGCCATAAACGCCTGTTTCTATTTGGATTACTGATTTACCTACAGAGTAAGCTGACATGGTTTCTCCAGGTCTATTAGAGTTTATTTCGTCTGTATGTTGACCATAATGCATACTTGGTTGTAATAAAATAAAGGCGATAAGCAAGATTTTTATTTTAAACATAGTAATTTTTTTTGGATTGAAAAGTAATAACGCATTTCAAATGTACTATATTTTATCATTTATTTAAGAATGATATTTTAATTTTGTCTCGAAGTTTCAATATGGATTTATTAATTTTGAAAAAAAATATATTAATATGCAAATAGCATCATTTACGGGTTTTATAAAAGCACTTTTTTATATGATTGCTTTCTATTATATTTTCAGATTTTTAGCAAAACTGTTTCTGCCATTATTGGTAAAAAAAGTAGTTGAAAAAGCAGGTGAAAATATGCAAAAGCAACAACAACAGGCGCAAGATGCTTCCTGGAAAAAGACACAAACAAAGGATGAGGTGCTTTATAATACGGCTAATGCCAAAAATCCTCGCGAAACCAAAAAAGTGGGTGATTATGTTGATTACGAAGAAATAGATTAAGTTTGTCGTTTTTAGCATTGTATTTACTCTAATTCAAACCATTTTACATTGAAAATATTAAATAAATTTTATCCACACGCGGCAGCCATATTGGGTTTTGTACTAATTTCTATTCTTTATTTTTATCCTGTATTGCAAGGAAAGCAAATTTTCCAATCGGATATTGTTCAGTACACTGGGATGGCCAAAGAACAAAATGATTTTAGAGCTACTAATGATCTTGAACCCTACTGGACAAACTCAGCATTTGGAGGAATGCCTACTTATCAATTGGGAGCGAAATACCCACACGATTATATTGGTGCAATAGATGATATGTTACGTTTTTTACCGCGTCCTGCTGATTATTTATTCTTGTATTTTATTGGGTTTTATGGATTGATGTTGGTGTTAAAAATAGATCCATTAAAAGCATTTTTTGGGGCAATAGCCTTTGGTTTATCTACCTATTTAATAATTATTCTTGGTGTGGGTCATAATGCAAAGGCACATGCTATTGCGTATATGCCACTGGTTATTGCTGGTTTTATTCTGGTATTTCAAAAAAAATACATTTTGGGAGGATTAGTTACGCTTTTTGCGGCTGCATTAGAAATTAATGCGAATCACTTCCAAATGACGTATTACCTACTGATTTTTCTATTGATTCTTTCTATTTATTTTTGTTATAATTTTATAAAAGAAAAGGAATATAAGTCCCTGTTGTTATCTTTTGGGATATTAGCAGCTGCTGGAATTTTAGCTATTGGTGCCAATGCTACCAATTTAATGGCTACCACTGAATATGCTGATTTTAGTATTCGTGGCAAAAGTGAACTTACATTCAATCCAAACGGTTCAAAAAACGAGACAAGTTCATCTATGTCTAAAGACTACATTACGGAGTACAGTTATGGCGTTATGGAAAGCTTCAATCTTATTGCACCTCGACTTTTTGGGGGTTCAAATAATGAAGCAGTTGGCAAAGACAGTAATATGTATGAATTCATGATAGGGCAGGGAGTTCCTGAGGATCAGGCAACTGATTTTGTGTCTGGAATGCCAACCTATTGGGGAGATCAACCTATTGTCGCTGCTCCTGCATACATTGGAATTGTAGTTTTCTTCCTGGCGATTATAGCTTTGTTTATTGATAAACGAAAGATTAAATATGTATTTCTTGCCGGTTCGATTGTAGCCTTAATGTTATCTTGGGGTAAAAATTTCCCTATTTTAACGAACTTCTTTATCGATTACGTTCCCATGTATGATAAATTCAGAGCCGTTTCTTCGATTCAGGTGGTGCTTGAATTATGTTTTCCAGTTTTGGCTATTATGGGATTGCAGTCATACTTTCAATTAGACAAAAAATTACAGTGGAAAGCGTTGTATGAGTCGGTAATTTTAAGCTTAGGTATTATTGTGATTTTGTTTTTGTGCAAAAGCATGTTCAGTTTTACTGGTGGGAATGATGCGAGTTACCAGGAAATGTATGGTCCTGATTTTGTCAATGCCTTAAAACTGGATCGAATGAGTTTGTTTAGTGCTGATTTATTGCGTTCAGGATTTTTTATCCTTACAACGGCATTGGTATTATGGTTGTCAATAAAAGAAAGATTCGCTCAAAACACAGCGATACTAATTGTGGGACTTTTGATGGTTTCCGATTTGTTTTTTGTAGATAAAAAATATGTTTCGGGAAAGGATTTTGTAAGTCGTAGTCAGGTTGAGGTTCCTTTTCAAGAGTCGCCAGCAGATACTGAAATACTAAAAGATACTTCAAATTACCGTGTTTTTGAAGTTGGCGATATCATGGGAGCGAGAGCTTCTTATTTTCATAAATCTATTGGTGGTTATAGTGCGGTACGACCACGAAGAGTACAGCAATTAATTGATTACCAAATCAGTAAAAACAATGTTGAGATTCTTAATTTACTGAATGTAAAATATCTAATTCAAAAAGACAAAGAAGGTAGAGAATTTCCAGTTGCTAATCCAGATGTGAATGGAAACGCATGGTTCGTGAGCAAAGTAAAAGTAGTAAATTCTGCTGATGAAGAGATGAAAGCCTTGGATAGTTTAGATTCTAAAAACGTTGCAATAATAAATCAAAAAGAGTTTAAAATAAAAAATACGGCTTTCGCCAAAGACAGTTTAGCAACTATAACTTTAGCGACATACAAGCCTAATTATTTGAAATATACATCGGAAAATACAAAAGAAGGATTAGCCATATTTTCTGAAATGTATTATGGAAAAGGTTGGAATGCTTACATTGACGGTAAAAGCGCAGCGCATATCAGAGCGGATTATGTGTTAAGAGGCTTGCAAATTCCTGCGGGAAAACACAACATAGAATTCAAATTTGAGCCGCAAGTAATAAAAACGGGTGGTGTTATTACACTGATTAGTTCGATTCTAATAGTATTAGTATTAGTGGCTGGAATTTATTTTGAAAGGAAGAAAAACGCGTTAGCTGTCTAATATTTATTTGTAAATTTAATCCAATAAATTTTTTAATAGATTCTAAATTTGAAATGAAATGGGTAAAGTAAAATTAAATCACGAACATCCAGCAGTTAAGGATGAAAGATATATTGAAGAAGTAAAACAATTGAGCTATCAACAACGTTTTGAAAAACTCATTGCAATAATTGAACTTTCTCACGTATTAAAATTGGCAAAAAAGGCGAACAACAGACTTAATATCAAATAAATATTAAAGAGTTGGAAAAACTAAATAACAAAAAATTATTAAAATTATGAAAGAATTATTCGGTTTAAAATCGTTTCAGCATATTTTATTTTTGCTCTTTTTTTTAGGAGTTATAATTGGAGTTTTAGTAACTCTGTACTTCATTAATCCGGATAAATTTAGATTTTTATTATTAATACCTTCATTACCAGCTTTATTTTTTATTTCAAGAGGATTACATAAAAACAGTAAGTTGTTTTTTATGGATTTAAAATTAATGACAGCAAAATCCTAACATTGGCCCCAAAAAAAATCCTTATTATTACTTATTATTGGCCACCCGCTGGCGGACCGGGTGTGCAGCGTTGGTTAAAATTCGTTAAGTACTTGCCTGAATTTGGCGTTCAGCCGATCGTTTATATTCCAGAGAATCCTACGTATCCTATTGTGGATCAAAATTTAGTTCAGGACGTTTCTGAGCAAGCCATTATTTTAAAACAAAAGATTTTTGAACCGTATCAAATAGCTTCATTTCTTTCGAAGAATAAAACTAAAAAGATGAATTCCGGGATTATTCCCAATCAGAAAAAGCAAAGCTTTCTTGATAAAACGTTACTCTGGATTCGAGGCAATCTATTTATTCCGGATGCTCGTGTTTTTTGGGTAAAACCATCGGTGGCTTTTTTGGAGAAATACATTGTTGAAAATAATATTGACACTATCGTTACCTCGGGACCTCCTCACAGTTTGCACCTCATTGGACTAGAATTAAAGCAAAAATTAGATTTGAAATGGTTTGCCGATTTTAGAGATCCGTGGACGACTATTGGCTATCATAAATCCTTACGATTGTCTCATTATGCGGATAAAAAGCACAAAGTACTGGAGCATCAGGTTTTGAATACAGCGGATACCATTATCGTGACGAGTAAAACAACGAAAGCAGAATTTCAAGCGATTACAAATAAACCAATTGCGGTAATAACTAATGGCTACGATATGGAAGAAGTGGCGAAACAACCGTTAGATTCTAAATTTACATTGGCGCATATTGGTTCTTTTCTTTCAGAGAGAAATCCTTTAATTTTATGGGAAAGCTTAGCTGAATTGACTGCTGAAATTCCAGATTTTAAATCCCATTTAGAAATAAAATTAATTGGTGCTGTAAGTCAGGAAGTTTTGCAAACGATTACTCAAGTTGGGTTACATTCCTATTTGAATAATATGGGTTATGTTTCGCATGCAGAGGCGATTGCGCACCAAAGGAAATCGCAGGTTTTGTTGCTTATCGAAATTGATTCTCCTGAAACCAAAAGCATTATCCCTGGAAAATTATTCGAATATATGGTGTCAAACCGGCCGATAATTGCGATTGGTCCTAATGGTTCTGATTTTGCCGAAATCATAGCCGAGACCAATACGGGTATATTTTTTGATTATTCAGAAAAAATGAAACTTAAAAGTGTAATTTTGGACTTTTACAAGCAGTTTTTGGAAGGTAAATTGCATTCAAATGGGGTTGGATTACAAAAATATTCCAGAAAAAATCTTACCAGAGAATTGGTCGAAGTAATAAACAAAATATAATATAAAAGTGAGTTAGCTTCGTGCCTCGCAATAAAATAAAATGGGAATAGTATTAAATCAGTCCTTAAAGAATACCGTAATTACCTATATTGGATTTGGAATTGGTGGTGTAAATACTATTTATTTGTATCCTGTTTTTCTTGGGGCTACTTTTTACGGATTAACGAATTACATTACCTCTTGCGCAAATGTGATTATGCCATTATTTGCAATTGGGATGCAAAATACACTAGTTAAATTTTATTCTCAATACCAGACAGAGGAAGAAAAGTCTCGTTTTTTATCCTTTACAGTTTTATTCCCTTTGTTATTAATAATTCCGATGTTGATCATTGGACTTTTCTTTTACGATGAAATATTATTCTTCTTGTCAAAAAAGAATCCAATTGTAAAAAGCTTTATCTGGCTTATACCATTTATTGGTTTGTGCATGGCATATTTTGAAATTTTTTATGCTTGGTTGCGGGTTCACATGCACTCTGTTTTTGGTAATTTTGTAAAAGAAGTTGGGTTGCGGTTATTTTCATTGTTATTATTAATTGCTGTTTATTATGATATACTCACCGTTGAAGGGTTTGTTTACGCAACAGCCGGTTTGTATTTCTTGGCATTACTAGTGACAATGTTCTACGCATTTAGCATACAAAAACCAGCTTTTCAGTTTGTCATACCAGCAAATACAAAAGAAATATTAACGTATACTTTTTATATTATTCTGTCTGGTAGTGTTGCCAATTTACTATTGGATGGAGATAAAATTATGCTTAACCAATATATGGTTATTGATAATATTGCTTTTTATTCGATAGCAACATTCATCGCATTGGTAATTTCAGTTCCCAGTCGCGCCATGCACCAAATCGTTTATCCAATAACAGCTCGATTAATGCACGAAAATAAGCAGCAAGAGCTAAATGATTTGTACAAAAAAACATCCATTAATCTTCAAGTTGTGGGCGGTTTGGTTATGTTGGGTATTTTTGTCAATATTAATAAATTGTACGATATGCCTCAATTGCATGACTATAAAGAAGGAATAATGGTTGTATTCATGATTGGGTTATCTAAATATTTTGAATTGATATTAGGCAATAATAATGCTATCATTTTTAATACTAAATATTATAAAACAGTTTTGTTTCTTGGAGTACTTTTAGTTGTCATAGCTGTTGTCCTGAATGCAATATTTATTCCTATTTATGGTATAATTGGTTCTGCTTTTGCTACTCTATTATCGATTACAATATACAGTTTGGCTAAATTACTTTTTGTGGTAAAGCGTTTGCACTTGTATCCATTTACAAAACAAACGGTAACTTCTCTTGTGGTTACTTTTATATTATTTATTGCTTTTTATTTTTGGGAATTTCCTTTTACCCCAATAATCAGTATTAGTTTCAAATCAATTTTGGTTACACTTTTATATGTTTACATCAATTACAAATTTGTAATCTCAATCGAAATCAATCAAGTTTTAGATGTTGTTTTGAAAAAATTGAAGCTCAAACTATAATTTTTGATCTTTACTTTAAGTACTTCTTAAATCTAATTTTTAAAAGGAACTTTTTCCCGTCTATATCAAAGAGGGATTTGAAGAATTTATTTGAAAAAAATACTGTTTTCTATTCTAAAAAGTTTGATACTAGCCTTGCTTATCTGTGAATAATGTAAGTTTAATTAATTATTGTATAACTGTAAATAGGTCCTTTAAAATAAATTTGTATGGAACTTTAATAGTAATACTGATTAGCTGTTTAATTTTTTAAATAGATTAAAAATCACTAAAAGTGGGTATTGTGAAAATTATATATAGCGTTTACTTTTGCATTATATAATTTTATCAAACTATTTTTTAGAAAAATAATAGCTAAGGTAATTTATTCTAATAATTATGACAAGCAATACCTATGTTAACGAAGAAAGTCTGCAACAATTTACCTCAATTCTTGCAAGTAAAATTCATCATGGATTTACAATTATAGAAAAAAATGATTCGTTACCTTTTGCAGTTTTATCTAAAAGCAGGAAAGAGGTCGATCATGGATTAAATTTTTTACTTTGTTGCATGACTTTAGGAGTGTGGTCAGTTGGCTGGATTTATGTAACTTACGTTTCTTCCAAAGAAAAAAACATTGTAATTGCCATTGATGAAGATGGTAATACGTTTGAAGAAAAATGCTATACCGATTAGAAATCTCATAATTTATCTTTTAAATATTTCCCGGTTACCGAATCTTTTATTTTTACAATTTGTTCAGGCGTTCCTACTGCCAATAATTTACCACCGTTTTCGCCACCTTCTGGGCCTAAGTCAATTACCCAGTCTGCACATTTGATCAAATCAAGGTTATGTTCAATAACTAAAATTGAATGTCCTTTTTCTATCAACGCGTCAAATGAGGCTAATAATTTCTTGATATCATGAAAATGCAATCCTGTTGTAGGCTCATCAAAAACAAATAAAGCCTTGTCCTTTGTTGCGCCTTTTACTAGGAATGAAGCGAGTTTTATACGTTGCGCTTCTCCACCTGAAAGTGTAGAGGAGGATTGTCCTAATTGCACATATCCCAAACCTACATCTTGTAATGGTTGTAGTTTTTGAGTGATTTTAGCTTGTTTATGAGCTATAAAAAATGCAATTGCATCATCTATAGTCATCGTGAGTATATCGTGAATGTTCTTGCCTTCAAAAGCGACTTCCAGTACTTCTTTCTTAAATCGTTTTCCACTACAGGTTTCACACGGCAATTGTACATCGGCCATAAAAACCATTTCTACATTTATGGAGCCCTCTCCTTTACAAGTTTCACATCGTCCACCATCAACATTAAAAGAAAAATGCTTGGCTTGATAGCCTCTTATTTTTGATAGTTTTTCTTTAGCATACAATTCTCGAATGTCATCGTATGCTTTGATATACGTAACCGGATTGGAACGCGAACTTCTTCCTATTGGATTTTGATCAACGTATTCAATATGTTTTATTTGCAAAAAAGAACCAGATAGTTCGCTAAATTGCCCTGCTTTTTCTCCTACATTCTCCAGCTTTTTTTGCATCGCTGGAAAAAGTATCTTTTTAACGAGCGTACTTTTTCCGCTTCCGGAAACTCCCGTGATTACTGTTAATACTTCCAAAGGAAAGGTTACATCTATATTTTGTAGATTATTTTCCCTAGCGCCTTTTATTTCGATGAAATTCTTGAAAGCTCTTCGTTTTTTTGGTACAGAAATTTCTAAATCTCCGTTGAGATATTTAGCCGTAAGGGAAGTAGATTTCAGTATTTGGTCATAAGTTCCTTGCGCGACTAAATTCCCTCCTAGAGTACCTGCCTCAGGACCAATATCAATAATCATATCGGCTGCTTTCATGATATCTTCATCATGTTCGACCACAATAACGGTATTTCCTAAATCTCGCAGGGAGAGCAATACTTTGATCAATCGTTCTGTATCTTTTGGGTGTAAACCAATGCTAGGTTCATCTAAAATATACATAGATCCCACCAAACTACTGCCTAGCGAAGTCGCTAAATTGATACGCTGTGATTCCCCTCCAGAAAGTGTTGCCGAATTTCTGTTTAAGGTCAAATAATCGAGCCCTACTTCGGTTAAAAAGGATAGGCGGTTGTTAATTTCGACTAACAATCGTTTTGCTATTTGTTTTTCATAAACATCTAGTTCAATATTTTCGAAAAAAGTAACCAAATGTTTAATTGGTAAATCAACTAAATCAGAAACCGTCTTAGCATTGATTTTTACATACGAGGCTTCAATTCTTAGGCGTTTGCCTTTACAAGAATAACATTTAGTTTTCCCTCTGTAGCGAGAAAGCATTACTCTGTTTTGTATTTTATAATTCTTTTCTTCTAGCTCTTTAAAGAAATCATTCAATCCTTGAAAATAACTGTTTCCAGTCCAAATTAGTTCTTTTTGATCCTCAGATAATTGAAAATAAGGCTTGTGAATTGGGAAATCAAATTTGTACGCCTTGTTGACCAACTCATCTCTAAACCAGCTCATACTCTCACCTCTCCAAGGGAAAATAGCATTTTCAAAAACGGATAAAGTGGTATTTGGGACTACTAATTCTGCATCAATTCCTATTATATTTCCATAGCCCTCGCAAACAGGGCAGGCACCGTACGGATTATTAAAGCTGAATAAATGCACGTTGGGTTCCAAAAATGCAATTCCATCTAACTCGAAATTATTAGAATACGAATACTTTTTGTCGGAGTTTAGTTCTTGCAAATGACAAATGCCTTTACCTTCAAAAAATGCAGTTTGTACGGCATCGGCCAACCGATTATAAAATTCATCTTCTCCTGAAGTTGATGGATTAACAACGATTCGGTCTACGATTAAATAAATATTTTTAGTATCTAATGAATCCGGTAAATCATCAAGACGAACCATTTCATTATTGACTAATATTCGAGCAAAACCTTGTTGCAAAAGCACTTTTAGTTTGTCTTCCAGTTTTCGTCCTTCTTCTAGATGAATAGGAGCGAGTAGTAACCATTTGCTTTCTGGTTCAAACTTTTTTACATCATTGATGACATCTGTAACCGTATTTTTTTTGACTTCACGATCTGATATGGGAGAATAGGTACGTCCAATTCTAGCAAAAAGCAACTTTATATAATCGTAGATTTCGGTCGATGTTCCTACTGTAGAACGCGCGTTTGTTGTATTTACTTTTTGTTCAATAGCAATTGCTGGAGCAATTCCTTTAATGTATTCTACTTTCGGTTTGTCTAAACGTCCTAAAAATTGTCGGGCATAGGAGGACAAGCTTTCTACATATCGGCGTTGCCCTTCGGCATACAAAGTATCAAAAGCTAAACTAGATTTTCCAGAACCTGATAGTCCTGTAATCACTACTAATTTATTTCTGGGTATAGCAACATCTACATTTTTTAGGTTATGTACTTGTGCGCCTTTTATGATGATATTTTTCTTAGGATCTAATGTAGAAAGGTCAACTTGCATAAAACAATAATTTTCACAAAAGTAATCAATTTTCAACCGACTAAAAGAATTCAACAAGTCACAAATAATCTTTAAATACTGCAAATAATAGTGATTTTGGGATATGTATAGTTTTTATGTTTTCTATCCCATAAATAAATGCTATTTTTAAGTTTATTTTTGAAATAATTAACATCAAGATTCCTTTGAAAGCAAAACTACATCTTTTACTATTTTTATTTTCCTACTGTGCTTTTTCTCAAGAGTTACCGCCCATTGTCAAATATGCTTCTACAACTTATGGAGCAGGCAACCAGAACTGGATGATTTCCCAAGATGCAAATCAGTATGTTTTCTTTGCCAATAATGAAGGATTATTAGAGTTTAATGGGTCTAATTGGGAATTGTATCCGTCCCCTAATGAAACCATTGTTCGCTCTGTTAAAGTTATAGGAAATAAAATTTTTACAGGTTGCTATATGGAATTTGGTTTTTGGATCCGACAGTCAAATGGTAAATTAAAGTATACATCACTGAGTCAGACTATTAAAAATAAAATTCTTGATGATGAGCAATTTTGGAACATATTGAATTACGATCAATGGGTTGTTTTTCAATCCTTGAGTCGCATTTATATTTATGACACTAAAACGGGAGGTTTTCAAATTATTACTTCTAAAAATAATATTACAAAGTCATTCCGAACTAAAAATTCAATTTATTTTCAGAGTATTAATGAAGGACTTTTTGAAATTGAAAGTGGCAAAGGACGATTGGTATCCAACAACCCTGTTTTACAAAACAATAGGATTGTAAATATTTTTAGTATCGATGAAGGACTTTTAATTCAAACGCAACTAAATGGTTTTTACAAATTGATTGGAACTGTTTTGACTAAATTCAGTACCGAAATTGACACTGAATTAGCGTCAAGTAGTGTGTATAGCAGTCAATTACTTTTAGATGGTAGTTTTGCATTAGGAACAGTTTCTGATGGGATTTTTATTTTGAGCAATAGTGGAAAAATTAAATATCATATTACACAAAACAAAGGATTGAGCAATAATACAGCGCTCTCCTTATACGAAGATGTTGATAAAAACTTATGGGTAGGATTAGACAATGGCATAAACTGCATCAATTTACAATCTCCCATTCAAAATTTTGTTGACGATACGGGAATTTTGGGGACTGTTTACACCTCAAAACTCTACAACGGCAATTTGTACGTAGGAACTAATCAAGGTTTATTTTATAAGAAACACCAAACTTCTGATGAATTTAAGTTTATAAGTGGAACCAAAGGTCAGGTTTGGTCTTTGTTTGAACAGGAAGGAACGCTTTTTTGCGGTCATGATTCGGGGACTTTTGTAATTGAAAACGCCGTTGCAAAAAATATATTTTCTGCTTCAGGAACTTGGAAATTTGAGACCGTTCCCAATCAAAGAGGATTACTACTTCAGGGGAATTATTATGGACTTTCAGTGCTTTCAAAAATAAATAATCAATGGACTTTTAGAAACAAAATTGCTGGATTTGATTATTCTTCAAAATATTTTGAAATCATGAATAATTTAAATGTTTTTGTAAGTCATGAATACAAAGGGGTTTATAGACTTGAGTTAGACAATAAATTAACTAAGACAAAGCCTTTTATTACATACAATATTCCAAAAAAAGGTAAAAATGCGAGTTTAACAAAATTTAATAATACCATTTATTACGCGAATAAAGAAGGTATTTTTAAGCTAAATGAAAAATCAAAACAATTCAGTAAAGATGTCATTTTAAGTGCTGTATTTGAAAAAGATGAATATACATCAGGGAAGTTAATTGTCGATAATTCGAATAAAATATGGTTGTTTTCAAAAAATTACATTCATTACTTTTCCTTAAGTAAATTGAGTAATCAATTAAAGCAAAATGTTATTCCTATTCCAGCGTCCTTGACCAACTCGATGTTAGGGTACGAAAATATAACACAAATTTCAAATTCCAATTATCTAATAGGTACTACTGATGGATATTATATTTTAAATCTTAACGAACTGAGTTTTAAAAATCAAAATATTTCTATTACGGGGATTACTACAAATAAACTAAATGAAAGTTTAAAAAACCGTTCCATGACGGAAGAAGGAAGTTTTGAATACGATGAAAATAATATTACTATTACGTATACAGTTCCAGAATTTAATAAATATATCAATGCTGAATTTCAATATCTGCTAGAGGGATTTCAGGACGATTGGAGTGAATGGAACGCTAAAAATTCAGTAAGCTTCAAGAATTTACCGCCTGGAAACTACACGTTTAAAGTAAGAGCTAAATTTGCAAATTCAACATTGGAGGATACAGCAGTGTATTTCTTTACTGTAGAAAAACCATGGTATCTAACTTATTTTGCATTGCTTATTTATCTTATTTTATTAGTAATAATGGCTCGATTCATTCACAAGGCCTACAAGCGGTATTACCAAAAGCAAGAAGAAAAATTGATTGAAGAGAATAACCTTTTATTAGAAATTAAGGAGCTTGAAAACGAGCAAGAATTAATGCGTATTCGAAACGAACAACTTTCACTTGATGTGGATACCAAAAATAGAGAATTAGCTGTTTCTACAATGAGTTTAAATAGTAAAAATGAGCTACTGGCATTCATCAAAGCTGATTTAAAGAAAAATCCGGATGATGGTAATAGAAGTATCAAATCTGTAATTTCGACCATTAACAAAAACATAACTGAAGGAGACAGTTGGAGCGTTTTCAAAGAAGCTTTTGACAATGCCGATAAAGATTTTCTTAAAAAAATTAAAGCAGCGCATCCTTCTTTAACACCAAATGATTTGAGATTATGCGCCTACCTTAGACTGAACCTTTCGTCGAAGGAAGTAGCACCTTTGCTCAATATCTCTGTTAGAAGCGTTGAAATAAAAAGATATCGTTTGCGTAAAAAAATGGAATTATCACACGAACAAGGACTTGTTGAGTACATTTTAGCTGTATAGGTATTCCTGTTTTTACACTAATTAACTATACATTGCCACAACATTAACGTTATTGTTGTGGTTTTTTTATTTTTTGTAAAGATTAGGAATGTTTGTTTTAGTCTTATTATACAATACTTTTTTAACTATTGTAAATTAAATGCTTAATTTTTTGCATTGTATGTTTTTTGTTGAGGTTCTTTTTGATTTATTGTTAGTTGTTCCGTTTAATTTTATAATTCACAAAAAAAATAAATTATGAAGTCAAACTATCTACTAATCCTTTTTCTATTTCTATCCTCTTTTGGTTTTGCCCAAGGATTTGATGTAGGAGGAGTTGTCAAAGAAACGGGTTCAGGTTTACCAATACCTGGAGTAAATATTCAAGTTAAAAATACAACTAATGGAACCGCAACCGATTACGATGGTCGTTTTTCTCTTAAAGGGGTTTCCTCTGGCGCAACATTAGTATTTACGTACCTAGGATATAAAAATTTAGAGTATAAAGTAATCTCCAGTAATAGTGCACTTTCTATTATGTTAGTTGAAGATTCGAAAGTATTGGACGAAGTAGTTGTTATTGGTTACGGAACTCAAAGAAAACGGGAAGTAACTGGTGCTGTGTCCGTAGTAGATAGCAAAACAATTGAAGCTTTAAAACCGGTAAGAATTGAACAGGCACTTCAAGGAACGGTTTCCGGAGTAAATGTTACAACTACTTCAGGTGCTCCGGGTGCCGCTTTGGATATTCGCATCAGAGGTATTGCAACTAACGGTGAAAACAGACCTACAACGATTATTGATGGCTATATTGGAGAACTTGGATTACTGAATCCAAATGATGTTGAGTCCATCACTGTTTTGAAAGATGCACAAGCTGCTATATATGGTACAATTGGTGCAAACGGAATTATCCTTATCACAACTAAATCAGGAAAGAAAAACTCCAAATCAAAAATAAGTTACAATACATATTCCGGTTTTCAGGAAACGTCAAGAACTTTACCAATGCTTAATGCTACTGAATACGCCTTATTGTTAAATGAAAGTTATGCAAATGGTGGCAATGCTATACCATTTCCTAATGTTTCTGGTTTAGGTAAAGGAACAAATTGGCAAAATGAAGTTTTTAGTACCAGTGTTCCTATTATCAATCATGACATTTCTTTTTCTGGTGGATCTGATAAAATTACCTACGCGGTAAGTGGTTCGCATTTAGATCAAGAAGGAATTATTGGACGTGATAAATCTGGATTTTTGAGAAATACGGCAAGGGTTTCACTTGGTGCTGATGTTACTGAAAGACTTAAATTAAAAACAAACGTAATTTATACGTATTTTAATAGAAAATCATTAAACGAAAGTGGTTTAGGTTCTGTTTTGTTCAATGCTTTGAATACGCCTGCAACATTAACTCCTTATGATGCGAATGGTGATTTTACAAAAGTGCCTACAAATACTGGTTTAGGAATTGAAATTATAAATCCATTGGCACAAATCGCTAATACTTATAATGACTATAACTTTAAGAAAATCAATGGTAATTTTGGATTAGATTACAAAGTTTTCAAAGATTTTACGATTTCAAGTTCTATTGGTTTTAATACTTCAAACAGCGAGTCGAAATCGTTTGCCAAGCAAATTTTGTATTGGATAAATCCTTCCGATAAAGTATTTGATGTCTTGAGAAGTTCAGTTTCCCAAAGCGCTATCAATGATAATGACTACTCTTTTGATTTGTTTGGAACATATACTAAGAAGATTGCTGAAAATCATAATGTTGTAGCTACAATTGGTAATACGATATTTAAAACATTCGGAAATGGATTATTTGCAACTGGATTTGATGTTCCCTATAATTCTTGGGAATTTGCAGATATTGCATTAACACGAGGTATTTCTGAAACGGCACCAACAGGTTCTTACAATTATGATGATCGAAGATTGTCCTACTTCGCAAGAGGTCAATATGATTATAAAGGGAAGTATCTTTTTTCTGCCATGATTCGCCGTGATGCTTCGACAAGATTTGGACCCGGTAACAAAGTGGGTTATTTTCCATCCTTCACCGCGGGTTGGGTTGTGTCAGATGAAGGATTTTTTGGCTCAGATAAAGTGATAAACTTTATGAAATTAAGAGGTAGTTATGGAACGCTAGGGAATGATCAAATTCCACCTAATGGTTTCCGTTCGCAGCTTAATGGCGAAGCTACTTATGTGTTTGATGGGGCTTTAGTCAACGGATTAGCAACGGGGCAAATTCCTAATGCTAATTTAAAATGGGAAGAAGCTCGTAAGTTTGATGTAGGATTGGATTTGAAATTATGTCAAAATAAAGTTTCGATAGTAGCCGATTATTTCATCGATACACGTGCGGACTTATTAATCTCCAATATACCTGTTTCAGGTATCAATGGGACTGCAGCTCCTGGCGCTGGTGCTCCAACAATCAATGCAGGAACTGTCAGAAATTCAGGACTGGAATTTGCAATCGATTATAAAAATAAATTTTCAGATAATTTTTCCCTGAGCGTAGGGTACAATGTTACTTTTCTTAAAAATGAAGTTTTAGAAGTTAATAACGGAACTGGATACATTGAAGGTGGTGCATTTAGTGTTGGCCAGCAAGCTCCTGCAAGGATGGAAGTAGGACATCCAATGGGATATTTTTACGGTTTAAAAACTAATGGAATTTTCCAAAATCAAGCTGAAGTGGCAGCACATCCTTCACAGTTGTCTTTGGGTGCAGAGGCAAATCCTGGTGATCTTCGTTTTGTAGACGTAAATGGAGATGGTCTTATTAATTCAAGTGATAGAACTAACATCGGAGATCCAATCCCTGAAGCTACAATGGGTTTCAATTTACAAATGAATTATAAAAACTTTGATTTTGCAATTTACACATTTGCTTCTGTAGGCAATGATATGGTTCGAAATTATGAACGAAACCTTACTGACGTTAACCGACTAAATTATGTGTTAGATCGATGGACGGGTGAAGGCAGCACGAATAGTACCCCAAGAGTTACAACAAGTGCTTCAGGAAATTCTACTTTCTCCGGTTATTTTGTTGAAGATGCTTCTTATTTACGCATTCAAAACATGCAATTAGGCTATGCACTTAATCCTAAATATTCAGAAAAGGTTGGTATTACCAAAATACGTTTATATGCGGGTGTAAACAACTTATACACGTTCACAAAATACAAAGGTTTCGATCCAGGTGTCTCTAACGGAGCCCCAATTGGAGGTGGAATAGATTATGGTTTTTATCCAATTCCTAGAACCTACTTATTGGGTTTAAACATTAATTTTTAATTCGATTTAAAATGAAAAAATATATATTTATTATCCTGATAGTAACAACAATTTTCTCTACAGTAGCAGTTTCATGCAGTGATGATTTTGTTGATCGACCAATAGAATATTCTATTGACTCTGAGAATTATTTTAATTCAAAATCAGATTATGACAATGCTTTAATTGCAGCGTATGATTTATTACAAACTACATATCTTAATTCATTATTAGGAGAAATTGCCTCAGATAATACTTTGGCAGGTGGTGAAAGCCAATCAGATGTGCCCGGTTTTCAACAAGTTGATAAAATGATTCATACTCCTGTAAACAGTAATTTAAAAAATTTATGGGACTGGATGTTTGCTGGTGTTCAAAGAGCAAATTACATACTAGAATTTAAAGATAAGACTGACTTTCAAGGAAAAAATCAGGTTATAGCGGAGGCGCGTTTTCTTAGAGCATATTATCATTTTGAATTAGTGAAATGGTTTGGTGGCATTCCTATGAAAGGCGATGCAAGGTTTAGTCCTGGTGATGAGAAAAAAATTCCACGATCCTCGGTTGCAGGAGTATACGCTTCTATTGAAGCAGACTTAATTTTTGCTGCAGACAATTTAGCAGCTACAGCTGCACAAAAAGGTAGAGCTACAAAAGGCGCTGCGCTAGCCTTACTTGGAAAGGCTTATTTATACCAAAATAAATTTGCACCAGCGGCAACAACTTTTGACCGTTTATTTGCGGCATCTCCTTACTCTTTAGTAACAGATTACAATTCTATTTTTGAAAATGAAGGTGAAAATGGAGTAGAATCAGTGTTTGAAGTGCAATATACTGATGTAGAAGGAGCAGGTTTTACTTGTCTTCAATGTAGTGAAGGTAATGTAGCTGTTGGTTTTAGCGGACCAAGGAACTATTCTGGAGATCTTTTTACCTCGGGTTTTAGTTTTAACGTACCAACTCTAAAAATTGTTAATGCTTTTGAAGCAGGAGATCGAAGAAAAGCAGTAGCGATTTTAGACATAGAGGCATGGGCTACTTCATCTGGAGCAACTTTTGGCAAGGGATACGAACATACAGGTTATTTTAATCGAAAGTACATTCCGAGAAAAAGGCGTACCGAAGCGCAAGGAGATTTAAACTTGACCAATCCCAATAACTATCGAGCGATTCGCTACGCTGATGTACTATTGATGGCTGCCGAAGCAAATAATCGCGGCGGAATTGACGATGCAAAAGCAAGAGGCTACTTAAATCAAGTGCGTCGACGAGCTTTTGGAGATTTGAATCATGATATTTCAGTTTCTGGTGCTGCTTTAACTGATTTTATTTTAGCCGAACGTAGAGTAGAATTAGCAGGCGAAGGACATCGTTTCTTTGACCTAGTTCGTACTGGGAAGGCGGCACAAGAAATTACTGGTTTTAAAGCAGCAAAGAATGAATTATTTCCTCTTCCTATTGAGGAAATGCAATTTGCAGGCGGTAATTGGACACAAAATCCTGGATATTAAAAACTAATATTATTTATATATGAAAAAGTTAAAATTAATACTAAGCATTTCTTTAATAGTCCTATTTTTTGGCTGTTCAGAAGAGAATAATGATGTGGATTTAGATGGAATAGATGCACCATCAAATATATCTGCTCTTACCACTATTACACAAGATAATTCAGGGAATGTTACTTTTTTGCCAAAAGGAGAGGGAGTTACGCAATTTGAAATTTATTACGGTGATGGAACTGTTGCGCCGGGGTTTGTAAATCCGGGAGGGAAAGTATCTCATAAATACAAAGAAGGTAAATTTCAAGCAAAAATTGTAGGTACCACGATCAATGGTAAAAAAACAGAGACCATGCAAGAGGTAATGGTTTCTTTTTTGGCACCTAAAAATTTACAAACTACAATAACTATTGGCAGTAATCTTGCCATCAACGTAACGGCAAAAGCGGAATTGGAGACTTTTTTTCAAGTATATTTTGGTGATGTTGCAAATGAAGTTCCCGTAAATTTTATGGAAGGCGAAGTGGTAACACACACCTACGCTAGAGCTGGAACTTATCAGGTTAAAGTTGTCGCATTAAGCGGTGGAGTTGCTACAAGTCAAAAAATTGAGGCAGTAACTGTGACCAATCTTTTTGCAGCACCAGTACCAACAATTCCTTCTGCTAATGTAATTTCTATGTTTAGCGATACCTATACAAATGTCGTAGTAGACACGTGGCGAACTTCTTGGTCACAAGCAACTTTAGAAGATATTGACATTAGTGGTAACAAAACAAAAAAATATAGTGCACTGGGATTTGTAGGTATCGAAGCTACTACAACACCAATAAATGCTTCGGCAATGACTTTCTTTCACACTGATATTTGGTCTGCTGATTTCACAGAGTTTAAAGTTAAGCTAGTCGATTTTGGTGCAAATGGTGTTTTTGGGGGCGGTGATGACAAAGAGCATGAAATAACTATTGCTAATCCAGCTAAAGAAAAATGGGTGAGTTTAGATATTCCGTTAAGCGATTTCACGGGACTTACGACACGCAGTCATATTGCACAGTTAATTTTTGTAGGAGCTCCTTTTGGTAATACAACTGTTTATGTTGATAATGTTTTCTTTTACAATCAAGCCGCATCTGTAACAGCAGCACCAACTCCAACAGTAGCAGCCTCAAAAGTGATTTCTATGTTTAGCGATGCATATACCAATGTCCCTGTTAATACTTGGAGAACATCATGGTCAAGTGCTACTTTAACAGACCTATCGATTAATGGGAATGCAACAAAAAAATACAGTGCACTTGATTTTGTTGGTATTGAAGCAACAACAACTCCTATCGATGCAACAGCAATGACACATTTTCATACAGATGTTTGGTCCGCTGATTTTACCGTTTTCAAAGTAAAATTAGTCGATTTTGGCGCTAATGGAGCCTTTGGTGGTGGTGATGACAAAGAACATGAAGTAACAATTACAGCTCCTGCGAAAGGATCTTGGGTTAGTTTAGATATCCCCTTGAGTGATTTTACAGGATTAACGACGCGAGCTCATATTGCACAGTTAATCTATGTAGGAGCGCCATCTGGTAATAACACTGTTTATGTTGATAATGTATACTTTCATAATTAATACGGTAGATATAATCTGTTAATTATAAAGTATTTAGAAGTTGATATGATGTATGTGCTTCAACTGCACTTAAAAAAATAGAAAAAATGAAAAAAATTATAAAAAACATAGTATCCATTTTCGTCCTTCTTTTAATGGTCAATTGCCAAGAGGACAATTTAGGTTTTGGAGAATTGGATTCGCCAACTGCATTAACAGTTACCGCCGAAATAGTTGGAAAATCAGTTGCTTTTCCTAATGGAGATGGCTCAGGAAAAGTAAAATTTAACAGTACGGCTCAAAACGCTATTTCCTATAAATATATTTATAGTGATGGTTTATCCGATAATTCAGCAAGTGGTATTTTAGAAAAGAGTTTTGCAACATCTGGAACTATTACCTATACCGTTACAGTAATTGCATCAGGTCCGGGAGGTGTTTCTACAACCACTACTATAGAAGTGACCGTATTTAGTAGTTTCAAAGATGAAAAAGCTGTTCAATTTTTAACAGGTGGTTCTAGCAAAAAATGGTATTGGTCACAAAGTGAACCAGATCATTTAGGTGTAGGTCCTAATGTGGCTTGGGCAGATGCTACTTTTGGAAAACAAAATTATTACCCATCTTTTTACGGAGCTAAGCCTAATGAAAAATCGACCACTTGTTTGTACAACAGTGTGATGACCTTTTCTTTAGAGGGTCAAACAATGAAATTTTTATTAGATAACAAAGGTCAAACCTATTACAATGGCGCTATCAAAGGTGGAGACGATGCTTGCTACGACTTAAATACAGGTGGTACAAAAACAGTAACTTTAAGTAAATCGGATTCTTTTGTATCTAAAAATCCTGATGCTGCAACCCAAACTAGAGGAACTGTCATGAACTTTTCTGATGGGGGCTTTATGGGGTATTTCGTTGGCGGAAGTTCTTATGAGATTTTATCAATTACAGATAATCGTATGAAAGTTAGAGTGGTACAGCCAGGAAATCCATTTTTGGCTTGGTATCATATTTTTACGACAACAGCTCCAGGAGCTGCTACATCTCCAACAGATTATACTACCTTAAAATTTTCTGATGAATTTAATACCGATGGCGCTCCAGATCCCGCAAAATGGGGTTATGATTTAGGTGCTGGAGGCTGGGGTAATGCCGAAGCTCAGTCCTATACAAATGCAGCTGATAACGTAATTGTTGCCGGAGGTAATTTAAAAATTACTGCAAAAAAAATAGGTTCAAGTTACACATCAGCACGATTAAAATCTGAAAATAAATTTGAATTTACCTACGGTAAAGTAGAGGTTAGAGCTAAGTTAACAACCGGAGCAGGAACTTGGCCTGCCATATGGATGTTAGGCGAAAATTACGCTACTAATACTTGGCCAAGTTGCGGTGAAATTGATATCATGGAATTCAAAGGAAGTCAACCTACTACTATTTACGGTACTTTACACTATCCAGGTAATTCTGGTGGTAATGCAAATAGTGGTTCTACAACAGTGGCAAACGTTGCTTCTCAATTTCACATTTACAAAACCATCTGGACTCCTGCTTCAGTAAAAATTTATGTAGACGATGTGCTTTTCCATACTGTAGCTAATACGGGTACATTACCATTTAATAAAGATTTTTTCTTAATCTTAAATGTTGCCATGGGAGGAACTTTTGGTGGAGCTATTGATCCTGCCTTTAGTCAATCGTCTATGGAAATTGATTATGTTAGAGTATATCAATAAACACATTTGAAAAAGTATCATTAGTAAAAGGTAGGTTTTTAGGCCTGCCTTTTGCTTTAATAAAAAATACAAATGAAGCAATCATTTCTAGTAATATTAAGCAGTCTATTTATTCTAGTTGCTTGTAGTAAAAAAACCATTCAACCATCTACTTCTCTCTCAAAAAATAATTTGTTAGACAAAAGGATAGATTCTGTTCTGAGATTGATGACTTTAGAAGAAAAAGTAGGCCAACTCAATCAGTATAATGGATTTTGGGATATAACAGGACCTACACCAAAAGAGGGTCAAGCTGCTAAAAAATACGAAGACCTAAAAAAAGGTTTAGTAGGATCGATGTTAAATGTAAAAGGCGTTAAAGACGTTAAAGCATTACAGAAAATCGCGGTAGAGCAAACCCGTCTGGGTATCCCATTACTTTTTGGTTTTGATGTAATTCACGGATACAAAACCATTAGTCCTATTCCTTTAGCAGAAGCAGCAAGTTGGGATTTAATTGCCATAAAAAAATCGGCAGCAATAGCCGCAGAAGAAGCTGCAGCGGTAGGATTGAATTGGACTTTTGCACCGATGGTTGATGTGGCTCGAGATGCACGCTGGGGTCGTGTCATGGAAGGCGCCGGTGAGGATCCTTTTTTAGGAAGTAAAATTGCTGTAGCACGTGTACAAGGTTTTCAAGGTGAGGATTTAGCAGCAACTAATACTATTCTTGCGTGTGCTAAACATTTTGCGGGATATGCGTTTGCAGAATCTGGAAGGGATTACAATACGGTTGATATTAGCGAATCAGAATTGCAAAATACCATTTTCCCACCATTCAAAGCAGCTGCTGATGCAGGTGTTCGAACATTTATGAATTCTTTCAATGAGTTGAATGGTATTCCAGCAACTGGAAACGCTTATTTGCAAAGGGAAGTATTAAAACGGGATTGGAATTTTGATGGTTTTGTAGTCTCTGATTGGGGTTCTATAAGCGAAATGATGGCTCACGGATTTGCCAAAGACAATAAACATGCTGCTGAAATAGCGATTAATGCGGGTAGCGATATGGATATGGAATCGAGTGCATACGTAGATCATTTAGTGGCTTTAGTACAGGAAGGAAAAGTAAAAGAGAGTCTAGTTGATGATGCTGCTAGACGTATTTTGAAAGTAAAGTTTGAACTCGGCTTGTTTGATGATCCTTACAAATATTGTGATGAAAATCGCGAACTAACAACTGTTGGTAAACCAGAATTTCAAGAAGTAGTTTTAGACATGGCAAAAAAATCGATTGTTCTCCTTAAAAACGACAAGGATTTGCTTCCACTTAAAAAAACAGGACAAAAAATAGCATTAATAGGTGCTTTGGCAAATGATAAAACAAGTCCCTTAGGAAGTTGGAGAATTGCTGCAGATGATAATACAGCAATTTCGGTTCTAGAAGGGATGCAAAAGTATACGGGCAATCAGCTTAGCTATGCAAAAGGTGCTGATGTAGCGGTGGGTAGAACCCAATTTATTTGGGAAACAAAAATTAATACTACGGATAAAAGCAAATTTGCAGAAGCTATAGCGGTCGCAAAACAAGCGGATGTCGTGGTGATGGTTTTAGGAGAACATGGTTTACAGTCTGGCGAAGGGAGAAGCAGGTCGGATATTGGTTTACCAGGAGTTCAGCAAGAATTATTGGAGGCCATTTACAAAGTCAATCCAAATATAGTTTTAGTTTTAAATAACGGTCGTCCATTAGCTATTCCTTGGGCTGCTGAAAATATTCCCGCAATTGTCGAAGGGTGGCATTTAGGGACTCAAAGTGGCAATGCAATTGCTCAAGTTTTGTATGGTGACTACAATCCAAGTGGGAAATTGCCAATGACTTTCCCTAGAAATGTGGGACAACTTCCTCTATACTACAATTATAAAAATACAGGAAGACCAATTATGAATGAACCAGAAAGCGTATTTTGGTCGCATTATATCGATGAAAAAAACACTCCATTATACCCTTTTGGTCACGGTCTAAGTTATTCTAAATTTGAATATTCAAACTTGCAACTATCGTCGAATTCATTTGCTAAAAGTGGTAAAATTGAGGTTTCTGTTACTATAAAAAATACCGGAAGTGTTGCAGGGAAAGAGGTCGTGCAATTATATATCAGAGATTTAATAGGAAGTGTTACGCGACCTGTGAAGGAATTGAAAGGTTTTGAAATAACGGAGATACAACCTAATGAAACTAAAAAAGTAGTATTTACAATTGATGAAAAAACCATTGAATACTTTACCGCCAATAGAAAATGGGAAGCTGAAGCAGGAGATTTTAAAGTATTTGTAGGGGGAAGTTCAATAACAAAATTAGAAGGTAATTTTCAATTTGCTAATTAAACGAAAATGAAAAAAATAATACTAGTATTGCTTGTAATCAATTTTTCTTATGCACAGCAAAGCAAGCGCAAACTGGTCTGGGAGGAAAATTTCAAAGGGGCAACATTAAATGAAAAGAGTTGGAATTTTGAACTTGGAAATGGATGTCCTAACTGTGGTTGGGGGAACAATGAACGTCAATTGTACACCAAGCAAAATCACAACATTTCTAAAAATCAATTGACCATTACTGCAAAAAAGGAAGGGGATATATACACGTCTACACGGATCACTACCAAGGGTAAAAAAGAATTTCAATACGGTCGTTTTGAGGCCAGAGCAAAGCTGCCTGTTGGTCAAGGTGTATGGCCAGCTTTCTGGATGTTGGGCTCCAATATAAGTGAGGTAGGTTGGCCAAAATGTGGTGAAATTGATATTCTTGAATATATAGGAAAAGAACCAAACATGGTTTTCACCTCTTTGCACACCCAAGACAGTCATGGAAATACTATTAATACTAAGAAAACTAGATTTGATAACATCGAAGAAGGTTTCCATGTCTACGCAATGGAATGGACAAAGGACAAAATTGATTTTTTTGTAGATGATACCTTAGTATACACGTTTCAGCCTGAAAACAAAACAGTAGCAATCTGGCCATACAATCAGCCTTTTTATATTATTGTAAATATGGCAATTGGAGGAAATTTTGGAGGCCCAGAAGTTGATGATACAATACTCCCTCAAAACTTTATTATCGATTACATTAGAGTGTATCAATAAAAATTAAAAAACAAATAAAAGCACTTTAAGCATCAAAAATCCTGATTTGAAATTGTTAATAGTCAGGCTTTTTGATGTTTTTTAATGAATAATTCATAATGAATTGTTCTATTGTATGCATCGGCATAGTATTTGGAGAGTAATTGTAAACAAAGTAGAAAAATTTTAACATATTTAAGTATTCTTATGTTAATTTTTACTAATTTTACTTGTGTAATAAAACAATAATTAGTTAATTTGGAATTCAATAAACCTAAAAAAATTAGCCTATAATTTAAAACTACTTTTTAGAGACATCTCTTATTTATTTTAAAACTAAAAAGTATAATTATGGTTAATATACAACTTCCAGATGCGTTATTGGTGAAAGATTATGTTGCAGGTAATGAGGATGCCTTAGCTAAATTAATCAAAAGGCACGAATCAAAAATTTATGGTTTTATTTACTCTAAAATTCCAGATAGGGATATCACCAACGATATTTTCCAAGACACCTTTATTAAAGTAATCAAAACTTTAAAATCCAACTCCTATAATGAAGAAGGTAAGTTTCTGCCTTGGGTCATGCGAATTTCGCATAATCTAGTTATCGATCATTTCAGAAAAACAAAAAAAATGCCCATGTTTAGGGAAACCGAAGAGTTTTCTATTTTTTCTATAATGTCAGATGACAGTCAAACAATCGAAAATAAAATAATTTCGGAACAAGTAGAAATGGATTTAAAAAAGCTAATCGAAGGTCTACCTGCAGATCAAAAAGAAGTTTTGGTGATGCGAATGTATCAAGATATGAGTTTTAAGGAAATTTCAGAATCTACAGGAGTTAGCATCAACACTGCTTTAGGTCGAATGCGTTATGCTTTAATGAATTTGAGAAAAGTAATTGACAAACATCAAATTGTTTTGACCAATTAACAATATGTTTAAACTTGCTGCGTTGTTATAAAAAAGAAAATTTATAACTCTATGGCAAAAATTTACTATAAAAAAACATTGGTTTCTAAAGATAGGAAACCTACAAAAGAAACAATTTCTTTCTTATTAAGCTATTCCAAAGCGCTGAGCATCATAAAAATAGATAACAAAAGTTTCGAAATAATTTCTAACTAGTATAATAAACTCCCATTTTTCGGGAGTTTTTTATTTGTGCATCTTTTTCTTCAAATAGTTGTTGACAACTGTTTTTCGGCCAATTGTTTTGGTAATAATATCTTGGTCTAAATCCCAACCACGAGCTGGTGAATATTGTCTTCCGTACCAAATAATTTGCAAGTGTAAGTCATTCCACAGTTCTTCTGGAAAAATGCGTTTGGCATCTTTTTCTGTTTGTACCACATTTTTTCCATTCGTCAAATTCCAGCGGTACATTAATCTATGAATATGCGTATCCACTGGAAAAGCTGGAACTCCAAATGCTTGCGACATCACTACACTAGCTGTTTTGTGTCCTACAGCTGGTAATTCTTCCAGAAATTCAAAACTATGAGGAACTTTTCCATCATGTTTGTCAATTAAAATATGGGACAAACTATGAATTCCTTTAGATTTCATTGGCGATAAGCCACAAGGGCGAATAATTTCCTTTATTTCTTCCACAGACATTTTTATCATGTCATAAGGATTATTTGCCTTAGCAAAAAGTAGTGGCGTAATTTGGTTCACACGAACATCCGTACATTGGGCCGAAAGTAAAACTGCAATCAACAAAGTATAAGGATCCTTGTGATCTAGCGGAACAGGAATTGATGGATAAAACTCTTTTAACGTATTTATAACAAACGTTACACGCTCTTGCTTATTCATTTTTGTAATTTTATATTTGTAAAAATAGTACAAATTTTAGTTTACGCCTAATCCAGCTGTTCATTACAAGTCCTCCTTCAAATGCCTTTTTTTCTAAGTTTATAAAGGAGCTTCCTGCTGGTCGCTCTTTATAATCAAGAAAAAAGTAGCTTTTTCAGTCCGGGCTTTTCATTTCCATCTGGGGCAAAGCGTTTCATAAAAACAGACAAATATCTTGTAAAACATTTTAATAAAAACCTATGACAACATTAAAAAAAGGAGATAAAGCGCCCGCTTTTTCAGCATTAGATCAAGATGGAAAATTACATCAATTAGCAGATTATGCCGGTAAAAAACTGGTGGTTTTCTTTTATCCAAAAGCGAATACACCGGGGTGCACTGCCGAAGCGTGTGATTTAAGAGATAATTTTGATCGTTTTCAGGCCAATAATTATGAACTTTTAGGTGTAAGTGCAGATCCAGCAAAGGCTCAAGCCAAGTTCAAAGATAAATACGAATTTCCTTTTCCGCTACTCGCAGATGAAGATAAGTCTGTAATTCAAGCTTTTGGCGTTTGGGGACCTAAAAAATTTATGGGAAAAGAATATGATGGCATTCACAGAACCACATTTGTAATTGATGAAAACGGAATTATTGAAGAAGTCATTTCAGATGTTAAAACAAAGGCGCATACTGCGCAAATTTTAAAGTAAAATTCTCCTTTAATCTAAAAAGCCATGTTTTAAATTACTTTAAACATGGCTCTTTGATTAGGAAATATTTTTTACACGGCTAACGCTTTAGTTTCTTCAACTGTATGATCATTTTCTACTGAACTTCCACTTACGCCAATCGTACCAATTATTTCGCTTGTTGGTAATGTAGCTTTAAGATATGTTTACTATCGGCATTTATTCATAATATTAGTGCAAATAAATCATTGAAAAAGGAATCCATTGTAATTCTGGAAGTCCTCTAGGTTACTTTCTAGCACGCAAAATTTTTTTTCAGTTGTTGTATTTAAGAAAATTGAATATGTTTAAAGATAAAAAAAATCCTTGATTGTTTGTTCAATCAAGGATTTAGTATGCAAATACTTAGGAAACGATTTAGTTAATTTCTTTCAAAACCTTATTGGGATCGTAGCCAAAAAGTTGGTGCTCCTTTATAATTTCTGCAATTCCAGACGGAAGCATGATTTCCCAACCTGGTTTTCCGTGGTTGATCATATTAAGGACTTCACGAGAAAATACCTCTAAAATTGAAGGATCGTAATCATTTATATCAACCACTTTTCCGTTAAATTTAAAGAACTTATACAATTCTTTCATTCTAGGATGTACTTTTAAATTATCAGAATTGATGATTTCGCCATTTTCTCCAATCATTGGATACAAGAAAACTTTCATATCACGGTAAAATAATTTACCAAAAGCTTCTAAAATTCCACCGCTTAAATGGCGGTAATATTTCTCATCAAAAATATCGACAAGGTTATTTACACCCATCGCTAATCCCATTCTGGCCTTGGTATAATTAGAAAAATATTCTACTACTTTGTAATATTCTTGAAAGTTTGAAATCATTACTGTTTGTCCTAAAGAACACAATAATTCTGCTCGATCCATGAAATCGCGTTCATCAATTTCTCCATCAGAACGAAGGTTAGACAGCGTAATTTCGAATACAACTAACGTGTTTTCTTTTTCAACTTTGTTTTCGTTCAAGAACATTTTTAAAGATTTCTCGTACATGTCCATGTTAACTTTTGTAACGGGACGAAAACTTCCTCTAAAAGCAAGGATGTTTTTCTTGTATAAAATAGCTGCAGGAAGAATGTTTTTTCCATCGGGATTAAACATTACTGCATCAGTCATTCCGTTTTTCACTAATTGTAAACTCATCAAACGATTGTCTACATCAGCAAAACGAGGTCCTGAAAAATTTATAGTATCTATTTCTAATTGATCTTTGTCTAAATGGTCGTATAAATAACGCAACAAGCGTTTGGGATCATTGTATTTGTAATAGGCTCCGTAAATTAAATTTACACCAAGAATACCAAGTGTTTCTTGTTGCAAGCGGACATCTGTTTCTTTGAATCGGATGTGAATAATAATTTCGTTATAATCTTCATCAGGCTCGATTTGGTAACTAATTCCAACCCAACCGTGACCTTTAAATTGTTTGGCAAAATCGATAGTTGCAACTGTATTGGCATAACTAAAAAACATTTTATTGGGATGTTTTTCTCGACTCAATCTTTTCTCAATCAAATTTACTTCATGAGAGAGCATCTTTTTGAGTCGGCTTTCTGTTACATAACGACCGTCTTCTTCAACTCCATAAACCGCATCACTAAAGTCTTTATCATAGGCTGACATTGCTTTCGCAATAGTCCCTGAAGAACCACCAGATCTAAAAAAATGTCTTACAGTTTCTTGACCAGCCCCAATTTCTGCAAAAGTCCCGTAAATATTTTCATTTAAATTGATACGCAGTGCTTTGTCTTTAATCGAAGGGATTTGTTCGATGACTTTGTCACCTTTTAATTTTATTTCTGTATCCATTTTCTTTTAATATGGCTAATAATTAGCAAAGTTAGTGAAATACGTTTCTAATGAAAGATAATTAACCCTATTTTTGTAAATAAAAACGATAACATTGAAGGTATATTTTTTAGGAACTGGTACATCACAAGGGATTCCAGTTATTGGGAGCAACCATCCCGTCTGTTTGAGTAGTAATTCTAAAGATAAAAGATTACGAGTTTCCGTTTGGATTTCATGGGAAAATCAATCTTTAATCATTGATTGTGGACCCGATTTTAGACAGCAAATGCTTGCTTCAAATTGCCAAAAAGTGGATGCTATTTTGTTTACGCACGAACATGCAGATCATACTGCGGGTATCGATGATATTCGACCGTTTAACTTTAAACAAGGGGAAATTCCTATCTACGCCCATCAAAGAGTGATTGATAACTTGAAAAGTCGCTTTGAATACGTTTTTGAAACTGTAAATAAGTATCCCGGCGCACCTTCTGTAGCTACTCATGAAGTAGTAAATAATGAATCCTTTTCTATTGGTGGTAAAATAATTATTCCTATCAATGCAATGCACGGTAATCTTCAAGTTTTTGGGTATAGAATTGATGATTTTGCTTATTTGACAGATGTAAAAACTATCGAAAAAACCGAAATAAATAAGCTTAAAAACCTAGACGTATTGGTTATAAATGCCTTACGTCAAGAACCGCACGATACGCATTTCAATTTGAAAGAAGCATTAGATTTTGTAACTTTGGTCAAACCCAGAAAAACATATTTAACACACATTAGTCATATTCTAGGATACCATGAAGAGGTTCAAAAAGAACTTCCAGAAAATGTTTTTCTAGCGTATGATAATTTAGAAATCACATTATAATTCTATTTAAAATGAAACAATCTCTTTTACTTTACCTTACTATTTTAGCCGTTCTTTCTTCTATTTTTACTTATATGTTTTTGAGTAAGCAAGTTGATTTCGAGCAAAATAGGTATGCAAAAACAACAAAAAAATTAAGAGACAGCATCGCTTTAGTATCCAATCAGTTGGTGGATGCCAATTATTTTTCATTGGCAAAAAATGAGAATGCACAAAATTATTTTGATTCTGGAAGTTCAGAGAAAATAATTCAATACGAAAAATTAATCCCAGTTGTTACTGAAAAATTATTGGATTACAATTCCAATCCAAAAGGGAATCCCTACACTGGTCAAGACCAAATCGGAATGAATAAATTCATTATCAATAAAGTACGAATCTTAAACCACAGATGGATAATTGCTGATTTTAGCGATGGTGAAGTTTGGGGAGAAGTTTTATTGAAATATTTTGTCAATACAGATGATAGTATTTCATTCGAAGTAAATCAATCCTTGTTGTATCAGAAATAAATAAACAATCGCAGTTTTCAGAAATTGTATCTTGAAAACTGCGATTGATTACTGAAAACTATTTTTCCTGAAGCCAATTTTTAAAGTCATAAAAGTTCTGTGGAGCTACTCCATGGCCTACAGGATATTCTTTATAGGTGGTATTGATTCCTAATTTCTCCACAATTGCTGGAGTTCTTCTAGCCCAATCAACAGGAATAACTTGATCAACCGTACCGTGTGAAGCAAATATTTTTAGTTTACTAAAGTCGTTTTTTAGGTAATCTTCGGCTATGATTTCTAGATTCAAATAGCCACTCATTGCCACTACTTTGTGAACCTTTTCTGGATAAGATAGTGCTACAGCGTAACTTAATATTGCGCCTTGGCTAAAGCCAATAAGTGAAACTTGATTTGCATCAATAGGATATGCTTCAATCAACTCATCAATAAATGTGGCTATTAAATCGCGAGAAACTTTAGCTTGTTCATGATCTGAAAATTTATTTTCATCTGCATCAAAGTTGATGGCGTACCAAGCATAACTTCCGTATTGCATATCATAAGGCGCGCGAGCTGAGATTATGAAGTATTCTTCTGGAAGTTCTGTTGCAAATGAAAATAAATCGGCTTCATTACTACCGTAACCGTGTAATAAAAGTAAAAGCGGGTTTTTATCTAATTTAATTTTAGGTTCTTGTATTTTGTATTCTAAAGATAAATTCATAGGTAGTGTGATCAGTTCGTAGTAATAAGTTTTTAGTCGCAGTTTTCTATTTTAAAAAATGCTGCATTCAAAAAAAAAGTCTCAGTTTTGGTTTTCTAATTTTGCAATCAAAAATCGGTATGTAGCAATCTTCTATCAATTAGGATATGTTTGAAAGCCATTTTTGGTAGTAGGAACCCAATAAAGGAACCGGTTTTGTTTCGCCCTTTATTGCGCTAGTAATGCCATAAGACCATAAAACAAAAACGAAAATCCACATGGGAGCCGAAATCATTAAGCTGTCAAAATTGCTGATAATTAATCCCAAGGATATAAAAGTTAGTGTAAGTCCAAGCCCTTGACGAATGTGAAACGACGCAAACGCATTTTTGTCCTCTGAGTTTATGGACATCGCTATAAACACGCCAATTCCTAAAATATAGCTTGTAATAGCGGCAGTTTTTCCCGACTCAGAATTATTATTATGATTATTATTCATTTTTTATGCTAAAATTAATTTTCCTTGATTGATAATTCCATGTACTTTTCCTTTCATTTCTGATTCCAAGAACGCTGAGTTTTTTGATTTGGATAAAATAGATGTTTTCGTAAAAGTACTTTTTGGTTCCGGATTAAATAAGGTAATATTTGCTTTTGAGCCTTCATTAATTGGTTCTATTGCAATACCGAATGTTGTTTTCCCAGCAGTCAATTTATCTATTACAGTTTCTAATGGTAAAACGGTCATCAAAGCACCAAAGGCGCTTTCCATGCCAATTGTTCCATTTTTAGCACCATCAAATTCCATTTTTTTGTGTTCAATATCTATCGGATTATGGTCGGATGTAATCATATCAATAGTACCATCTTCTATTCCCTTCAACAATGCTTTTCTATCTATTTCAGCTCTTAATGGAGGCGAAATTTTATAACGACTGTCAAAACCTTCTAGTTTTTCATCTGTAAAAACCAAATGATGTACGGCAACACTGCATGAAACGCGTAGACCATTGGCTTTAGCCTCTTTGATTAGCTGTACTGATTTTTTGGTTGAAATGGTCGGAAAGTGTAATTTTCCTCCAGTATATTCCAACAGAAATAAATTTCTTGCAATTTGTAATTCTTCGGCAAGATTTGGTATGCCCTTCAATCCTAATCTAGTTGAAACGATTCCTTCATTTGCCACACCGTTTCCTTTTATATTTTCATCTTGTGAAAAAGCGAGTATTAATCCATCAAAATCTTGAACGTATTGCAAAGCGATTTTTAGCAAATTTGCATTGTCTAAACTTTTATTATAATCTCCAAAAGCTATTGCTCCTGCTTTTTTCATATCAAACAACTCTGCCATATCTTTTCCAGCACTCTCCTTCGTCAATGCGCCAATAGGGTAAAGTTGGGTTGCAAATCCAAGTGCTTTATTCAAAACAAAATTTACTTGAGATTGATTGTCAATTACTGGGAATGAATTGGGTTGCAATGCGATCGCCGTAAAACCGCTTTTAGCAGCAACCTGAAGTCCGTTTGCAATAGTTTCTCGATCTTCAAAACCAGGTTCTCCCAGTGAAACGCTACTGTCAAACCAGCCTTGTGATACGTGTAAATTATCTAATTGTATTTCGTCTGTATGTTCTAAACTTGGTAAGGAAGTGCCAATTTTTTGTATTAACCCATCAACAATTAAAATATCTACGGTCTTATTGTGAAAAGGACTTTTCGAATCGATAATTTTGGCGTTTCTGATGATTAAGTTCATGTTGATTTTTTAATTATTGAGTCTTCATTGTTACTTGACAAACCGTATAATTGCCATTTCGATTAGTAAAAATGACAGTGCAAAGATAACAAACCATTTCCAAATTTGATTGTCCGTCCTGTCAGTTTGTAAAGTATCAAAGAGTGACGCAATTGATTCAATTGTTTTGTAATCTGACACTACATTTTCATTGGCTGCAGCCAAATCACTTTCGGTTCTATCGTAATTAAAACTGATGTTTTCAATCCATTCTTTTTTGTTGTAAACCCTAAAATTTCCGGATTGTATTGGGTTGTCTTGAAAGTTCATTTTGACTTTGTTATTCAAAATTTGTTGGATGGGAATAAACTGTTCGTCTGCACCTTTAATTGTTAAAATGGCATCTTTATCTAATGAAGCTTCTGCTATATGCGGGCTGTTGTCTCCTATTGTTATGGCATTTATTCCCGTATTTTGATTGTTTGTTGCCATTTTATAAAAAGTAGGTACAATAAGCGGTGATTGCTGGAAATTTGAATTCTCGCTATTAATAGGCGCTGCAAAAACGGAAACTGTAGCAACTGAATTCACAATTGCAGTCAAAAAAACACTTTGGTCTTGATACGACAAAGCAGCAGGGCTAGTGCTTGATATTGTAAAGGATTTATTTGTTTTTGGATATTGAAAATTAGTTACTTTATTTTCAAACACATTATCGAATATGGGATGATTAAAGTTGATTTTGGTAATTAGTTTTTCTCTGTTTTCTAAAGTATTGAAGGTGATGTTTCCAAAATTGAACAAGAAAGTGTTCAAGTTAGGAACGGAGCTCTTTTCTGACGGAATAATAATTAAATCCCCACCTTTTTCTACAAATGATTTTAAAGTGGTTGCCAAAGCTTGCGGAATTTCATCCAGTTCATTTACAACAATCGCATCCTGTTCTTCTAATTTATTGTAATCTAAAGCACTTAAATTATAGTTAGTAAAATTGAATTCTTCATTGGTGTAAATTCGGGAAAGGAAATTGCTTTTCGCAGGTTCTCCAATACTTATAATATTGGTTTTCTTCGTTTTTGAAATACTAAAATACAAGGTATTGTCATAGCTCAAACCAGCATCAACTATCGAAAAATAACCATGAAAGGATTGTTTCGGAATTGTAAAATTGAGGTTTTTCTTTTTGGTGTCTAAAGTTGCTATTGTTTTGGCAATGAGTTTATTTTCATTGAATAATGAAATAGGAATCGGTTTAAAATCATCACCATAACCAGATATTTGAACAGTAATTTCATAAAAATCCTCAAGTGTTTTATTAATGAAAACACTGTCTATTGATACATTGTTCTTCTGCTCTGCTTTAGGAATAACAAATAAAGGAGCCGTAATCGCATCACTATTTTTTAGTTGTTTTTGATTAAGACCAACCGCATCAGTAATAACAACAATATCTTTCTTAAAAGCCGATTTATGAGCTTTTATTTTGGCGATTATATTATCTAATTGAAAAGGAGTGGCGCTGTATTTTAAATTTTGTAAAGCAGAGCGAACCGATTTTATATCTGTGTTCCAGTAATTTTCTGAATTGGTCAACAATGAAAAATTTAAATTCTCTGGTGTTTCTTCCAATAATTCTTGAACGGCTCTTTTTAGCAATTCGCCTTTTTTTCCTTTTGCTTGCATACTAAAGGAATTATCCAATACAATATACAATTCGTTATTGGCATTTTTACTGTCTTTGGACTCAAAAAAAGGCTGTGCAAAGGCTAAAATAATAAACAATAATAGGAGTAAACGGCAGGTGAGGAGCAACCATTTCTTTATTTGTGAGCTCTTTCTGGTTTGAATAGAAAGCGCTTTTAAAAAACGAACATTGGTAAAGTATTCTTTTTTGAAACGGCGTAATTGAAATAAGTGAACCAAAATTGGAACAATCAATAAGAACAGAAAGTATAAAATTTCGGGATGTTTAAAATGCATTCTGAGGTTGAGTTTACTTCACTAGATTATTTTTTCAATGAAGTTCATTGAATTTTGACAGTCAAAAATACAAATTTGTTGACAGTTTTAGGTGATGTTGTTATAATTTTTCTGAGGAATGAACAATTTACAGGTACAATCAATATTATGTCTATTTTAGCTGTAAATACTATTTATAAACATGAAAAATCACTTTGCAATAGTTTTATTAATTTTCATTTTTTCGAACGTTTGTGCACAAAAAAGTAACTACAATTTACTCATTGGTACTTACACGCAAAAATGTGAAAATAAAGGAATTTACACCTATGATTTTAATACTAAAACGGGAGATTTTAGTTTTAAAAATTCTACCGAAAATGTGGTGAATCCAAGTTTTTTAACGGTCTCTAAAGACAATACTTTTGTGTATTCTGTTAATGAGTTTGGAGCAGCAAGTACCGTTAGTTCTTTTGGTTTCAATTCAATTACCGGAAAATTAGATCAAATAAACAAGCAAAATTCAAAAGGTGCTGATCCGTGTTACATCATCAATGACCATAAAAATGTCATTGTCGCAAATTACTCTGGGGGAAGCATTTCAGTTTTCGAAAAAAACAAAGATGGAAGTTTGGCTGAGGCAAAGCAAGTCGTGCAGCATTATGGTAAAGGAAATAATACCCAAAGACAAGAAAGTCCGCATGTACACTTGGTTCATTTTTCTCCTGATAAAAAGTTTGTTTTCGCTACTGATTTAGGGAATGATAAAATGTATGTGTATGCCTATTTTCCTGATGAAGCGAATACAGTTTTAAAATTAAAAGATAGTATTTCAGTACAATCAGGGAGTGGACCCAGACATTTAACGTTTAGCAAAGACGGAAAATTTGTTTATCTATTGCATGAACTAGATGGAGCGTTATCGGTATTTAGAAATGCAAATGGATTGTTGAAAAAAGTAGAGGAAACTACTGTTTTATCAAAAGAGTTCAAAGGAACTTTTAGTGCTGCAGATATTCATATTTCGCCTGACGGTAAATTTTTATATGCCACCAATAGAGGCGAGGCAAATAACATCACGATTTTTAAAATTCTAAATAACGGAAAATTATACCTGCAAGGTCAAACCAGTACTTTAGGAAAAGGACCTAGAAATTTTGCGATTGACCCAACAGGAAATTTTCTTTTAATAGCAAATCAATTCACGAATGAAGTAGTAATTTTTAAAAGAAATAAAACTATCGGAGCACTCATTGCTACTGGTAAAAAAATTGCTTTGTGTGCACCTGTTTGTTTGGTTTTTACAAAAAAGTAATTGTTGCAGGATTTACTATAAAAGGGCTAAAATGAATATCATTTTAGCCCTTTTATTATTTGAGATTTTCAAGTTTTGAAAGTCTTATTTATTTTTGTCTTTTCTCTTTTTGTCTCGTGTTTTAAGCATATTTCGATTTACGGAGCCATGCGTTTTTTTCTTGGTAACTCCAGGCCCACCCAAATTGACTTTTTTATTCTTTTTACTTTTTTCTTGAAAAGCACCATCTCCCTCTAGTTTTTGTTTTTTCATCAAAAACTTAATAGGTTGTCTGTCTTTTTCAGGTTCGATTAGTTTTGATGAAACTTCCACTGTTTCTGGAAAAGACTCAATCGATAATTCCATATTCATAAGCACTTCTACTTCTACTTTGAACTCTTCTTCACGAGGAGCAATAAGACTGATTGCCGTTCCAGTGGCATCAGCACGGCCCGTTCTACCAATACGGTGCATGTATAATTCTGGCATTTCTGGCATTTCAAAATTCACGACATGAGTGATATTAGAAATATCCAAACCTCTCGCCATAATATCTGTAGTAATCAAACCACGAAGATTTCCTTCTTGGAAGGATGCCATCGTACTCAAACGATAATTTTGTGATTTATTGGAGTGAATGACACCAAATTGACCATCAAAATCCTCTTCGATGCGCTCGTGAAGCATATCTGAAATCTTCTTGTTATTAACAAAAACCAAAACGCGACTCATGTCTTCGTTCGATTCTAATAAGTGTTTTAAAAGATTAACTTTGGTATTGAAATTGGGAACATTATAGGTGATTTGCTTGATGTTTTCTAATGGTGTTCCAGAAGCCGAAAGGGTAACTTCTTCGGGATAATCAAAATAATCATTCAAAATAGCATCTACTTCATCTGTCATTGTAGCTGAGAAAAGAATATTTTGACGCTTTTTTGGCATCATAGCCAGGATAGCGGTCAATTGGGTTCTAAACCCTAAATTCAGCATTTCATCAAACTCATCAATTACTAACTTTTGCATGTCTTCAAAACGAATCACATTGTCTAATGTTAAATCCATGATTCTTCCCGGAGTTCCCACCAGTATGTCACATCCTTGATAAACAGTAGTTTTTTGCGTGTTGATATTAACACCACCAAAAATCCCAATAGTTCGAACTGACATGTATTTTGTCAATTTTTCTACTTCCTCTACAACTTGCACTACAAGTTCGCGTGTAGGAACTAGAATTACTATTTTAGGCGTGTGTCCTAAAGTAAATTTGTATAATTTCAATAAAGGCAAAAGGTAGGCAAATGTTTTTCCAGTTCCAGTTTGCGCAATTCCCATCATATCCCTTCCTGACATTATCACAGAAAAAGTTTTTTCTTGGATAGGAGTTGGAGAAGTAAATCCTAAATCGTCAATTGCTTTTTGGACAGATTTAGGGAGATTGAATTGTTCGAAAGTACTCATTTGCTTAAATTTTGTGCAAAGATACGTTTTTTATGAGGATACTGGCATTCGTTGCTGGGATTGTTGTTTTCGAAAGAGTCTGAGCTACTGTATTTAATGAGGAACTGCTTATTACAATTAGATTGAAAGATTAAAAAACAGGCTATAATCGGTGTCAATTTACTACAACAGCACTTCTTATTTTTGTATCAGAATTAGTTTTTAAAAACCTTCAAATACACCTAATCCAAATAAAGCAAAATCATATTTTACAGGATCCGAAGATTCGAACTGCCGAAGTTTTAAGTCCAATTCGGTTAATGCTTTACCATCATTTTGTTTTCTTGTTAGCAATCCTAGTTTCCGAGCTACATTTCCAGAATGTACATCTAAGGGGCAAGACAAGGCAGCAGGAGAGATGCTTTTCCAAATTCCTAAATCGACGCCAGTGGTATCTTGACGGACCATCCATCTTAAATACATGTTGATTCGCTTGGCTGCTGAATTGTTCAAAGGGTCTGAAACGTGTTTTTGAGTCCGATATTCATGGGGAATTTCAAAAAATATCTTTTTAAATTCGGTAATGCTTTTTTGCATAGTTGCAGATTCTTTATTTTGGGCAAATACAGATTCTAAGCCATTATGGTTTTCGTAAATATTTTTTAAACTCCTAATAAAAGTAGCAAAATCGATTCCGTTAAAAGTTCGGTGAACAAAAGTATCCAAGCGTTGCAGATCCGCATCAGAATGCGACATAACAAAATCATATGGTGCATTTCCCATTAAATCCATCATTTTATGAGAGTTTTTGATGATCATTTTGCGATTTCCCCAGGCAATGGTTGCACTCAGAAAACCAGCAATTTCAACATCTTCTTTTTGTGTAAATAAATGCGGAATTTGAACGGGATCACTTTCTATGAAATCGAGTGTGTTGTATTGCAGGACTTTTTCGTCAAGAAAATCTTTAAGATCTGATGGATTCATACAGGAAAGGACTTTGGTACCTATGTAATTTAAAACGATTTTTCTGTTTATTTTAGGTTGTAGCCCAGATAGGAACGGCATCCTTTTTATTTTTATTTTCAAAAATAAAAAGATAGAGTGGATAGCTGGAAATAGCTCCTAATTACTAATTAAACCATCTACCATGACTAGCTTTCGGTCGGCCATATTGGCTAGTTCCTCGTTGTGGGTTACAATTACAAAAGTTTGTCCGAGCTCATCTCGTAATTTGAAAAAGAGTTGATGCAAATTTTCGGCCGATGCAGTATCCAGATTTCCTGATGGTTCATCTGCAAAAATGATTGCTGGCTTGTTAATTAGTGCTCGTGCCACGGCTACGCGCTGTTGCTCACCTCCAGAAAGTTCATTGGGTTTGTGATTCATACGGTGCGAAAGACCAAGATACGTTAATAATTTTTTTGCTTCTACTTCTGTTTCTTCCTTAGGTTTGTTTGCAATAAAAGCGGGGATACACACGTTTTCTAGAGCGGTAAATTCAGGTAACAACTGATGAAATTGAAATATAAAACCCAAATTTAGATTTCTAAATTTAGACAAGGTCTTGTCATTCATGGTCAAAATATCCTCATTGTTGATGCGCAACTCAATTCCGCTTTCAAGAGTGGGTTTGTCTAAAGTTCCTAAAATTTGCAATAGCGTAGTTTTACCTGCTCCGGAGGCACCCACGATAGAGACAATTTCTCCTTTTTGAATGTGTAAATCAACTCCTTTTAAAACATGAAGTTGATCGTAATATTTATGTAAGTTTTTGGCCTGTATCATTTGGGACTATTTTCACAAAGAAACAAAGATTTTAATGATTATAAAATGGAACTCCTATTATTTTGCTTTGACAAACTATAAACTTTAGTTAAGAGGATCTTGCCACACTGATTTTATGAATAAATTTGAATTTAATTAATACGGTATGAAAAAAATAATTGGAGTTTTTTTGGCCCTATTGCCTTTTTCATTTTTTGCAAAGGCAAATCATGGTATGTTACCAAAAAGTAAAGAAATAATAACTATGGAATTACAAAACGAATTGGAAGTTGCCACCTTTGCAGGGGGATGTTTTTGGTGTACAGAAGCAGTTTTTTTAGAATTGGATGGAGTTACTAAAGTAGTTTCAGGGTATATTGGAGGAAAAACATTAAATCCAACATACAAAGAAATTTGTAATGGTGATACGGGTCATGCCGAAGCTATTGAAATTACTTTTGATCCTAAAAAAATCACTTTTGGAGAACTTTTGGAGATATTTTTTGCAACTCATGATCCCACTACTTTAAACCGTCAAGGAGCTGATGTTGGTACGCAGTATAGAAGTGAAATTTTCTTTCATAACGCTGTGCAAAAACAAATCTCTGAGGATTATATTGCTCTAATGACTAGTGAGAATACATTTGGCAAACCTATTGTAACTAAGATTTCGGCAGCAAGCATATTTTATACAGCCGAAGAATATCATCAAAACTATTACAATCAGAACAAATCACAAGGGTATTGCAGTTATGTCATAACACCAAAAATTGACAAACTTAAAAAAGTATATCAAGATAAACTCAAGAAATAATTGGCATTAGATTTGCACGTAGATTTGAACTAATAATCTAAATACTATGGCAGAACAAATATCCGTTGGTGAAGTAAATAACAAATCAAGAAACCTTTTTTTAGGCATTCTGTTTGACATGATTGGAATTCTTTCCTTTACCGTTCCGTTTCTTGGTGAGTTTTCAGATGTTATTTGGGCTCCTTTAGCCGGTTACTTGATGACTTGGATGTATAAAGGAACTCTGGGGAAAATAGGCGGAGTAGTAACTTTTCTAGAAGAGATTTTACCCTTTTCAGATTTTATTCCAACTTTTACCCTAACCTGGATTTACAACTACCTCATAAAAAACAAAAACGCCTCTTGATCGAGGCGTTTTTTATGATTTGAAAAGAAATCCAAATCCGAATCGTTTCAACATTTTTTTTTCAAAAGCCCAAAAGAATTTAAATTGCCCAAATAGAAAACCTATCAGAACCAAAAGAAGTTGATAAATAGGAAAAATTAGAAGCAATCGAACGGGCGTAAACCAGTAGCCTAGATCGCCTTTTGTAATGCCGAGCCAAATGCAAAACGGTTTTGATAACCATGCCGATGCCGACCCGGTTAGCGCAAAAACAATAAAGATGATGGTGAGTTGAAAATTAGTTTCAATGCCCCAACGCTGTTTTAGTTTGTCCATTTTTATTTATAATGATTACAAATATAGTAACATTATCTGATCGGGACAAAACCAAAAAGTTTTTGATTAAATGTGTTTTGAAAATAAATCATATAATTATAAATCAAATAATTCACTTCATATCCATAATCAACAGTTGGGTCATAATTGATTGTCATTTCATATAAATTAGGATCGAAACGTTGTGGTTGCAAAACGCGATTATTCCATTAGGTGATATAAAATCTATTTTTGTTTTCCAAAAAAGATTGCGAATGATAGTTTCTAGGCAAAGCTCTTGAAACTAGCCAAGAATTAAATCCTGCATCAATAATAATTACCTCATACTCGAGAGCATCGTTTGCAATTCGTATTGTATCACCTTTTGTAGCGATAGATTTATCCATACTCGGAACTGCAGATTTTGGCGTATTACAACTAAAAAAAGTAACAACAACAATAATGGTTAGGAGATAAAGGCTATTTTTCATAATCAAAAATTTGAATATAAAGTTACAGATTTAAATGGCTTACTAAAAGCGTTTTAACATAAAAAATCACCTATTGTGGTAGGTGATTTTTATGTAATCGGAGTGTTTTTATTTTCCAAAAAGTTTTCCAAGAATACTTGCTAATCCGCCTCCTTTATTTGTAACCGCTGACATTGCATCGCTGATATCAACTTTACCGTCGGCATTTTGATCCAAACCAAGCTGTCCACCATATTTTGAAATAGCATCCATAATTCCAAAGCCTTGTGCTCCTCCACCAGATATAGCTGCAATGATATCCGAGATTTGAAAGCTACTATCATTTGGGTCTTTTGCTTTGTTTACTAAGGAACCCAAGATTTTAGGAATCAAACTTCCTGCAACACCCGATGCCGCATCTGCATTAATACCAAATTTTTCTCCAAGACTACCTGTAAGTTGTTCAGTAAGCTTTTGAACTACAGGATTTGAAGCGTTTTGAGCATTATCTCCTTGAAACAAAGAAGCCAATTGTTCTACACCGCCTTCTGCTGCAATTTTCTGTAAACCAGAAAAAATGGAGCTTCCAGCTTCTTCTATAACTGCTTCATTTTGTTCGTTTGGAATGGCGTTGTTTTTAACAACCGACTCGACTCCAAACTGTTGTGCTAATTGTGCTAATTGTTCTAACATAGGATTTGGTTTTGTTTAGATACCAAATCTAATAAAAAAAGGGATTTATTCCTTAAAAATAAATCCCTTTACTACATTTTATTTCATTAAAACATTAGCCCAAAATACTAATAATTTGTTGGGCTAGTTCAATGCCAATTCTATCTTGAGCTTCTCCAGTTGCAGCACCAATATGCGGTGTTAATGAGATTTTATGATTCATCAAAATAGCCATTTCTGGAGCTGGTTCGTTCTCGAAAACATCCAATCCTGCAAATAATACTTTTCCGCTATCGAGTGCTTTTACTAAGGCCACTTCGTCTATAACTCCGCCACGAGCACAGTTTACAATTCCTACTCCGTCTTTCATTATCGCAAGTTCTTTCTCACCAATAATATAACCGTCTTGAGCAGGCACATGTAAAGTAATGAAATCCGCTTCCTTAAATAGAGATTCTAAAGATTGAGAAACGATAGTGGTTGTAATAGACTGCCCGTCAAAAAATGTAACCGTTACATCAACTTGCGGAATAAAACTATCTGCAGCAATTACTTTCATGCCTAAACCTAGGGCCATTTTAGCGGTAGCTTGACCAATACGGCCAATTCCTACTATACCAAGGGTTTTTCCTCTTAACTCGATCCCATTAGCATAGGCTTTTTTCAAACCTTCAAAATTAGTATCGCCTTCTAAAGGCATATTTCTGTTAGAATCATGCAAGAAACGAACACCTGAGAATAAATGAGCAAATACCAATTCTGCAACAGATTCTGATGAAGAAGCAGGAGTATTAATTACATGAATGCCTTTGCTTTTAGCATAATCCACATCAATATTATCCATTCCTACACCGCCACGACCTATGATTTTTAACCCTGGGCAAGCATCAATAATATCCTGACGCACTTTGGTTGCACTACGAACTAAAACCACAGAAACGCTGTTTTCATTCACAAAATTAGCAACTTGTTCCTGAGCAACTTTTGTAGTGATCACTTCAAATCCACCTTTTTCTAAAGCTAGAATTCCACTTTTTGAAATTCCATCGTTGGCTAATACTTTCATTTTTTTATATCATTTTGAAGAACCAAAAAGATCCTTCTATTATTTTATTTTTTTTAGGAGCTATTTCCCGCTTTCCACTTCAATCTTTTATGTTTTTAAAGAAAAAACAGAAAAGGATTTTCATTTCAATCGGGGCTAGCGATTCAGGATTCTGGAGTTATTTTTTTTGAAACAGTGCATTCACAACTAAACGGTACGTTCTAGTTCTTGCATCACATCTACTAAAACCTGAACACTTTCTAGCGGTAATGCATTATACATAGACGCTCTATAACCGCCCACAGAACGGTGACCTGGTAATCCAGATATTCCTGCGGCTTTCCACATTGCATCAAAAGTTGCGGCATGCGTTTCATCATTTAATAAAAAAGTAGCATTCATATTAGAACGATCTTCAACAGCTGCAGCGCCTTTAAACAAAGGATTTCTATCTATTTCGGTATAAAGTAACGCTGCTTTTGCATCGTTTATTTTTTCAATAGCGGCAATTCCACCTAGATTTTTCAACCACTGCAAGGTCAATAATGATGCGTAAACCGGAAAAACAGGAGGTGTGTTGTACATACTTTCGGCCTTAATATGTTTGGTGTAATCCAACATACTGGGGATCATTCTACCGGTTTTGCCTAGTATTTCTTCTTTTACAACAATTAGAGTAGTACCTGCTGGTCCCATATTTTTTTGAGCTCCAGCGTATATTAAATCAAATTTTGAAAAATCTAAAACTCTTGAAAATATATCAGAACTCATGTCGCATACAACAGGTATGCTAGTTGCTGGAAACTCTTTCATTTGAGTACCAAAAATGGTATTGTTGCTCGTGCAATGAAAATAATCAGCATCTGTAGGTATTGCATATCCTTTTGGAATATGATTGTAGTTTTCAGCTGCTGACGAAGCAACGACAATGGTTTCTCCAAAAAGTTTAGCTTCTTTTATTGCCGCGGCTGCCCAAGTTCCTGTATCAAGATAGGCAGCTTTACCACCTTCTTTCATTAGGTTATAGGGTGCCATAATAAATTCTAAACTTGCTCCTCCAGATAGGAATAAGGCTTGATAACCTTTCCCTTCAAGTCCTAGAAGTTCAAGAACAATTGTTCGTGCTTCTTCCATTACGGCAACAAAGTCCTTGCTGCGGTGCGACATTTCTAAAAGTGATAAACCAGAATCGTTAAAATTTAAAATTGCTTGTGCTGATTTTTCGAAAACTTCTTGTGGTAAAATACAAGGTCCTGCGCTGTAGTTGTGTTTTTTCATGGTGTAGTTTGAATCCAAAAATTAAAAAGCAAATTTCGGGAATAGTAATTTAAAAGGCGTTAATTAATTCGAAATAATCGCAGTTCTTTCTACTAAATTGTTAACAAAAACTCAATTGTATCGATGTTATCTGCGTAACTCCACAATTTAGGTTTTTGTGTTTCTCCAAAACCAATGCTGTTCTCTATAATGCCATCACTTACAATGCACTGAATCTGGTCGCTTTCGGATTGTAGTCTTGTTTTCAAAGCATTGATATCATCATAAAACTCATAAAAAACACTTGAAATAGGAGACGCATGACTGTTGTCCTCCTTTATCGTTAAAAAACCATTATCTAATAACTTAAAATTGCTCATCAAGAAAACGGCTTTATTGTAATCGTAATTGTTAGCGTATTTTTCGTAATGTATGATATCTTGATATATAAATATAGCTTCAAAAAAGGAAGTAAAAGAATATCCTTTTGGAACAAAAATTTTCGAAACATTACGACAGCCTAGTCCAAAATAGCGAAATATATCTTCTCCCAAAGCAGTTAATTGCTCGGTAGTTTCGTTTCCATTTAAAATCGCAATAGAGTTTCTGCTTTTTCGAATAATAGCAGGCTTATCTTTAAAATAATATTCAAAATAACGCGCTGTATTATTACTTCCAGTAGCAATGACTGCATCAAAATTTTCTAATTTTCCCTCTACAAACGTAATATTGCTAGCTAATTCTGGTTGAACCGCAATGATGTATTTTGCTAAAAAAGGCAATAAATGTTGGTCGTTTGAGGATGTTTTTACCAACACACTATTTCCAGTTATCAAAACCGAAAGGAAATCGTGAAAACCTACTAACGGAATATTTCCGGCAAGAATTAAAGCGACTTTTTTAGACTCTTGAATTGGAATTGTATAGCTTGTAAGCCATTGATTTAAGCTTTCTTCTGTCAGTGCTTCTGCCCAAGATTGTATGGAGAAATAGACGTTATCAGGAGTATACCAGCCATTATGCGATTGAGATAATTTTATTAATGCAGTAAAATCATCAAAAAACGCCTCATTATGCAAAACACTTGGATTTTTGATAGTTTTATCTTCTGAAAATTGACTTAAGAATCTACCTAATTCAACAAAAACACTTTTTTTTGTTTCTAATGTCATAATGTTTGCTTATCAATAGTTTTGATTGTAATTTTGTACAAAAATAAGCTTTAATAAGCCGAAAGTCAAAAGTCTTAAAGTCAAAAGTTACTGAGTTCGGTTTTTTTTAGTTTCAATATCAAATACTACAACAAAATGGCAATAATAATAACAGATGAATGTATCAATTGTGGTGCTTGTGAACCAGAGTGTCCAAACACAGCAATATATGAGGGAGCTGATGATTGGAGATACAAAGATGGAACCAAACTGAAAGGCAAAATAATTTTACCTGATGGTACTGAAGTTGACTCCGATGAAGCTCAAACTCCAATTTCGGACGAAGTCTATTACATCGTACCAGGAAAATGCACCGAGTGTAAAGGTTTTCATGATGAACCACAATGTGCTGCTGTGTGTCCAGTAGATTGCTGTATACCAGATGATAATCATGTTGAAAGTGAAGAAACTTTACTAAATAGACAGGCTTTTTTACACAACGAATAATTGTAAGATTTAATTTTAAAACAAAAAATCCTGTTCAGCTATAAAGTAGTTGAACAGGATTTTTTTTTAATATGAATCTATTTATTTTTTGATGATGTTAAAAGTTTCTATTGTTATAGTATCTGTTTTTGCATCATAAGATTCGAGTACTAAATTACCATTTCCATCAAAGTATCCGTATGAGGTTTTAGTATTAGAATTATAAATATAGTTGTTGTTGGATGTTTTTCTTAATACAGCAGCCTTTTCCGCGTTAGGTAGGTACAAATTATAACCACTCTCAGCTGACTTTACTTGGTATTTCACCCCATTAAAATCGTAATAAGCAGATCTATCAACATCTACAATATTTGTAACTCCATTAGTGGTAACACTAGTAATTGCAGTAACTTCAACTGGTGTTGCCTTAATTTCTTTGTTTAAAGCATTCGATCCAGCATCTTTTAATTCAATTTTTTGAACTTCTTTTATTTCTTGTGTTTTTATTGATTTTTTTTGTCCATCAGAATTTTTCACAGTCGTAACTGTTGTTTTTACTTCAGACTTTACGTTTTTAATTTGAGCTTGACTATTTATTGAAAATAAAAAAGCAACCATTCCGAGAATTATAGTTTTCATAATAGATAATTATAAGATTAATATATTTCAAATGTACACCTTCATTAGCTTTAGCTTGTTATGGAATTATGGTCTAAAATTATATAATTACCACAAAGAGAAGTAATACTATGTTTTTAAATCTGTTTTGCTACAATAACATAGGTGTCATAGGCATAGGTTTTGCGGTCAATAGTCTGGATAATTTCGAAACCATTTAAAAATAAAAATAATTGTATTTCATTTAGAGTAAAAACGCGCACTATAGAAAAATCATCGGCAATTACTTCTTTTTTATTGTTTTTCAATGTGTAATATTGTGCGGTCCATTCCAGCATAAAGTTCTCTGCCGAGGTAGTTTTCCAGTTACTATTTCGAAAATATTTAACCTTTTCATGCTCTGCTTCTTGAAGTATGATTTCGTTTTCTTTTATGAAAGGAATAAATCTATTGGCATCAATAAAATCAAAAATGAGTATTCCTCCTTTGTTTAGGTTTTTAGAAATAGATCGAAAGGCAGCTTGTACATCATCATTTGTTATTAAATAACTGGTGGAGCGTCCCGTAATGAGTGCGCAATCCACTTTAGTATCTAGTTTAAATTCTCTCATGTCGCCCCGCATGAAAATTCCGTTTTTATTTCTCTTTTGGGCAAGAGCTATCATGTTTTCACTTAAATCTAATCCGATATACTCTTGATTATTTTCAAGGAATCTTTTGGCGAGATTTCCAGTACCACTGCCAATTTCTAATACAGTTTTACAATTAAGCTGCGTAATCAGGTGATTGTAGAATTGGTATTCTTCATCGTAATTAATAAAGGTTTGGTACATGGCATCAAAAATTGGCGCCATTTTTTCGTCATAAAGATTTGCCATGATAATGGTGTATTTGTATCTAAAATTAATAAAAATTATCCAAAAAAAAAAAGGACTGTTGTGAAACAGTCCTTTTAAATTCATTATATAACGCTATTAGAATTTATAGTTTAAAGATAAATTAAACATAGTTCCTAATTGACTAAAGTGGTATCCATCATACGTCATTTGAGAATAACGCTGGTTAAAAGTAATTAAGTTAGATTGATTTTTTACTTGAGCAGGGTCGTTTAAAATAGCTGTCCCAGCTGCATTTTCTGCTTTGAAATTCCATTCAGGAAGTACATTCAATAAGTTGTTTACATTCAATGCCAAGGTTAATTTTTCAGTTGCAGAGAAAGTAACTCCTAAATCGGTAACTACTTTAGTTAAAAATTCGATTCTTAAATCGTCGCTCATACCTGCGTTTTTGAATTTTGTAGGTCCAAAAACAGTATTATTCAAAGAAAAACCAAATTTACCTATTTCATAATCTCCACCTAAAATATATTTAAATTTTGGTCTAGAAGTGAAAAGTAACGCTTCTTGAGTTGCATCAATGATGGTTTGGCCTTCTAAAACAAAAACTTCTTTACCATCTATAATGTTAGAATTCCCTTTTAGATTTTTAACACTCTCGGGATCTTTTACCGCTCCGTCTCTTTCATTTACAAATGTATAATTTCCAGAGAAATTAAGAGCCAGTTTTCCTGCGCCAAGCACTATGTTTTTGTAACTAGCAACTATGTCCAATCCTGAAGTTTTAGTATCCATACCGTTTACAAAAAAACTTTGCTGATTTGTTGGTACATAAATTCCCTTATCTGAATCAAATGTATCTTCAAAAGCAATTTCATTACTCAATAACACTCTGTCTTTAACTTTGATATTGTAATAATCTAAAGTAAAAGAAAAATCTTTAGATGGTTTTAAACCAAATCCTAAAGTTAAATTTTTGGATTTCTCGGAATCAAGTTTTTGTATTCCATTTTGTCTGGCTGCAGATGAAACGTTATTTATTAATCCAGTTACAACGATTGCTCCACCTGCTTGGAAAGAAGATTGAGATTTTTGGGTATAAATTTGGTGTAATGAAGGTGCTCTAAATCCTGTAGAAAGAGAACCCCTAAGTGTTATTTTATCTTCTAAAAACTTATATCTCGAGCTTAATTTCCAAACTGTAGCTCCACCAAAATCGCTATAATCTTCATAACGAACGGTTCCATTGATTAAGAAATCTTCAGTAACATCGTAAGCTAGATCAAAATAACCACCTAAGTTATAACGATTAAATTTACCTGAATTCTCAGGAGTATTTCCTTGAAATGAATCTGCACCAATTCCTACGTACGAGGCTTCGTCTCCAGCTATGATTTCAAAATTTTCTGTTCTGAATTCAGATCCAAAACCAATACTTACTTTGTCGGATAATACCTTTGAAATATCTATGTTACCCACGATGTGATTAAACGATGTTCCACCTGGTCTAAAAGTAATTGGAGTAGAACCACCGTAAATAAAATCACCATTTGCATCTTTAGATCTGTTATGAGAATTACTTACCGTATAAGTCTGCTTATTTCCACCAGTTGTTAAACTTACATCGGTATTCCAATCATTTTTTACTGATTTGTAACCTATTGTTGCATTGTAATCGTTTAAATCTCCGGTAAACGTAGGTACATATCCTACATAAGAACTTGCGTTTACACCATCTCCAAATAAATTTAGTAAGTATGGGAAATCATTTAAAGTTCTCCAATAAGGAGTTCTATAGTTTGCAAAAGAATTCACTTTCTTGTATACATAAGCCGCATTGTAGTAAAGTTGTGTGTTTTCGGTATAATTGATACCACCATTTACTAAAAATTTAGCTGCTGCGGTTTCTGGAGATCCATTGACGTTTCCGGCATCTGGGGATCTTGTTAAAAAGCTATTAATTTGTTGACGTCCAGCAGCATTGTCTGCTAAGATAGATGCTTGTGTTGCACCATTGACGTAATTATCAGGATCATTTGGATTTACATAAACAAAATCCATATATTCTCCACCAGATGGAGACTCATCATCAGATCCTAAATTTGTTGTTCCTCCATCTACTTTTCCGGGTCTGTTTGCTAGGCTAACTTTAGAGAAATCGATAGTATAGTTTACAAAGCCTCTATCGCCTACAGTAGAACCATTATTTAAGCTTACTCCAATCATTTCACCATCACCTTCAGAAGTTATTCCAGATCTTAATGTTGCAGATCCATAATTAGTATTCTTTTTTAAGATAATATTCATTACCCCTGCAATAGCATCAGAACCGTATTGAGCAGATGCTCCATCACGAAGAATCTCTACTCTTTCGATAGCATCGGTAGGAATCGCAGAAATGTCTGATCCAGTTTCACCTCGTCCAGGAGACGTTTGCGTGTAGAGTAAAGAACTCATGTTTTTACGCTTCCCGTTGATAAGAATTAATGTTCTACTTGGTCCCATATTTCTTATTTCATAAGGATCTAATAAAGATGTAGCATCATTAACAGGAGTTTGTACCGTGTTAAAAGACGGTATTTTGTACTGTAACGCCTTGTCAAAGGTAGCTTGACCAGTCGAAGTCAGATCCTTTGAAGACAATACATCTATTGGAAGTGCTGATGTAGTGTTACTTCTTGGTGCCGTTCTGGTTCCTGTAACAAAAACTTCGTTTAGGTTTTGTCCGCCTTCTTCAGATAAGCTAACATTCATCACTGCAGCAGTAACAGCTTTTTCTAGTTTAGAAAAACCTACATAACTGAAGACTAAAGTAGCGCCTTCCTTCACTTTAATCTTGTACGATCCATCAGAATCAGTAGAAACTCCGTTTCGAGTTCCTTTTTCAATAATGTTTACACCGGGTAAAGGGTTACCGGTATTGTCTTTTACAACACCCGAGACATCTTTTTGTGCAAAAAGAAACGAAGAGTTGAGTAAAATTAATAATAATGCAATTTTTTTCATAATAAGTTGAGTTTGGTTTTTTGTTTGCTTTATAATTAATTGCAATATAATTGTTTTTTAACACAATATTGGCGCTTCGTACAATTTTTTACAAAAAATATTTCAGCCTATTTTAAACTATGGTTTTTACATTTTAAAACAGTATAAAAATGGTATATTTGCAGATTTTTAGAACAAATAGTAAGATGTTTTTAGTTACGTATACTAGAACAAAAATTTATATATTCTTATTCTTAATGAATACAACATGGAGTTTAAGTGATATTATTTCATTAAAATAAATACCAACTACATATGAAAGCAGGAATTGTAGGATTACCTAATGTTGGAAAATCAACATTGTTCAATTGTTTATCTAATGCCAAAGCGCAAAGTGCCAATTTTCCTTTTTGCACCATCGAACCTAATATAGGTGTCGTAAATGTTCCAGATTCCAGAATAGAAAAATTGGAAGAATTAGTAAAGCCAGAGCGCGTACAAATGGCTACTGTTGATATTGTAGATATTGCAGGACTGGTAAAAGGAGCTAGTAAAGGAGAAGGTTTAGGGAACCAGTTTTTAGGAAACATTAGAGAATGTAATGCGATTATTCACGTTTTACGTTGTTTTGATAACGATAACATAGTTCACGTTGATGGAAATGTAAATCCTATTCGTGATAAAGAAACCATCGATATCGAGTTGCAGTTAAAAGATTTAGAAAATGTTGAAAAACGTTTAGAAAAAGTAAAACGTGCTGCTAAAACTGGTAATAAAGAAGCAATTGTTGAAGAAACATTGTTGAACAGAATTAGAGAAACGTTATTGCAAGCAAAATCTGTTAGAACAATTACGCCTCAAAACAATGACGAGGAAGTTTTGATGGAAGGGTTTCAATTGATTACAGCAAAACCAGTATTATACGTTTGTAATGTAGATGAAAATTCAGCAGTAAACGGAAATAAATATGTAGACCAAGTTCGCGAATTAGTAAAAGATGAGGATGCTGAGGTTATTGTACTCTCTGTAGGTGCTGAGGCTGATATAACAGAATTAGAAAGCTATGAAGAGCGTCAGGTTTTCCTTGAAGATATGGGATTGACGGAGCCGGGAGCATCTGTTTTGATACGCGCAGCTTATAAATTATTGAAGCAACAAACTTATTTTACCGCTGGTGTCAAAGAGGTTAGAGCTTGGACCATCAATGTGGGTTCTACTGCGCCACAAGCTGCAGGAGTAATTCATACTGATTTCGAAAAAGGATTCATCCGTGCCGAAGTTATTGCGTACGAGGATTTCGTTCAGTACGGTTCTGAAGCTAAATGCAAGGAAGCCGGAAAATTCAAAGTAGAAGGGAAAGAATATATCGTTAAGGATGGTGATGTAATGCACTTTAGATTTAATGTCTAAGTAAAATAGTCCTAAAGCCGAAAGTCTTAAAGTCGAAAGTTAGCAATAGCTTTCGACTTTTTTTGTACCTAATCCAGCTTGCCTTTGCAATCTGGGGTAGAAATCGATCTAGGAAAAATAAAATTTCGTTTTTTATTTTTAAGTAATACTAAAGATATTTTGTCGCAAATAGTAAAAAGAGTTTTTGCCACAGATTGCAAGGATTAAAAGATTTTTAAAATTACCTAACGAATTAATCTGCGCTAATCTGTTAAATCTGCGGCAAATAAATTTAGTTCAATATTAAAATATGATATTAGATTTTAGTTTTTACACAGTTTTTGAGATCTGGGAATCTGTGGCTAATTATGTTGTTGCTATTTTATTTTCACTACTTTTAAGAAAAACTAATCGTCATGAAAATTATAGCCTTTGGCGCAAGCCCCAGTAAAAATTCCATCAATAAAAAATTAGCAACTTACGCAGCGCATTTATTTGAAAATGCTGAGGTTGAGGTGTTGGATTTAAATGATTTCCAAATGCCGATATTTACGGTTGATATCGAAAAAGAAATTGGTCAACACGACTTAGCAAAAGCATTTCTAGATAAAATTTCCACAGCAGGTATTTTAGTAGTTTCAATGGCAGAAAATAACGGAAATTATTCAGCAGCTTTCAAGAATATTTTTGACTGGTGCTCTAGGATAAATGCTAAGGTTTTTCAGGAAAAATCAATGTTATTGATGGCAACTTCACCAGGCGCAAGAGGTGGTGCGAACGTTTTAGAAATCGCTAAAAAAGCCTTTCCTTTTTATGGAGGGAATGTAAAAGCAACGTTTTTATTACCAAGTTTCGAGGCTAATTTTGATACAGAAAAAGGTGCAATTTCCAAGACGGAATTTGATAATCAGTTGAAAGAGCTTGTTAAGACTTTTTAATTTTTTCAATCTTTTAATTTTTCAATCTTTCAATAGAAAATGTCAATATTATTCTTGATAACTTTGGTGGCTTCCTATTTTAAATTTTATCGAATTACATTACATTAGCACACTCGAGAGCTTTGCGTATCGTAAAGACCGAACTGAACGAAGTTAAAATCCACAAATTCTAAAATGTCCGAACAAAATCAATATACCGAAGACAACATTCGGTCACTCGACTGGAAAGAACACATTCGCATGCGTCCCGGAATGTACATCGGAAAACTGGGAGATGGTTCTTCAGCAGATGATGGTATTTATATTTTGGTCAAAGAGGTTCTCGATAACTGTATCGATGAATTTGCAATGGGCGCCGGAAAAACTATTGAGGTGACAATTAAGGACAAAACGGTTACTGTTCGGGATTATGGACGTGGAATTCCGCTAGGAAAAGTGGTTGACGTAGTGTCAAAAATGAATACTGGAGGAAAATATGATTCAAAAGCTTTCCAGAAATCAGTTGGTCTAAACGGAGTAGGTACTAAAGCGGTCAATGCGCTATCTAATTATTTCCGAGTAGAGTCTGTTCGAGATGAAAAACAAAAAGCAGCCGAGTTCTCCGCAGGAAATTTGGTTCTCGAAGAAGACATTATAGACACTACCAAACGAAAAGGGACTAAGGTTATTTTTACTCCTGATGAAACCATTTTCAAGAATTACAAATTCCGTATGGAATATGTAGTGAAGATGATTCAAAATTATTGTTATCTAAACAATGGTTTAACCATCATTTTTAATGGCGAAAAATATTTTTCTGAAAACGGTCTTAAAGATTTACTAGAAGCTACTATAAATGTTGAGGATTTAGAATATCCTATCATTCATCTCAAAGAAGGTGATATTGAAATCGCCCTAACGCATAGCAAAACGCAATATTCCGAAGAATATCACTCCTTTGTTAACGGACAAAATACCACTCAAGGAGGAACGCACCTAGCGGCTTACAGAGAAGCGATTGTAAAAACCATTCGGGAGTTTTATAATAAAAGTTTTGAAGCATCGGATGTTCGAAAATCAATTGTAACGGCCGTTAGCATTAAAGTAATGGAACCAGTTTTTGAGTCGCAGACTAAAACCAAATTAGGTTCGACAGATATGGGTTCTGAACCTGGAATGCCTTCGGTACGTACTTTTGTTAATGATTTTGTGAAAACGAAATTAGATAATTACTTGCACAAGAATCCTCCAACGGCAGAGGCGCTGTTGCGAAAAATTCTTCAAGCTGAAAGAGAACGTAAAGAGCTTTCTGGTATTCGAAAATTAGCAACTGATCGCGCTAAAAAAGCGAATTTACACAACAAGAAATTAAGAGATTGCCGAGCGCATCTTCCAGACACTAAAAATCCTAGGAATTTAGAAAGTACGCTTTTTATCACAGAGGGAGATTCGGCTTCTGGATCTATTACCAAATCGCGCGATGTAAATACACAAGCGGTTTTTAGTTTGCGTGGTAAGCCTTTGAATTCGTATGGAATGAGCAAGAAAATTGTGTATGAAAATGAAGAATTCAACTTATTACAAGCCGCTTTAGATATAGAAGACGGATTGGAAAAATTACGTTACAACAACATTGTAATTGCAACCGATGCCGATGTCGATGGAATGCACATTCGACTGTTATTGATTACGTTTTTTCTTCAGTTTTTTCCTGAATTGATAAAAGAAGGACATTTATATATTTTGCAAACACCACTTTTCAGAGTACGTAACAAGAAAGAAACCATTTATTGCTATTCGGATGAAGAGCGTAAAGACGCAATAGAAAAATTAAAACCAAAACCTGAAATTACCCGATTCAAGGGATTAGGGGAAATATCTCCAGATGAGTTTAAGAATTTTATTGGAGAAACTATTCGTTTGGATCCAATTATGATGGACAAAAACACTTCGATTGAGCAATTATTGTCTTTCTATATGGGTAAAAATACGCCAGACAGACAAGAGTTTATCATTAAGAATTTGAAGGTGGAGTTGGATGTAATTGAGAAAGTTTAAATAATTATAAGATGCCTACAAAAAAAACACTACTACTTATCGCTTTACTATTTGTGATTAGTTTTTCAACTACCTTTTTTATTATGAGGAGTAATGATCACAAAGAATGTGGTGTAGTTATAAAGAAAGAGATGGATAAAAATGGAATTGAGGTTACAAAGGAAGAGCATGTTTGTAAAGAAAAATATTCTTTTTAGCATTTTTAGCGCAAAATTTGAGATGATTACTATTCAATAGAAAATATGTAATGAAAGACGAAGAAAATGCTGTTTCAAATAATTCTCAAAATAAAATTTTATTTTCTCAAGTAGTCGCGTTATTGCAAAATGCTCGTCAACAGGTTTTGCGTACCGTAAATTCAACAATGGTGTATACCTATTTTGAAATAGGAAGAATGATTGTCGTAGAAGAGCAAAGCGGAAAAGAACGAGCTCAATACGGAAAACAATTACTAAAAGGACTTTCGGAGCAGTTGACAATTGAGTTTGGAAAAGGGTTTTCTGTGGCAAATTTAGAGAATATAAGAAAGTTTTATTTAGCTTACTCAATTTCCGAGACAGTGTCTAGGATTTTGCAAATTCATAATTCAGAGACAATGTTTAGGGATTTTGAGAATTCAAATTCCTCAACACAGTCTATGAATTCTAAAAATGAAATTATGCAATCGCTGATTTCGATTTTTAAATTGACATGGTCTCATTATTCATTCTTAATGCGAATTGACGATGACAAAGAAAGACGTTTTTACGAAATAGAATCTGAGAAATACAACTGGAGTGTTCGGGAATTAAAACGACAATATGATTCAGCTCTTTATACACGATTGGCTTTAAGTCGAGATGTTGCAGGAGTTTTGAAACTGTCGGAACAAGGACAGATTATTGAGAAACCAAAAGACCTTATTAAAGACCCTTATATTTTAGAATTTTTAGGTTTACCAGAATTACATCAGTATTCGGAATCGGAATTAGAGGAGGAAATTATCAATAAACTTGAACATTTTTTACTAGAATTAGGTCACGGATTTACTTTTGTCGCAAGACAAAACAGAATTACTTTTGACGATAAACATTTTCGAATCGATTTAGTTTTTTACAACAGAATTCTTAGATGTTTTGTGCTGATTGACTTAAAAATAGGAGAATTGAAACACCAAGATTTAGGACAAATGCAAATGTATGTCAATTATTACGACAGAGAAATGCGTTTGGAAGACGAAAATAAAACAATAGGAATTGTTCTTTGCCAAAACAAAAGTGATTTGGTTGTAGAATACACTTTACCAGAAAATAACGAGCAAATTTTTGCCAGTAAATACAAAACAATTCTGCCAAGCAGAGAGGATTTAATACAATTAATTTCGGAATCAATATAATGAAAGACGAAGAAGACGAGAACATAGTACCAGAAGGTCAAGACGATCAGAATACAAGCGCTGAGGAGGGTTTTGACGATGTAATTTCCTCTGGAAGCCAACATTTTTACGATAATCAAGAAGACGGAAACGATACTATTACCAAAGTTACAGGAATGTATAAAGACTGGTTTCTGGATTATGCTTCGTATGTAATTTTGGAGCGCGCCGTTCCGGCGATTGAAGACGGTTTTAAACCGGTGCAACGTCGTATCATGCACTCTTTGAAAGAATTAGATGATGGTCGTTATAATAAAGTGGCCAATGTAGTTGGGCACACCATGCAGTATCATCCTCACGGAGACCAGAGTATTGGTGATGCCATGGTGCAAATTGGTCAAAAAGAATTGCTGATAGACTGTCAAGGAAACTGGGGTAATATCCTAACAGGAGATGGTGCTGCAGCTTCTCGTTACATTGAAGCGCGTTTGTCTAAATTTGCTTTGGAAGTTATTTACAGTCCAAAAATTACCGATTGGGGCGTTTCGTATGATGGACGAAGAGCGGAACCGAACAATCTTCCGGTGAAGTTTCCGTTGCTTTTAGCACAAGGAGCTGAAGGTATTGCGGTAGGTCTTTCGACAAAAGTGTTGCCTCATAATTTCAATGAATTAATCGATTCTTCAATCAAAATATTAAAGGGAAAACCTTTTACACTGTATCCGGATTTTATGACACAAGGTATTGCTGATGTGTCGAATTACAATGATGGATTGCGTGGCGGACGTATTCGCGTACGTGCCAAAATTGGTCAACTCGATAAAAACACGTTGGTGATTACCCAAATTCCGTTTTCTACAAATACGACAACTTTGATTGATAGTATTTTGAAAGCGAATGAAAAAGGTAAAATCAAAATCAAGAAAATTGAAGATAATACTGCGGCTGAGGTAGAGATATTAATTCACCTTTTTCCAGGTGTGTCTCCAGATAAGACTATCGATGCCTTGTTTGCTTTTACGGCTTGTGAAACTTCGGTAGCGCCATTAGGTTGTGTAATTGAAGATAATAAACCGTTGTTTATTGGGGTTTCTGAAATGTTGAAAATATCTACGAACAGAACCGTTGAATTGTTAAAAAGTGAACTCGAAATTCAATTGAGTGAACTAGAGGAACAATGGCATTTTCTTTCTTTGGAACGTATTTTTATAGAAAATAAAATCTATCGGGACATCGAAGAAATGACGACTAAAGAAACAGTAATTAAAGCCGTTGATGATGGTTTAAAACCACATACAAAACACTTAAAACGTGCCGTTACCGAAGAAGATATTCTGCGTTTGTTGGATATTCGAATTATGCGTATTTCCAAATTTGATAGCAATAAAGCACAAGATAAAATAGAATCGCTGGAAGGTGATATCGAGCAAGTAAAACACAATCTAGAACATCTGATTGATTTTGCGATTGCCTATTTTACCAAATTAAAAGAGAAGTACGGAAAAGGACGCGAACGACAAACAGAGCTGCGAATTTTTGATGATATTGAAGCTACGAAAGTGGTTTTAAGAAACACTAAATTATACGTCAATAAAGAGGAAGGTTTCGTGGGAACCAGCTTGAAAAAAGACGAATACGTTACGGATTGTTCTGATATTGATGATGTAATTGTTTTTCTTCGTGATGGAAAAATGATGATTACCAAAGTCGATGCGAAAACCTTTGTGGGTAAAGATATTATTCACATTGCTATTTTTGACAAAAGTGATAAGCGCACTATTTACAACATGATTTATCGTGACGGCAAATCAGGGCCTTCATATATAAAAAGATTCAATGTTTCAGGAGTTACCAGAGACAAAGCATACGATTTAACCAATGAAACTGCAGGTTCTCAAGTCGTATATTTTTCGTGTAATCCAAATGGTGAAGCAGAAGTAATTACTATTTTACTGCGCCAAGTAGGAACTGTTAAAAAACTAAAATTCGATATTGATTTTGCTAGTTTAGCTATAAAAGGACGTGCTTCTAAGGGGAATTTAGTAACCAAATATCCCATCAAAAAAATAGAATTAAAGGAGAAGGGGATTTCTACTTTATTACCACGAAAAGTTTGGTTTGACGAGACTGTTCAACGATTAAACGTAGATGGGCGAGGCGAATTACTTGGAGAATTTAGACCAAGCGACAAAATTTTAATTATTTCGCAAACTGGAAAATTGAAAGCAATTACACCCGAATTATCGACACATTTTGACGAAGATATGGTGATTTTAGAAAAATGGATTCCTAAAAAACCAATTTCAGCCATTTATTATGATGGCGAAAAAGAGCGGTATTATATCAAACGTTTTTTGGTGGAAACCGAAAATAAAGAGGAGAGTTTTATCACAGAACATCCAAATTCTCAATTAGAAATCGTTTCCACAGATTACCGTCCTGTCGCAGAACTGATTTTCCCAAAAATAAAAGGATTTCAAAAAGAGACCATAACGGTAGATATAGAATCGTTTATTGCGGTAAAAGGATTCAAAGCTATGGGAAATCAATTGACAACCGATAAGTTGAAACAAGTAAACTTACTAGAGCCTTTGCCTTATGATATTCCTGTAGAAGTTATTCCAGAAGATTTAGAGGTGAGAGGAGAGACAAATGCAGATGATTCATCGATTCAGTTAGACGATGATGGTCAAATAACCTTAACGTTAGAATAAAAAAAAGCTTCCAAATTTGGAAGCTTTTTTTATGAATTTTAAAGTTGATTACTTTACTTTTTTATTTTTTGTCATTTTCATATTCAGCACTTCTACTAGTAAGGAGAAGCTAATAGCAAAATACAAATAACCTTTTGGAACAGGTGTTACGTGGCTTCCAAAGATTAAAGCATTCGATAAATGAGCGCTTTCTGTAAGCAACATCATACCTATTAATATCAAAAAAGATAAACCCAGAATTTGAATAGAAGGATGTTTGTTGACGAAATTCCCAACCGGTACAGCAAACTGCATCATGATTAATACCGAAATAACTACAGCAGTGATCATAATATAAAGAGCTCCTTCAACTCCATTTGTCATTCCAACGGCTGTCAAAATACTATCGAAAGAAAAAACCAAATCAATCAAGATAATTTGAAAAATTACATTTTGAAACGATTTTGTTGCCGCTTTTCCTAATTCTTTTTCTTCGTGTCCTTTCTCATCTACTTTTTCCCGAATCTCATTGGTGCTCTTATAAATTAAGAACAATCCACCACTTAATAAAATGAGACTTTGTCCAGTTATTCCAGCAGAAAACCAACTCAAATCAATATGAAACCAAGGCTCTTTCATTTGTATCAATAAATTAATACCAAACAAAAGCGCTATTCTCATAAACATAGCTAGGAACATTCCTATTTTCGTTGCTCTTTTTCGTTGCTCTACAGGTAATTTTCCTGTTGCAATTGATATGAAAATGATGTTGTCTATTCCCAGTACGATTTCAAGAAATGTCAATGTTAAAAGGGCTATCCAAGCATCAGGATTTAAAAATACTTCCATGTTAGAGCGTTATAGGTGATACAATTTAATCGGTTATTTTGGTAACGGTGCCTCTTTGTTTTGCATCAGAGCCAACCATTCCAAACTCAAAGGTATAGGAATTTTTTGTAGTTGTCAAGATTTTCATTCCAATAGCTTTTTCTTCCGCCCTATTTTTTGGGTGTAATTTAAGCAAAACATATTCACAATCATTTACCCATCGTATGGATGCAGTATCTGTCTTTCCTTCAAAAGTTTCAATTTCGATGCTGTCGTTGCGCTCAAAAAGAGTAGTTTTCTTGACACCTTCGACCTCGTAATCAAACTTGAATTTTCCGGTTTTAAAGTCCTTACAGTTGCGTTCTGCATCGTAACACGATAGTAAGAGCAGTAGTGCGGGAAGTAAAATTATTTTTTTCATTTTTTTTGGAGCTATTTCCTGCTATTCGTTGCAATCTTTTCATCGGCTAAAAAGCCTCAAAAAAGGATTTCCACTGCTATCAGGGCTAATTTATATTTGGTATTGAAATTGCTTTTTTATACAGTCAAGTTATTGTTTATTTGTTTTTAGGATTAAACTATTTTAATATCATATTTGTCTAAAAGACCAATAATTCCTGCTGTCGAAAACTTCGCTTTTTTCATCGGATTAAATTCCGGATCAATTTTATAATTGTAAGCTGATGTAAAATCAACTCCTGCCAATTGCGTTTCATTAAAAATTGCGTTATTAAATTACATTCTTGAAACACTGAATTCGTAAGATTAGCACCGCTAAAAGTAACCTCTTTCAAAGAACAGGAATTGAACTTTGTTTTCTGTATTTTTTTATTCGCAAACGAAGCGAAATCTAAAACACATTGTTTAAAATGTACTGCGAACAAGAAATCAGTACACGTATTGAAATGGATGCCAAGTAATTTACAGTTTTTGAAACTAACGGTTTTTAGGCTAGTTCCCGTTAAATCAGTCATAGATAAATTGCAATCGATAAACTCGCAATCCATAAAAGTATTGTTCGAAAAATTACTGCTCGAGAAATCGCAATTCTTAAATATACAATCTTCAAATTCGCGATTGTTAATTCTTTTTCCAACCCAGATGACTTTATCAAATGTTTTTTGAATGTGAATGAGATCTTCCATCAGTCGTTAAATAAACTTTTCATAATAAATTTTAAACCGGCATACATTAAATACATGGCAGCACCACAAGCAAGAATACCAATTGCCAAAACGAGGTAATGCCAGTTGTTTTCTTTATTCATAAAGGCATTATAAATTACCGCTGGACCCAAGAATAATAGGGGTAAAGCACCTGCAAGATATTTTATTCCTTTTGATAATAGTTCTTTATTCGTGGCCATTTATTTATGTTTGTATTGATAATAAAGTGAGAAAATAAAATTCATAACTGTTTGAAAAATCATTAAATATAAGAATAAAAAAATGGTTTTTAGTCCTAAAAGATCCGTTTTAAAAAAGTAAAAAATAGAATGAAAAATCAAAAAGAAATATACTGTTATTAAAAAAATATTTAACATGGAAAAGATCTTGATGTACTTCCATTTTCGTAAAAAATAGAGTGTAATGATCCATAGAATGGGTAGCAATGCCAGTCCAAAATAAAAAAGGAATACCATTATTTAGACTGGTAAAAATCAACAGCTTTCCTTACGCTGCCGTATTTTTGTAACAGTTCACTAGCTTCATCATAAGACACTTGAATTTCTTCCATTATCATTTTTACCCCACGATCTACCAGTTTGCTGTTGCTGAGTTGCATGTCGACCATTTTGTTGCCTTTTACTTTTCCTAGTTGAATCATCGTGGCAGTGCTAATCATGTTGAGGATTAGTTTTTGTGCCGTTCCTGCTTTCATGCGGGAACTACCAGTTACAAATTCTGGTCCTACAATTACCTCGACAGGAAATTTTGAAGTTTTAGAAAGCGGACTTCCAGCATTACAAGAAATGCTTCCCGTAGTAATGTTATTTTCGTTACAAGCTTGCAAGCCACCAATAACATAAGGCGTGGTTCCTGAGGCTGCAATGCCAATAACTACGTCATTTTCATTTATATTGAAAGCTTTCAAGTCAATCCAGGCTTGTGTGGTGTTGTCCTCTGCATTTTCTACTGCTTTGCGAATAGCAGTATCGCCACCGGCAATAATTCCGATTACTAAATCAAAAGGAACGCCAAACGTAGGCGGACATTCTGAAGCATCGAGTATTCCTATACGTCCTGATGTTCCGGCACCTATGTAGAATAATCGACCACCTAGTTTCATTTTAGCAACGATTTCAGGCACTAAAATTTCTATTTGTGGCAACGCTTTTTCTACAGCAAGCGGAACGGTTTTGTCTTCCTGATTGATATTAGACAACAATTCTTGAACCGACATTTTTTCTAAATGTTCGTATTTTGAAGATTGTTCGGTGGTTTTTGTGAAGGTCATTAATTGAAAATCAAGGTTAAAAAATTAATTAAAATTAGTTAGATTCATGATAAACGTCTTTCGCTATTTTTTCGGTAAACTGTCTAAGAACTCTGCTGATAGGTTTGTCTCCCGAAATATAATAAGAAACAACTTTGTTGCTATTCATATCAATTATTGTTGCTTTAAACTCTTTATAGTTATATTTAAATACATCATGATAATATTTATATTGAATTCTTATTTCATAGACGGATTTTATATCTTTAATTGTCAAGATCTCTTTAATTTCTTCATTGTTATATTTGAAATTAAATGCGTCTTTGTTTTGAATCGCTTTACTTGCGTTTGAATTTGAAACAATATTAAAACCTTTTTGTTGTAATAAATAATTTAATTCAGCTAACGTTTTAGTATCTGCATCCGTTGTAAAACTTGTGATGCTAAAAGTTGATTCTTTTTCAAATTTGAACCCTGGTATTGTCCTCATTTTTACGTAAGCACAAGAAGTAAATGAGAAAATAGAAATAATGATTACTTTTGGCAGATTTAAATTTTTCATTTTTTATATATAATACGCCAATGCAATTCCTATCACAATCATAGAAACTTTGGCAATATTGAACTTATGTCCTTCGCTGCTTTCGAAAATAATGGTTGATGAAATGTGAAATAATATTCCTATTACGATGGCAGTGATTTCAGTATAATACACCTTTAATATTGGCAAATAATCAGATAAAAAAGTTCCCAACGGAGTCATTACGGCAAAGGTGGTCATAAAGAAAAAAATAGCTTTTTTATCGAGACTAGCATTGATAAAAAAAGTAGTCAAAATAATAGCAATAGGCAAATGATGGATGGCTATTCCTATGGCTAAATCCTTATGATGGCTTACAGGAAATCCTTCTAGAAACGCATGAATACAGAGGCTAAAAAAAAGTAACCATGGAATTTGCATCATTTTTTCGTGTCCGTGTACATGTCCGTGTTCTGCTCCTTTGGAAAAAAATTCCAAGATAATTTGAAACAAAATTCCCAACATGATAAAGAGCCCAATGTGTGAATTTTTACTTTCGTAAATTTCAGGTAATAAATGCATAACCGTTAAGGAAAGCAGGAAAGAGCCACTAAAAGCCAATAGCAATTTGAGGTTACTTTTATTCTTTGGTCTTATAATCAATGCGGCTATATAACCTATGATTACAGAAAGTAATGGTAAAAGGTAATTCATTATTATTTAAAAATCATGATTAGGCGTTCGCTCGCGGTTTTATGGAATTTTTTCAGTTTATAATCGCCAAAAATGTCTAATAGATAAATTCCAGCTTCCTCCATTAACTCCTCAAAATCTTTTAGGGTCAGGGCTTTTACTTTTTCGGTAAAATGAAATTTTTGTTCTTTGTCTTCAAAATCAATTTCTTTGTAAATATGACCGTCTTTCAAATAACGTTTAATATGAAAGTCGATGCCTTCAACTGTTTTGGTCTCCTCGGGAACTAATGTTTCGAGCACTTGGGCAACATTCATAAAATCGATAACTGCAAATCCATATTCAGATAAGCTTTCTTTTATAGATTTTAGCGTAGTAAGATTGTCTTCATCGTTTTCAAAATAACCAAAGCTGGTAAATAAATTAAAAATAGCATCGAACTTTTCTTCAAATGGTTCTCGCATATCATGCACTTTGAAGTGAAGGCTATCATTTGTGTTTTTAGCAGCTTCAAGAATGCTGTTCTCTGATAAATCTGCTCCTAGTACCGTAAAACCCAATTGATTTAAGTAAATAGAATGACGGCCTTTGCCACAAGCTAGATCCAGCACGTTTGCCTTTTCTGGAAGATTGAGATAATGGGTAAGGTTATCCATGAAAACCTGAGCTTCTCTGTAATTTCTATCTTTGTAAAGGATGTGATAATACGGGCTGTCAAACCAAGAGGTATACCAGTTTTCTGTTGATTTCAATTGATTTTCAATAGGAGGATTTTGCGCTGCAGACATTTATTCTTTTTCAATTAATTCGATTCAGGCAAATTTAGTGTATTTTTGCAACGAATACTTGATTTTACAATGGAAAATAATTATAAAATGGTTGCCAAAACCTTTTTTGGTTTTGAAGAAATATTAGCAAAAGAATTGCAAATGCTGGGCGCTCAAAACGTGGAGCAAGGAGTAAGAATGGTTAGTTTTAAGGGTGACAAAGGGTTTATGTACAAAGCAAATTTGTCGTTACGTACCGCATTGAAAATTTTAAAACCGATTTACTTTTTTAAAGCCAATAACGAACAGGCTTTGTATAAAGGGATTTCTAGTGTGAATTGGTCAAAATTGATTGGAGCCAATCAAACATTTGTAATAGACACTACTGTTCATTCAGAATATTTTAATCACTCTGAATTTGTATCTCAAAAATGTAAAGATGCTATCGTAGATCAGTTCAGAGAACGAACTGGGCAACGTCCGAGTATCGATAAAGTGCATCCAGATTTAAGAATTAACGTCCATATTGATAAAGACCAAGTATCGGTAGCTTTGGATACTTCCGGAAATGCCTTGAACCAACGTGGGTATAGAACGGCTACTAATATTGCTCCTATAAACGAAGTATTGGCTGCCGGAATTTTATTGCTTTCGGGTTGGGATGGCCAAACAGATTTCTTAGATCCAATGTGTGGTTCGGGAACATTCTTAGCCGAAGCAGCCATGATTGCCTGCAATATCCCAGCAAATATTAACCGTAAAGAATTTGCGTTCGAAAAATGGAATGATTGGGACAATGATTTGTTCGATGCAATTTCAGATAGTTTATTGAAGCGTGTTCGAGAATTTCATTACACCATAAAAGGCTACGATAAAGCACCTAGTGCGGTTCAGAAAGCCAAGGACAACATCAAAAATGCTAATTTGGACGAGTATATTTCTATCGAAGAACAAAACTTCTTTGATACCGAAAAAACTTCAGAAGGGAAGTTACATGTCGTTTTCAATCCGCCGTATGATGAGCGATTGGACATTCATATGGAAGAATTCTACAAAAATATTGGGGATACTTTAAAGAAAAATTATCCTGGTACTAATGCCTGGATGATTACAGCCAATCTAGAAGCATTGAAATATGTGGGATTAAAACCTTCGAGAAAAATCAAACTTTTTAATGCTGGTTTAGAAGCTCGTTTGGTAAAATATGAAATGTACGAAGGAAGCAAGAGAACAAAGTTTCAGGTAGTAACTGATAGTGTTGAATAGGCATTATTCAAATTTTTACTTTCGACCTTTTGACTTTACAACTTTAAGACTAAAAAAATGACCAAACTACAAATACGAGCTTTTCTTTACCAATTGGGATGCTTTGCCATATTGTTTATCTCTGTTCGCTACATCGTAGCGCATTATACTAATTTAACCAGTTTCTGGATTCCATTGACCGCCTTTATCATTGGGACTATTATAGCTCCTAAATTCCAAGCTGTAAAAACCAAAGACGGAGAAAAATTATTTATGAAATGGATTTTCATGAAAGGAATTAAGGAAATAGGATAATATATGTTTATTCTAACAACAAAAAAATCGCAGAGAGTATTATTTCTTTGCGATTTTTTTTGTTCATAATTCGTAATTATTTTTCCTTAGTTTTTTTAACAACCGCAACAGGTTTTACTTTTTTCTTGTAAATGGGAACAAAATAAGTTACCGTGTAGTTAAAACCTACACCAAAACTTCCATCGTAGGTTCTATTGAATCCAGGAATGTATAAATTGGAGAAATTCTCAGGTTCTTTATTAGTTACCAATCTATTCAGTCGAAGACTAAAGCCCAAAAAGACATTATTAAATACTTTTGCTTTTACTCCAGCTACAACTTCTATCCAACTGGCCGTTAACCCATCGTATTTCTGACCGGATGCAATAACTGGTGCTTCACCAAAATAAGGATTTGCATTGTAGATGCGATAACTGTTTAATTGCTGGTTAAAAGTACTGAAACCATATCGCATTCCTATGGAAATAATATTTTCCATGTCCAGCCAGTTTTCATATGCATTGTAATCAAAACCTGCTTTAATATAAGAACCTTTAGTAGTAAAATTAAGGCGGTCGTCATCGGTAGTTTTATTTTCGTTTCCAAGTTCGGCTGTCAAAAAATATTTTTTAGTCAATCTGTAATCTCCCACAAACTCAATTCCTTTATAATCTTTGTCATATAAAGCACGAGTCAGCTTGTACAAATCTATTCCTACACGTACGCCGTAGCGATTGGTTTTTACGGGAATCGAATCATTCTTTTTAATGTCAGGATTAATTTTCACGAGTGGTAAAGGGGCTTCGGGAATCCTTTCGTTATTCACGGGACTTATTGGAGTACTTTTAGCAGGCGTTGTTTCTTGTGATTGTGCAAGAGTCAGCCACAATAGAAGACAAAAACTAAAAAAAGATCTTAATGTGTGTTTCATTTTCGTTTTCTATAATATTTTTTTCCACCGAGATAAATTTAATCCATTTTTGATCTGCTGCTGGGCCATCTGTATGCGTGTAGGGATTGGTTGCGTCTAATGTAAAAGTCGTTTTGTAACCGCAAGCTCTGGAAACAAATATTTCCTGAGTTGCATAATCAAATTTTAAATTATCTACGTTTACTAAGGCCGCATTTGTATTGCCAGAATTCAAAGTCAAACTATAGCTAGTGCTGGTTCCTACTGTTTTTAACGGAATCGAAATGGTATTGCCACTTGTAGTTGGACTACCATTAAAAACTATTCCATCCGTCATGCCTTCACCTACCACTTTTAGATTCGTTACGTTTTTTAAAACCGAAGGATTCGAAAAATCGTAAAAACCAATCACAATTCGCGGTGTTGTTGGTGTATTTGCATCGCATATATCATCTTTCTCGCAACTGGAGAAGGATAGTGCTACTGCAAATACGACTAAAATTATTTTTTTCATATCCTTCATATTGTTCCCCCTTTGGGGGTTAGGGGGCTTATCTTCTTTCTAAAAGTACAACATTTTCCACGTGATGCGTTTGCGGAAACATATCTACAGGACGCACTCGGGTCACTTTATACTTCTCGTCCATTAAGGCCAAATCACGTGCTTGTGTAGCCGAATTGCAACTTACATAAACCACTTTTGCAGGTGCAATTTTCATTATTTGTTCAATTACATCTTTGTGCATTCCATCTCTTGGTGGATCTGTGATTATCACATCAGGATGACCGTGTTGTGCAATAAATGCATCATTAAACACCACTTTCATATCTCCTACAAAGAATTCACAATTTGTAATTTCATTGCGTACAGCATTTGCTTTAGCATCTTTTATCGCATCGGGAACACTTTCTACACCAATTACTTTTTTCGCTTTTTTCGAAACAAACTGTGCAATAGTACCCGTTCCTGTGTATAAATCATACACAATTTCATTTCCGGTTAATCCTGCAAAATCTCTAGTGATTTTATACAATTCATACGCTTGATCAGAATTAGTTTGGTAAAAAGATTTGGCATTAATGCTAAATTTCAAACCTTCCATTTCCTCCAAAATATAATCTCTTCCTTTGTATAATTTGATATCCGTATCGTATAAAGTATCGTTTGCTTTATTATTGATAACGAATTGCAAGGAAGTTATTTGAGGGAATTTTTCGTAAAGATGGTCCAAAATTAATTCTCTACTGGCTTTGTCGTTTTCAAAAAACTGAATCAAAACCATAATTTCTCCTGTTGATGCCGTACGCAACATCAGCGTTCGCAATAATCCAGAATGTTCTCTCGGGTTAAAAAACGTCAATCCGTTTTCATTTGCAAAATCCCTTACTTCGTTTCTAATCGCATTTGATGGATCTTCTTGCAAATGACATTTGTTAATATCCAGAATTTTATCCCACATTTTCGGAATATGGAAACCAAGTGCGTTTCTGTTTCCTAAATCTTCAGTGCTACTAATTTCCTTTTCGGTCAACCAGCGACTGTTAGAAAACGAAAATTCCATTTTGTTTCTGTAAAAAAACTGTTTCTCTGAACCTAGAATCGATTCAAATTCTGGAAGTTCCACTTTTCCAATGCGTTGTAAATGATTCAGCACCTCATTTTGCTTGTAATACAACTGTTGGCTGTACTTCATATTCTGCCATTTACAACCACCACAAACACCAAAATGCTCGCAAATTGGTTCAATTCTATGTTCAGAAAATTCATGAAAGTGAACTGCTTTTCCTTCGTAGTACGCCTTACGTTTCTTGAACGTTTGCACATCAACCACATCTCCAGGAACGACATTTGGTATAAAAATTACTTTACCATCCGGCGCCTTTGCTACCGATACGCCTTTTGCACCAGCATCAAGGACTTTTATTTGATGAAAGACAACTTTGTCTGTATTTTTCTTAGCCATAGCGCAAAAATAAGCGTTTGAATGGTTTTATAAATTCAAATTGAGAATTTTTTTTAAATTCACCTAGTTTTATTTGTGCCTTTTCCTGCTTTTCGTTGCAAATCCTCGTTTTAGGAGCTCAAAACCGGCGGTAAAAGGAGCTTGCTGCGGTCGCTCTTTTCTCGCACGGTTTTTTACGCTCCCGCTGCTTCGAGATTTTCACTACAATCAGGGGCAGCGTGTGACTAGTGGAATCAATCAAGGCGCTACTTTTTTTGTTGTTTTTCACTATAAATTTTGACTGGCAAAACATGCTATAGATTCAACTATGGTTCGTTTTTTTACAACCCAGATTCACGAACGCCTTTCAATACTTATCAACATTTTATTAATATGCAGCGGTGTAGGTTCTCAAGTAGATTATGTAAATTATGTAATGTTTTAATTTAATTGAATAACAATTCCATTCAGTTGTATTAATAAATTTGTTTTAATATCATTATTAACATAATTTTTGTCATTAATTTAAAAACAATTAACATGAAACAAATACAAAACAGCAGCACAAATTTTAAAAAAACTTTAGCAATAGCTTCACTTTTCTTATTTCAAGGGATCGCACAGGCGCAAGATAAAGAAGTAGATGTAAATTTGAATTTAAACGATGGAGGAAATGATTGGTATGCAGAACCATGGGTTTTAGTTGTAGGCGCTGCCGTTTTCATAATTATTATAGTTGCGCTATTAAGAGGTAAAAGCAGTAACTAAAAAACACATCACATAGTATTGAATTGAATATCAAATCGGTATATATTGACCTAATAGTGGTTTAATTCTTACCGATTTTTTATTTATTCATACCAAACCAAATACTGTTGTATTATTCTTTTGCAGTTTATACTTATTTTATTTATAACTGTAGTACAACTTCGTAATTTTATAAAATAGATCTACTCGCATATGTAAATTTATTTGTAATGCAGTTTAAAACGAAAGGATTATAGTTTATGTGGACACTTCTAGAAACTTTTAAAGTCAATATACCGAATCCGCATGCTATTGATGTCGTTTCGTTTAATGATTTTTTAAATTAACGTTAAATGTCAAGCTCTTGAAAGGGTTTCTTTTTTAAAAAGCTTAAATTTGAGTATATAAAAAATAGATATTATGAAAAGAAACGCAACAGCAGTCTGGAATGGTTCACTCAAAGAAGGAACCGGAAAATTAACCACACAAAGTACCACTCTAAACGATACGCAATATTCCTTTAAATCTCGTTTTGAAGAAGGCGTAGGGACAAATCCCGAAGAACTGATTGCAGCGGCTCATTCAGGTTGTTTTACAATGCAACTTTCGGCATACATTACCGAAGCTGGTTTTGAAATTGAAAGTATCGAAACCAAATGCGATATTGATTTGGTCGACGGAACAATTTTAACGTCACATTTAACGGTTCAGGCAAAAGTCACTGGAATAACTGATGATGCTTTTCAGCAATTGGTCACTAAAGCTGAGAAAAATTGTCCTATTTCTAAAGTATTGAATGCAGCAATTTCAAGTACAGCCACTTTAGGATAATCAAAATTTTACATTGTAAAAAGGCTCGATTTAATGCAAATCGAGCCTTTTTATTTTGTGCTTAGAAATTATGAATTTCTCTCCTATTAATCTAATTATTTTGTCCCAAGATTTCCACGATTGCTTTTTCAGCAAGAGGTGCCATTATTTGATACCCTAATTTGTTGGGATGTACGCCGTCTCCGGAATAGTCTGCACGCAATCCGTTGTGTTTATCTTTCATAGCCGAAAAATAATCGAGATAAAGAATGTCATTGGCGTCAGCATAATTTTTTATCATTTTATTTAAAGCAACTACTTTTTCAGCTGGATTTTGATTGGGATTCCAAGGGAAATCATACGCTGGTAAAACAGAACATAAAATCACTTTAATTTGGTTTGCTTTTGCCAATTCAGCCATCGAAAAGATATTGTTGGCTATCATTTCTAAAGCCGTGGGGCCTGTATTACCAGCAATGTCATTGATTCCTGCCAGAATATGCACAACGGCTGGCTGCAACGCAACAACATCCGCTCTAAAACGAACAAGCATTTGAGGTGTTGTTTGACCGCTGATGCCGCGATTGATATAAAGATTTTTAGTAAAAAAATGAGGATCCGAAATACTCCAAAATTCGGTTATTGAATCACCCATAAAAACTACTCTTTCTTTGCTAGAAGTTGCTTTTTGCAGTGTCGTATTTTCGTTTTGGTATTTTTTTAAATTTGGCCAATCTTGAGCTAATTGTCTTCCCATAGTAATCACATAAAGAATTGTCTTCCTGAGTCAAGACACTTTTTCTAAAATTGAAATAAAGATAAAGTTGTTTGTACAATCCTATTAACACTAATCGAATAAATCCGAAGATAAATACCGATCGCCTCGGTCACAAATAATGGCTACAATTACACCAGAATCTAATTCTTCGGCAATTTTAACCGCAGTTGCAACTGAACCACCGCTACTCATTCCCGCAAAAATTCCTTCCTCTAGCGCCAAACGTTTGGTCATGGCTCTTGCTTCTTCTTCTGAAACTTCAATGATTCGATCAACTTTATCAGCATCAAATATTTTTGGTAAATATTCCTGTGGCCATTTTCTAATTCCCGGTATTTGAGATCCATCGCTGGGTTGAGCGCCCACAATCTGAATGGCTGGATTCTTTTCTTTTAAATAACTTGAAGTGCCGATTATGGTTCCCGTGGTTCCCATAGCTGCAATAAAGTGCGTTACAGTTCCTTCGGTATCGTTCCAGATTTCTGGTCCAGTTGTTTTGTAATGCGCTTTCCAGTTGTCTTCATTTGCAAACTGATTGAGCATCACGTAACCGCCTTCGGCTACTTTTTTGTCGGCATAATCTCGTGATCCAATAATTCCCGTTGCCGCAGGAGTTAAAATCACAGTAGCTCCATATGCACGCATTGTTTGCGTACGTTCTTTAGTAGAATCTTCTGGTAAAACCAATTCAATTTCGATATGGAACAATTGTGCAATCATTGCCAAAGCAATTCCGGTATTGCCACTTGTGGCCTCAATTAGCTTGTCTCCTTTTTTGATATCCCCTCGTTCTATGGCAGCAGCGATCATGTTGTATGCGGCACGATCTTTTACACTACCTCCTGGGTTGTTGCCTTCGAGCTTTAATAAAAGTTTTACATGCTTGTTTTGTACCAAGTTAGTAGCTTCTACTAGTGGTGTATTGCCAATTAGGTCTAATATTTTTTGTGATTTCATGCGGTATAGTAACTTAAGGCGCAAACCTCAGATTTTAGGTTTACAATTGATATTCAAGATTCAAGATTGTTTGATGAAGCGCGTATTTTAAAAACAGCAACAACAATAATAGCAGTGAATATTTTGGAAATAAAATAACATTTTTAGAGCTTTAAAACGAAATGCAAAGGTATTGAAGTATTTCTAAATATTTAGATCTTCTTCTAAAAGCTATTGGGCATTTTTTGACATTTTTGTTAAATAAATGAATTAGAAAAAAGATTTGAGATACAGCTTATATACCATTGAAATTTGAAAGTAAAGTTGTATCTGTTTTATTTTCAATATGTAGGAGCCGATAATTAGTTTGGATGAAACTGTTTTTTTACTTTAGCCGTAAACATATCTCATGAAATCCAAAACTTCCTTCATCAGCGACATTTCAAAAAAAGAATTTCCTTTAGTGGATAGAATTACAGCAAAATCGATACGAAATCCAATTTTGACACTAATTCAAAATGAGTATCCTGATTTTGATGAAAGTAAGTTTTTATCCATCTCAGAATTGAATATGTTTCGTGAAAAGTATATTTCGAATTACCTCGTTGTCGAAATAGGGGAGTTGTCTAATTTTGAAGCCAAAGTAATTGGATCGCTAAACGAGGACAAGTCTCTAGTAAATACAGTTGAAGATGAAATTGGTGTTCGAACTGTAGGTCAAAAAGTAGCAGATCAGGTAGCTGCTTTTGGCGGAAGCTGGAAATTCATAATCCTTTTTGGTGTTTTTATCTTTTTGTGGATTTTGGCTAATATTTATTTACTGCTGAATAAAGGGTTTGATCCGTATCCTTTTATTTTATTGAATTTGATATTATCATGTCTTGCTGCATTGCAGGCTCCGGTGATTATGATGAGTCAAAATCGTCAGGAAGAAAAAGATAGGGAAAGAGCCAAAAAAGATTATATGATAAATTTGAAATCAGAACTTGAAATTAGAATGCTTCATGAAAAACTGGATCATTTAATTATGCGCCAACAAGAAGAATTAATTGAAATTCAAAAAGTACAAATCGAAAAGATGAATGATATTTTATCACGTATCAAATAAATACGTTTGTAAAAAAAGTTAGGAATAGTAGTGTTTAAAATAATACCCCACAATCATTATAACACTATTTAGTAGTGCTGAACCGATAATCAATTTTTTGTAATTTCGGTTGGAATCAATCCAATTCAAAGCCAAAATTCCTAGAAAAAAAAGCGTGGTAAAAATGGCAGGATACATCTTGAAAGCTCCTTCAAAATCTCCTTGTATGAGGAGCAAAAAACTTCTTTGAAAACCACAACCCAAACACTCTATTCCGAAAAGCGTTTTGCTTAAACAGGGCAACATGTATTTATCTAAATTCAATGGTTTTTCTTTTTACAATTTTACAAAAAAAATAAGAAACGGTTGCTATACTAATTGATGCAATTTTAAATTCATTACTTTTGAAAACTGATAAGTAAAAAGATGAGAAAGTTTATAATTCCAATAATGGTTGTGGCGATTACAATTGCTTTATATGAGCAGGTGAGTGCCAAAAAAAATGTGTTCATTATGGTAATTGCTATTGTTGTTTTCATGATGGGAATGATGCAATTGAGTGCCAAAACACCGAGTAAAAATCAAGATAAAGAAGACGAAAATGTTTAATAAAGGAGATAAAGTATCTGTGCTTGACGAAGCAATAAATGGAGTAGTGTTGTCAGTCAATGACAAGCATGTTACCGTAGAAACAGAAGATGGATTTACGATGACATTTCTTGTCAACGAGTTAATTAAAATAAACGATTCCAGTAACTTACTAGATTCTATTAGAAGAATCAATGTAGATGAAATTGCAAAAGAAAAAGAGATTCCAAAACCACGTAATTTTGTCAAAGAAAAGAAATCAAAGCACGAAATTGCAGCCCCAGAGTTTGATTTACACATCGAAAAGTTAGTGCCCAACAAACGCGGAATGTCGAATTATGATATTCTAACATTACAAACGGAAACGGCCAAACGACATATAGAATTTGCCATTCGCAATCGCATTCCAAAGATTGTTTTTATCCACGGTGTGGGGGAAGGAATTCTGAAAGCAGAGTTGGATTTCTTATTAGGCCGTTATGATAATATCGCTTTTCAAGAAGGTAATTATCAAAAATATGGTCAAGGTGCAACAGAAGTTTTTATCAAACAAAGTGCGATGTAAATCAAATTTAACGTCTTTACAACACAAAAAAAGGTCTAATTTTTAAGTGATTTAATGGATTAAATCACTTAAAAATTAGACCTTTTTTTTGCACAAAAATCTGTTGATTTTGGATTAAAAATTTGGCTTTTTTTTTAGGTTAATTTGTGGTCAATAATTCGCCATAAATGTAGTTGTCTCCTAAAATAAAATCGCTATTTCCTTTCTTCATTTTTACTTTTTTAAGTACAACGGTATGCTTAAATCCTGTTCCAAAAGTAGTAGTTGTAACTTCAATTATTCCGCTCGTATTTGCCACACCCGTTACTCCAATCCATTCTTCTGTTATTGCTGGAGTTGCAGGATAAGTAGTCTTGCAAAAGTAATCATCAGTCAATAAACCAGAAAATAATCGGTAGGTAAGTTTGTTTTTAGTTTCGCCTATTAAACCTGTTCTTGGGGTATTTAGTGGTGTTGCTTCATTCACAATTAGGTTGGGTTCAATGTCAAGAATAAGCGCTTCACTACTGTTCTTGTCATACAATTGTTTGGAAGTAGCACATTGCTTTAGCACTTTGGTAAAAGCAAATGGCAATGAATTAGTACTGGTTGCGTAGTCGCCAAAAGCAAATGTCTCATACACTTGGGTGCCATTCCCTTTATCGAACGTGATGTTTTTAAAGGTGATATTATGATTGTAACCAGTAATTTTAGTACTGTTATCAGTTTGATTCGTGGTTTTTACAGCAGTGGTTGTGATTACTATTTTTCCGCTAACAGCTGACCATTGATTGCTAACTACTGGAGTTGCTGGTGGTATTGATTCACAAAGTGTAGCTGCCGTAACTGTCCCGTTATAAAAACGATAGATCACGCGGTTGGTTGTGCTAATGTCTAATTCTTGAATTGTAGTCTCAGCGGGAAAAATAATTCCTGTGGCATCAAGAATAAGGGCTTCACTATCTTTAAGTTTATAAATTATGTTATTGGCGGAGCATTTTTGTGCGGTTGCATTTTCAAAATTTATGTCTTCTTGAATTAAATCTCCATCATCACAACCATTTAGAAACATGGCCAAAATTAATATACTTACAACTCTTTTCATTTTTATACTATTTGTAACAAAAATAGAATTTTTAATTTGTTCCAATTGAATTCTACTTTAAAATTAGATTTTTTAACAGGATTTTGGGTTTTTAATTTTTTTTAAAATGTTAAAAAAAATAGCGTTAGCGTTCTTGTTTTGTAGCGATTGGTCGAATTCAAAGCGCATATAAATCATTATCTTTGCATAAATTTTAATATTAAATGAGAATAAACAAATATTATCTTGCTGCCTTTTCTGCTTTTTTTATCTGGGGTTTTTTTAGTTTAGCGTTAAAACCGCTACATAATTACGCTTCGTTGGATATTTTATTTTACCGTGTTTTTTTTAGTGTTGCACTCATGGTATTCATCAATGGAGTTTTTAGGAGTAGTGTAATGTTGCAAAATTGGAATCATTTCAAGAGTTTGTCTATCAAACAAAAACAAAGTGTTGTCTTTTTAACGCTTGGGGGTGGTGTGCTACTGTCTTCAAACTGGTTTGTTTTTATTTATGTCATGAATCATATAAGTGTGAAAGCAGCTTCGCTGGCTTACATGATTTGTCCAATTTTGACAACTATATTTGCTTTTGTCATTTTGAAAGAAAAATTGAGTAAATGGCAATGGTTTGCGGTATTAATTAGCTTTTTTAGCTGTATTTTATCGTCTATCAATCATTTCGAAGATCTATTTTACAGCTTGATTACGGCAACTACTTATGCACTTTATTTAGTAAGCCAAAGAAAAAATACGGCGTTGGATAAATTTCTAGTTCTAACGATTCAATTGGTTTTTACTGCGGTCATTTTGCTGCCATTTTATCCTAGTCATAGTGGCTTGTTGCCTGTAGAGCCATTATTTTATGGCTGTTTATTAGTAATTGTAGTCTTTTTTACAATCATTCCATTGTTTTTGAATTTGTACGCATTAAAGGGAATAAATTCGTCTGCAGTTGGTATTATGATTTATATTAATCCCATTATTGGATTTCTATTAGCGCTATTTTATTATCATGAAGATGTAACTTCACTTCAGTTGTTTTCCTATGGGCTGATAATCATTTCGATAATTATCTTTAATGAGAAGTTTATTTTCCACAGGAAGTCTAAGGTCGTCTCTTCAGAAATAGAGGTCTTAAAGTAATTTTTTAATTTTAAAAGTATGAAAAAAGTATATCTCGATAACGCTTCAACAACTGCTATTCGTGCCGAAGTGATCCAAGAAATGAGCAAAGTTATGACAGAGGAGTATGGTAATCCATCTTCGACTCATAGTTTAGGTCGTGCCGCTAAAAATATATTGGAACTTTCTAGAAAATCGATAGCAAAGAATCTCAATGCGACTGCTCAGGAGATTATTTTTACTTCATGTGGAACAGAAGCCAACAATTGGATTCTTCGTTCTGCTGTAAAAGATTTACAGGTAAAACGAATTATTACCAGTAAAATAGAACATCATGCGGTTTTATACGCGGCGTTAGTTTTAGAGAAAGACTTTGGGATCCAGATTGATTATGTGAATGTCAAACCCAATGGCGAAATAGACATTACGCATTTAGTAGAGTTACTTTCAAAGGATATAAAAACCCTTGTAAGTCTGATGCACGTTAATAATGAAACTGGCACTATCTTAGATTTAGAGCGAATTGGTCGTATTTGTCAAGAGCATAAGGTTTTGTTTCATTCAGATACCGTTCAATCTATTGGTAAAATGAGTATTGATTTGCAATCGATTTCCGTTGATTTTATTGTGGCGAGCGCCCATAAATTTCATGGACCAAAAGGAGTTGGTTTTGCTTACATTCGAAAAAATTCCGGTTTACAACCGTTGTTTTTTGGTGGGGAACAAGAAAAAGGACTGCGAGCTGGAACCGAAGCCTTACACCAAATTGCGGGTATGGCAAAAGCATTGGAACTTTCCTATGCCAACTTAGAAGTGGAGCAGAATCATATTACAGAGTTAAAAAATTATTTGATCATCCAACTCAAAACTGAATTTCCTGATTTCAAAATCAATGGAACTCCAAACGGATTTTATACTGTATTGAATGTTCTATTACCTTTTGCTCCAGCAAAAACAGCGATGCTACTGTTTCATTTAGACATGAAAGGAATTGCGGTTTCTCGCGGAAGTGCTTGTCAGTCCGGTAGCATAAAACCATCACATGTTCTAGCCGAAATGCTTTCTGACGATGATTTAAAAAAGCCAAGTTTACGCATTTCGTTTAGTCATTTCAACACAAAAGAGGATATTGATGTGCTGATTGAGGCTTTGAAAAGCATTTAAAATAATTGTTTCAAAGTCGTTTTCTAATAGGATACTTATTGTGTATCGTTATTTCAGGACGGGACATAATTGTAAAAAAAAACGCCGTTGCTATCAAGCAACGGCGTTTTTCGATTAAGCAATAAATTATTTAGGCATAACCACTGTATCAATAGCATGTATTACTCCGTTTGAAGCAGCTACATCAGCAAGTACTACCATTGCAGATCCACCATTAGCATCCGTTAGCATTACTTTACCATCCATCAAACTTAAAACAATTTTACCACCTTGTACAGTAGTAACGGTATATTTTCCGTTGTTTTTGTTGATAGCATCAATTACAGTTGCAGCGTCAAATTTACCAGATACTACGTGATACGTTAAAACTGCTTTTAATTTTTCAAGACTCTCTGGTTTCAATAAACCATCTACAGTTCCAGCAGGTAGTTTGTCGAATGCTGCATTATTCGGTGCAAATACTGTGAAAGGCCCTTCGCTGCTTAAAGTTTCTACCAATCCAGCTGCTTTAACTGCTGCCACAAGTGTTGAAAAATCAGCATTTCCAGCTGCGACACCTACGATGTTTGGAGTTTCTTCAACAACTGTTGTGTCTACTGCGACAGCAGTAGTGTCTGCCATTTCTGTTGATTCAGCTTGTTTCTTCTCTCCACAAGAAGTTGCGATTGCTCCTAAAAGTACAAATGCGCTAATTGTTTTTACTAATTTCATAATATTATTTTTGTTTAAATTAAGATTATCAAATATAAACATAAATTTAATTTGTTTAATTTTTTTAACAATAAATTAAACAAATAGTAATATTGTAATTTTTAATAATTTGACTTTACAGGATTATAAATCCTTTAGGTTCACATAAAATTGCTTTTAATTAGGGTAATTTAGTAACATTTAGCGAGATGAATTAAATTACAAGCTAGTTATTGGTGTTTAATAAATTCTTCGTTTAAACAAACAAACCTTCAATGCTTAAATAATGTTCTCCAGTATCGTAACAAAAGGTTAATACCTTAGCATTTTCTGGGATTTCTGGTAGTTTTTTAGCCACGGCAGCCAGTGATGCCCCAGATGAGATTCCAATAAACATTCCTTCCTCTTTAGCTGCTCTTTGTGCATAGGCAAAGGCTTCGTCCTTGCTCACTTGTATGGTTCCATCAAGTAAATCTATATGCAGGTTTACAGGTATAAATCCAGCGCCAATTCCCTGTATTTGGTGTGGAGCGGGATCACCACCACTAATAACTGGTGACGCTTCAGGTTCTACTGCAAATACTTTTAAGTTGGGGTAATGTTGTTTCAAAATTGCAGCACAACCCGTAATATGACCTCCAGTTCCTACGCCAGTAATCATATAATCTAAACCGTCTGGAAATGCTTTTATAATTTCTAATGCGGTTGTTTTTTTATGAATTTCGATATTGACAGGATTTTCAAATTGTAGCGGAGACCACGCATTAGGCATATCGCTTACTAATTCTTTAGCTTTTTCTAAAGCACCTTTCATTCCTTTTTCTCGGGGTGTCAAAACAAATTCTGCACCGTACAAACTCATGAGTCGGCGACGTTCAATAGACATCGATTCTGGCATAACTAGTATTAAGGTATATCCTTTTACTGCCGCTACCATTGCTAGTCCAATTCCTGTATTCCCTGAAGTAGCTTCAATGATGGTTCCACCTTTTTTTAGTAGCCCTTTTTCTTCGGCATCTTCGATCATGGCTAGAGCAATTCTATCCTTGATACTAGCGCCAGGATTAGCACGTTCGAGCTTAATCCACACATTATGGTTGGCCCCAAATAAGCGATTAATTTTTACATGTGGCGTATTGCCAATTGTTTCGAGTATGTTGTTGTATTTCATAGTATTTATATTGAGAAAAAATTGATGTCTTTAATTTCTTGTTGATTCAAAACCGTATTTTTATTGGATTGCATCACAAAGGAGTACGGATTGACACTCTTGGTAATAAACGTATTTCCGCCTACAATACTGTGATTGCCTATAATGGTACTTCCGCCTAAAATCGTTGCATTGGCATAAATAATAACATGATCCTCAACTGTAGGATGGCGTTTTTTCTCCTGCATGCTCTTTTCTACTTGCAAAGCTCCCAAAGTAACACCTTGATAAATACTGACATACTTCCCAATAATTGTGGTTTCACCAATAACAATTCCGGTCCCATGATCTATCATGAACGGAACATCAATGGTTGCACTGGGGTGAATGTCAATTCCAGTTTTGCTATGTGCGTATTCTGTAAGTATTCGCGGTAGCAGGCATGCTGTTCGAGATGCAATAGCATTGGCAATGCGATAGACTTCTATAGCAAAAAAACCAGGATAGGAGTTGATTATTTCCTGAATACAGTCTGCTGCAGGATCAGTATCTAGAATCGCTTGCGCATCTTTTTGCATAGCATTATACAAACTGGGTAACCTTGTGTAAAAAGCGTCGGCATCATCTAAAATTTCATTAGCCGTTTTATCTTTTACAATTTCTGAAAGAATTGCAATAAAGTTGGCTTTATTTTGATCCAATAGTAATTCGATATGGATAGTTTCAAGAGCCTTCTCGGGAAATAATATTTTGAACAAATCATCAATCCAATTGATAATTTTTGAAGAGTCAATCGCTCGTACCCAATTTTCATTTTGGTTTTTATGTAATATATTCGAAAAACGGTTGGATTCAATATTCATTGATGGTAAAATAAATTCAGAATTAAACTAGTAAAATCACTTAAAAACAAAGATAGAGTAGAATTGAATACGTTCAAAACCCTGATTTGTAAATAAATGTTAATATGTTAAATTCCCACAAAATGAGTTCTTTGTGTTTAAAATAAATTTTTATTTAGATATCGTGATGAGAAACTAATCAATATAGGTTGGAGAATAAAATATTACAAGTAGATTTTTTTTATTGACAAAAGGTGAACCAAGTATCTAATTTTCTTCTAAAATGGATTTGATCAAAATTTTATTTTTAGATGGCATTAGTTTATGATATACAGAACCAATAGCATAGGGTTTGATAAAATTATATATTTTTTTTATTTCATTAATTTGGTTCAAAGCCGAACGATTGATGGAAATTGATAACTTTTGCAACGCAGCAGTATTGTCATTTATTTCCATTTCTAATATCGATTGAATACAGTCTTTTTTTAGAATATGTCCCACCATTCCTGGAGCTGTAATAGTTTTTAAAAATCTTAATTTTTCTGCAATTTTAATGTTTTGTAGTCCATTATAGCAGTAATTGGTTTGTTTATTCAAAAAAGTTTTTTTCAAATTATAAAGTAAAGAATCTTTGACTGTTTTTCCAACATTTCCAATTTCAACTTTAATTAGTGAGAACTGAACAGTTGAATTTTTATGAAAATGGAAGACCGTATTGATACTTCGATTGCTATTGATTACAGCAGAATGGTGTTTTCTAATGCTTATATGCTGACCTGAACTGCCAAAACTGTGTTTGAAATGATCGCCATCACAGTAAGCAAATACAATTGATGAAGTGCCTAAAGATTCCATGCTTAGCATTACATCATCAAAAAATGTCATCTCAACCTGAACAGCAGTAATGCCATTTATAAAAGTAATTCCTTGAATTTGCCCTTTTATTAAATTAGTATTTAAGTTTAGTTTAAAATCGTTATCAGTTGAATTTAAAATAGCACTAAATGAATTTTCAAGTCCGTTAAAAACATCGCTAATTGTTTCAGCATTCAAATAAATATTTTTCATAGACTTTTATTTAAATAGTTAGATAAAGAAATTTTTCTGTGTTTGTTTTACTATTTTCATTTAGTCAAATTACTGAATTATAAGGACTTATGTTGTTATGTAATTCTGTAAAAAAGTTACATAATTTTTAGATTAACAGTTTGAAAATCAATACTTAAATTAAGAATTAAAGCTTAATAATATACTAAGTATTGATACTTCGCCATATTGGATTTGAAAAGAATAAATACTGTATTCTTATTTAAATGCCATAAAAAAATCCGATTGGTGTACACCAATCGGATTAATAAATCTGAAATCAAAAATATTTACTGAGCCTAAAAGATAGAATTGGCCAAGTAATCCAAAAGTTGAAATCTATAAATGTATAACTTCGCCATACGCATCCGCAACAGCTTCCATAACTGCTTCGCTCATGGTAGGGTGTGGGTGAATTGATTTTAGGATTTCATGTCCTGTAGTTTCCAGTTTACGCGCTACAACTGCTTCAGCAATCATATCTGTAACTCCTGCTCCAATCATGTGACAACCCAACCATTCACCATATTTTGCATCAAAAATTACTTTTACAAAACCATCAGGTGTTCCTGAGGCTTTTGCTTTTCCAGATGCCGAGAATGGGAATTTACCAATCTTTAATTCGTATCCTTTTTCTTTAGCTTGTTTTTCAGTCAAACCAACTGATGCAATTTCTGGAGTTGCATACGTACAACCGGGTACGTTTCCGTAGTCGATAGGTTCTACATGAAGTCCCGCGATTTTTTCTACACAATTAATTCCTTCTGCAGATGCTACGTGTGCTAGCGCTTGTCCTGGCGTAACATCACCAATAGCGTAATATCCTGGAATGTTTGTTTGGTTGTAGGCATTTACCAAAATTTTATCTTTATCAGTAGCGATTCCTACTTCTTCTAATCCAATGTTTTCAATGTTGGTTTTGATTCCAACAGCCGAAAGTAAGATCTCTGCTTCTAGAACTTCTTCTCCTTTTGCCGTTTTCACAAATGCTTTTACACCTGCTCCTGCAGTATCAATTCTCTCAACAGACGAGTTTGTCATAATTTTGATACCTGCTTTTTTCAAAGAACGCTCCATTTGTTTCGAAATGTCTTCGTCTTCAACGGGAACTATATTTGGCATAAATTCTACAATGGTTACTTCAGTTCCCATAGAATTGTAGAAGTGTGCAAACTCAACTCCAATAGCGCCAGAACCTACAATAATCATTGATTTTGGTTGGGTTGCCAGTGTCATTGCTTTTCTATAACCAATCACTTTTACATCATCTTGAGGTAAATTTGGCAATTCACGAGAACGAGCTCCAGTAGCAATTATAATATGGTCTGCACTATATTCTGTAACGGTATTGTCTTTGGCAGTAACATCAATTTTCTTTCCTGGTTTTAGTTTTCCAAAACCATCAATTACGTCAATTTTATTTTTTTTCATTAGGAACTGAACTCCTTTGCTCATTCCATCAGCAACAGAACGACTGCGTTGTACTACAGCTGAGAAATCTTTGTCAAATGATGAAACAGTCAATCCATAATCAGAAGCGTGTTTTAAATAATCAAAAACTTGAGCTGATTTTAGTAACGCTTTCGTTGGGATACATCCCCAATTTAAGCATACACCTCCTAAGTTTTCTTTCTCTATTACGGCTACTTTAAAGCCTAATTGTGATGCTCTAATCGCTGTAACATATCCGCCTGGACCACTTCCTAAAACTATAATGTCGTATTTCATTTTTTAATTTTATTTGTTTTTTATTTTTAGTAAAATGCAATTAATCCTATTATTGTTATTTTAGAGGTTGTTATTTTTAGTTTTTCTGTAGCAAAATTAAGGATTTATTTTAAAAAAAAATGCCGTTTGTCTAGTTTATTAGAAAGCATAAGTTGTGCTGAAGTATTATTTCATTTTTAAATAAGCTTCGATATAATTGCTAGTTGAAAAATACTCCTCTTTTAATTTTTTTAAATGAAGAAATACATCTTGTTGCTGCGGATAATTAGAATCCAAACAATCTTTAAGCTCGGCGTCTCTAACGCTCATAATGATGTACCAATAGCCATTTCTGGAGGTATAAAGGCCATCAAGGATAGGATTATTGCCCTTGGCGCTTAATGCTGCATCAACTGCAAAGGGTATTAAATTTACTGTTTTTGTGGTTCTCTCTCGTTCAAAAAAGGATAAATAGTAGATTCTATTATTGATAGTAATTGGAATATTCGACTCAACATTTGTATGATTCAAATCATATTTTGCATTCATAAAATTGTAAAACTCAGCAGCATTTTTTGTGTCTTCAAAAATGAATCCATTACAATTTGGAAGATCCTTTTTAAATTTTTTTGCATTTGCTATTTTTTCTCCTTTGATAATCGGCGCAATTTTTACTGGAATGCAAGAGTGAGCCATCAGGATTAATAGACAAAAACAAATTTTTTTCATAAACGGAAAAGTTAATTTGATTGTATTAATAGGTTCGTTTAATTAATTTTTAGTTCGCTACCGAAAACTGAGAGTCATATAAATTCTTATAATACCCGTTTTCACGGTTTATCAATTCTTGATGCGTTCCTTGTTCTACGACAAGGCCCTTATCCATTACCACAATTTTATCAGCATTCACAATAGTTGCCAATCGATGCGCAATTACAATCGATGTCCTGCCTTTAGTAATTGTTTCGGTTGCACGTTGAATTAATTCCTCAGAATAGGTATCAATTGATGAAGTGGCTTCATCTAAAATTAAAATACTTGGATTGCTTACATACGCTCTCAAAAAAGCGATCAACTGGCGTTGCCCAGATGAGAGCATAACTCCGCGTTCTTTTACATCAAAATCATAATTATCAGGTAAGCTCATGATGAAATCGTGCACGCCTATTTTTTTGGCTGCAGCCAAGACTTGTTCTCTACTAATTTCATTATTATTTAAAGTAATATTGTTAAAAATGGTGTCTGCAAAAAGGAAAACATCCTGCAGGACAACTGCAATTTGTTTTCGTAAGGAACTTAATGTATAATTCTCAATATTTTGATTGTCAATAAAAATAGACCCACTGTTAATTTCATAAAAACGGTTTAGTAAGTTTATAATTGTTGATTTACCAGCACCTGTCGAACCTACAATGGCAATTGTTTGACCAGCATTTACCTCTAAATCAATTCCTTTTATTACCTCTTCATCCGGAATATATCCAAAACGGACTTTTTCAAATCGGATATCTCCTTTAAAGATAGGTGCTTCAATAATTCCTGTATCTTGAATTTGATCTTCGGTGTCTAAAATATCAAAAACGCGGTTTGCTGCAATCATGCCCAGTTGCATTTCGTTGAACTTATCTGCAATTTGACGCAAAGGGTTGAACAACATTCCGATGAACATGGTGTACGAAAATAAATCTCCAAAAGTGGTAAAAGTATCTCCGTTTAATATTTTTATTCCACCATAAAGCACTATAAAACCAAGTGTTAAAGACGAAATAATATCAGCAATAGGAAAAAATATGGAGTTATAAAGAATTGTTTTAATCCAAGCAGTTTTGTGTTTATTGTTGATTTGTTTGAACTTTTCGTATTCAATTTTTTCACGATTAAAGAGTTGCACAATCTTCATTCCGGTTACTCGTTCCTGCACAAAGGAGTTCATATTGGCAATTTGCGTACGCACTTCCTCAAAAGCAACTTGCATTTTCTTTTGAAAGATTCGGGTGAAAAAGACCAGGATAGGCATAGCCACAATTACAATCCAGGTTAAGGTCCAGTTCATATAAAACATGAATGCCAGAACCACAACCATTTTCATCAAATCACTAATAATCATGAATAAACCTTGACTGAAAATTCGAGCAATAGATTCGATATCCGAAACCGATCGTGTTACAAGTTGACCCACCGGAACGTGATCAAAATATTTCATTCGGAAACTTAAAATGTGCTGAAACAGTTTCGTTCGTATGTCCTTTACAATATCCTGACCGAGCCAGTTTGCCCAAAACACAAAGTAAAATTGAGAAAATACCTCGAATAAAAGTACGATTCCCATCAAAACCACGTACAATAACAATCCTTGTTTATCTTCGGTGGCAATGTATCCATCTACAGTTTGTTTCAATAAATAAGGACGTAAAGCAGCAAATATTGACAATGAAATGGCGAAAATAATCACACCATTAAAACGCCATTTATAGGGTTTTGTGAATTTTAAAATTCGTTTGAATAATCGTGTATCAAATGCTTTTGCTTTCATATTTTTTCTTTAAGCCTTATGCTTTAGGCATAATGCGTTAAGCTTACAGCCTGCGGCTATAAATAATCGTATTCTATTTTGGTTAAATATAAACCATGTGCCGGTACCGAAAAACCTGCTTTATCTCTGTTTTTACTTTCTATAATTGCTGAAAAATCTTCTAATGTAATCTTGTGTAATCCTATGTTGACTAAAGTTCCGACAATGGCACGTACCATATTGCGCAAAAAACGATTGGCCGAAATGGTAAAAATCAAATTACCGTTATCTCGCTTCCAATAGGCCTCAAAGATAGTACAGTCAAAAGTATTGACATCGGTGTTTACTTTAGAGAAACACTGAAAATCAGTGTGTTTAAATAATAGTTGGGCCGCTTCATTCATTAAATTCATATCTAATGGTTGATGGAAATACCAACTGTGTTCCTGTCTGAAAGTATCCTTAAAAGTATTGATATGATATTCGTAGGTTCTTTTGGTTGCATCAAAACGGGAGTGTGCTTGGTCATGAACTGGAATAATGTCATAAACCACAATGTCTTTTGGCAAGTAGGAGTTTAGTTTATGTACTAAACGTGCCAAGTCGATAGACTTTTTAAAATCAAAATGGGCATACATTTCCTTTGCATGAACTCCGGTATCGGTTCTACCGGCTCCCATAAGGTTGATAGTTGTATTTAATAGCACCGAAAACGCTTTGTTCATTGTTTCCTGAATAGACGCAGCGTTTGGCTGGTATTGCCAACCGTGATATTGGGTCCCGTTGTATGCTAATTTTATGAAATATCTCAACTGTCTTTTTTTGAAGTCACAAAGATACTTATTAATTTTTTTGCCACGAAGTCGCGCAGGTGCAAACTTTGTTAAGTTTCGATTTCATTTTTTATTTGGAATTCGAATGTTTATTTTTACCGCAAAACCCTAGCCCAGATAGCAGTGGAAATCCTGTATTGTTTTTATTTTAAAAACAATACAGATTGAAACGGATAGCTGGAAATTGCTCCTAAAAAAAACACTTTGAAAAAAATACTTCTGCTTTCTGATACGCACAGTCATATTGACGAAACGATTTTGAAATATGTAGCTCAAGCTGATGAGGTTTGGCATGCAGGTGATATTGGCAATTTGGCCGTGACCGATGCGATAAAAAAGCTAAAACCGTTGCGTTGTGTGTATGGGAATATTGACGATGCTACGGCCCGAATGGAATTTCCGTTGCACAATCGTTTTATGTGTGAAGGAGTCGATGTTTGGATTACTCATATTGGCGGTTATCCGGGGAAATACAATCCAAATATTAGGACAGAGATGGAGACAAATCCTCCCAAGTTATTTATTTGCGGGCATTCGCACATCTTGAAAGTGATGTTTGATAAAAAGCATAATTTGTTGCATATGAATCCTGGAGCGGCAGGTAAAAGTGGTTTTCACCAAGTGCGTACGATGCTCCGATTTGTAATTGATGGCGACAAAATAAAGGATATGGAAATTATTGAGATGGAAAAGCGGACGTAGTTCTTTTTTGCTGATAATTGATTGGCACATTAAGAACAACAGTTGTTCCTAAATTGATTTGGGAATTGATTTTAATAGTTCCTTTTAACGCTTTGATGCGAGCTTTAATTTGGTTAATTCCAAAACCTTCTAAAATATAAAACGTAGCAGTGTCGAATCCTTTTCCGTTATCCTCAATAGTGATTTGGAGTATTTTATTGTTTTCTTGAATCGTTAAACATCCTTGAGTTGCACCACTATGTTTTAGGATGTTATTGATAAGTTCCATAGTAATAAAATACATTTTCATCTCAAAATTTTCATTGTAGCGCGTTGTTGCAGGCACTACCATCGTACATTTAAATTGAAGTACAGAATTAGAATTTTTTTCGCATAAATCTTGTAAAGCATAAAATAAACCAAAACGAGATAAAAGCGTTGGCATTAATTCATGTGATAAATCTCTAATTTGATCGTGTGCTTCTTTTAAAATAGATTTAGTTTTTGTAATTTCCTCAGCATCAGTCTTATGAGTAGAGGTAAACGCATTTAGATGTAGTCCTGCAGAGGACAGCAATGCACTTATGTTGTCATGTAAAAATGATGCAATTTTTTTTCGCTCTAATTCTTGCCCGTTGATGGAGGCATTAATCGTATGTTGCTGTAATTGATTCTGTATATTTTTAATCTTGTTTTTTTGTTTAAGCTTTAAGTTCTCTGAGAATATATAAAAAAGGAAAAAGAAAAAGAATAAAATAACAATTAACAATATTAAAATTTTTTTATTTTTTGATTGCTCCCGTAGTAGCAAAGATTCTTTAGTTTTGTACTCGTTTCCTATTTTATCTATTTCTCTTTTATATTCATCTATTTCAAGATTTATTCCTGCTACTTTTGCCTTATTTAACTTTTCCTCGATGTTTAACGCAGTGGTTAACTCGTTGAAAAGTGCAAGATTTTGATACGCATCTTTATAGACTTTATTTTTTTGTAAAAATTTTGAATATTCGTAGTACGAATATGATAAGTCTGATTTTTCATCTCCTTCTTTTCCTAGTTTGATTGCATTTTGGAAAAAAAAAGATGCTTTTTGTATGTTATTTTTGTGATTGTGGTACATGCCATTTAGCATGTTTAGTGCTACAATGGTAGATTTATCTCCGTATTTTTCATGATATTTATTAACGTACTGTAAATACGGATATCCTTCATCGTAGCGACCAATATCAAAGTAAGCCCAAGTTATATTTAGTTTTGTAAAAACTATTTGGATGGAATCATGAATTTTTGTGCTGTACTCTAGTGATTTTTTGTAGTGGTAAATGCCCTTTTCGTATTGTTTTTTATCAAAACAATAGATGTTTCCCAGATTATTATTAATCCAATTTTTTAAAACATTGTTATTGGTTTTGTTGCAGTACGTTAATGCTTTTAAATAATAAAAATACGCTTTATCACATTCAGCTAGTTGGTCAAAATTTGCTGCAATAGTATTGTAAGTTCCTGCTATTAAATTATCGTCTTTTAATTCGATAGCTTGCTGTAGGGCAAGTCTTGATTTAATTAGTGATTTTTCATAATCACCTACTTTCATAAGCTCATTGGCCTCTTTGGCAAGTAGAACTGCTGCAGCTTTTTTAGGCAGTTTTTCTGATTTTAGAACGACAGTTCCAAATAAATTAAGCACTAAAATTAAAACTATAAAAATAGATTTGTATGGCATAAATACTGTAATTTTTTGCTAGTTATGTCTTGATAAGGTTAGCATTTTAAAGCATTTCATAATAGTATGTTTATGATTTTATTAATTTGTTTTTTAGTGCGTATTTAACCAAACTAATTGAGTTTTTTGCATCAAGCTTTTTCATTATATTTTTACGGTGCGTTTCTACGGTATTCATGCTTATAAACAGTTGGTCACTTATTTCTTTACCGCTGTATTCAAGTGCTATTAGTTTAATGATTTCCAGCTCTCGATCCGTTAAAATTGGATGCGCTGTTGTAATATTTTTAATTAATTTTGAGTTGTCTTTTGTAACGGAATTAAATATTTTTTCTCGAACCGCTTTACAAAAATATTCTTCACCTCGGGAAACAGCATGTATGGCTTCAACGATGTTTTCACCAGCGCATTTTTTTGTCAAATAGCCACTGCAACCTAATTTCATGACTTCCTTTATGATTCTTAAATCATCATGACTGGATAAAATCAGGACTTTACAAGGAAATCCCTTTGCTACAAATTCCTTGATCACTTCAATACCATCTTTTTCTGGCATGTTTATATCCAAAATTAATATATCCGATTTGTTTTGTGTGACTTCTTTAAAAATAGTGCTTCCGTTGAGAGAGTGGCCTACTACTTCAAAATCGGTGACGGTGTTTAGAAGTGTACGAATGCCATCAATAAGTATTTGATGATCATCGGCAAGGTGAATTCTAGTTTTTTGTAGCATATCATTGTTCGTCATTCAAAGTTATGAAAAAAATTGAATAATAACATTTTATAAGATTTTTATTCTGTTTAAAAAAAATAAAAAATAAACACAAAAAAACCCGAATTTTTACATTCGGGTTTCCTTCGCACTAATAAACTAAAGTTTATAGGTTTACCTCAATCTGTCCACAGATTTTACAAGATCTTCATCCTTTTTGATCGCTTTGTTAGCCAAGACTAAAAATACGATAGCAAGTACAGGTAGAAACATCCCAATACCTTTCTCCGAAACAGCAGGTGTCTCTCCAGATAGATTTAGTGAACGATATACAAACAATCCTAATAAAATCAAATTTAATATGATATTCAATCTGCCAACGACAAACTGATTTTGTCTTTTTTTATAGGAAACAACACTTAACAAGGTCAATGCAGTACTTAAACCTAATATTATGGTATACACTTGGCTTTGCATGAAATAGAATTCTGTACCATCTTTTAAAATCCAAAGCGGAATAAAAAAAAGTAAAATGCTAGTTGAAACAAAAGCAAGTAATAAATATAGGGTCTGAATTCGTTGTATCATTTGTTAAATATCTTTTACAAAAATATATTTTCTTTTTAATAAATACTATTGTCTGATAAAATTTTATTCGTATTATTGCATCACAATACCGTAAGCACTTCATACTGCGGTTGATTCAAAATAAAGTTCACTACCCATCTTTACATTATTTCCCAAAAATTAATTAAACTCATAGAACATTCATGTTTGATATTTCTGCATTAAAAGAAATGAAGCTTTCTGAGCTTCAAGAAATAGCTAAGTCCGCTAAAACCATAAAATTTAATGGTGTAAAAAAAGAGACTTTAATTAGTCAAATTTTAGAACATCAAGTGGTTGCCGTCGATGCTGCATCAAATACAAAAAAGGACGAGAGTCTTGATGACGACAAGCCCAAAAGAGTTAGAATAGTTCCCGTCAAAAAAGCATTGATTCAGAAAAAAACAACAAATACTCTTTTTGAAAAAGACGAAATCGAAACAACTGATTTAGTTGAAAATAATGCTGTAATTGAGCCTATTTCAAATGAAGAAGCTGCTCCAAAAGCGGAATCGAATGTAAATGAAAAGAAAGTAGGCAAAGTTATTAAGTTTAATAAATCAGCTTATGAGAAGAAAATTGCTTTAAAAAAGGATAAAGAAGAGGTGAATGAAGCAAACACGGATACTGTGATTGTTGCAGACATAGCAACTGAAGAAAAAACTGAGGCTCCTGCAGCTCCAGTAAAAAAGATAAATCCAAACCAATTACACAAGCAAAATCCAAATCAGAATCCGAACCAAAATCCAAATCCAAATCAAAACGGAAATGGTAACGGGAATCAAAATCCAAATTTTAAAAATAAGAAAAGTAATTTTGCAGCTTCTGATTTTGAATTTGACGGAATTATAGAAAGTGAAGGTGTTCTTGAAATGATGCCTGATGGTTATGGTTTCTTGCGTTCTTCGGATTATAATTATTTGGCATCTCCAGATGATATTTACTTATCGACATCTCAAATTAGATTATTTGGTCTTAAAACTGGAGACACCGTTAAAGGAGTGGTTCGTCCACCAAAAGAAGGAGAGAAATTTTTTCCATTAGTTAGAGTTTTAAAAATAAACGGACACGATCCTCAAGTGGTACGTGATAGAGTTTCATTCGAGCATTTGACTCCTGTTTTTCCTTCTGAAAAATTTAGATTAGCCGAAAAACAAAGTACTATTTCCACCAGAATCATCGATTTGTTCTCACCAATAGGAAAAGGACAGCGCGGAATGATTGTGGCACAACCAAAAACAGGTAAAACGATGTTGCTGAAGGAAATTGCAAATGCAATTGCTGCCAACCATCCTGAAGTGTATTTAATTGTTTTATTGATTGACGAACGTCCAGAGGAAGTTACTGATATGCAACGCAGTGTGCGTGGCGAAGTAATCGCTTCTACTTTTGATAGAGAACCACAAGAGCATGTGAAAATTGCGAATATCGTTCTTGAAAAAGCAAAACGTTTGGTTGAATGTGGTCATGATGTAGTGATCTTACTCGATTCAATTACACGTTTGGCCAGAGCGTACAACACCGTTCAGCCAGCTTCTGGGAAAGTATTAAGTGGAGGTGTGGATGCCAATGCTTTGCAAAAACCAAAACGTTTCTTTGGAGCTGCTCGTAATGTAGAAAATGGCGGTTCATTAAGTATTATTGCTACTGCATTGACAGAAACAGGTTCTAAAATGGATGAAGTTATTTTTGAGGAATTCAAAGGTACTGGTAATATGGAATTGCAATTAGACAGAAAAATTGCAAACAAACGTATTTTCCCTGCTATTGATTTAACTTCTTCAAGTACTAGACGTGATGATATGTTATTGGATCAGAAAACCTTGCAACGCATGTGGATTATGCGTAAAATGCTTTCGGATATGAATCCAGTAGAGGCAATGACTTTAATAAATGATCGTTTCAAACAAACGAGAACTAATGAGGAGTTCTTGATTTCTATGAATGATTAATGAAATAGCAATTTAAATTCCAAAAATCAATTTTTTGATTTGGTTAAAAACATAAAAAACTCCAATTTTCAATATGAAAATTCGAGTTTTTTGTGTTTATCAATTGGAATTATTTTTTCTAATTGAATTTATAACTATTCTTTTCTCTCGAGCAAAGCCATATAAAATCCATCAAAACCACTTTCTGAAGCCAAAATCTTTTGATCTTTAATAAAATTGAATTGTTGACCAATTTCAGTTGTTAAAAATCGCTGTACTTGTTCTTGATTTTCGGAGGGTAATATAGAACAAGTTGCGTACACTAATTTCCCACCTGGTTTTACAATTTTAGAATAACTTTCTAAGACTTCCGATTGTACTTTACGAATGTTGTCAATAAATTCAGGCTTTAATTTCCACTTAGCATCAGGGTTTCTTTTTAGAACTCCCAATCCACTACATGGTGCATCAATCAAAACTCTATCGGCTCTTTCATGAAGTTTTTTAATCACTTTTGTAGAGTCTATAATGCGGTATTCAATGTTGAAAGCACCGTCTCTTTTAGCTCTTATTTTTAATTGCTTTAATTTACTTTCGTATAAATCCATAGCAATCAATTGTCCTTTATTTTCCATTAAAGAAGCAATATGCAAGGTTTTCCCCCCTGCACCTGCGCAGGTATCTACTACACGCATCCCGGGTTTAACATCAAGGAAAGCGGCAACTAGTTGTGAATTTGCATCTTGAACTTCAAAGAAACCTTGTTTAAAAGCATCGGTCAAGAAAACATTAGCTCTTTCTTTTAAAACCAAAGCATCCGGCTGGTTTTTTAAGGTTTCGGTTTCAATATTTAAGTCCATTAAAATAGCACGTAACGCTTCTCTGGTTGTCTTAAGCGTATTTACTCTCAGAATTACGCGTGCTGGTTGGTTTTGAGCTGCTATTTCAGTTGCCCAAATTTTTTCTCCTAATTCTTTAACTCCTAATTCATCCATCCAGTCTGGAATAGATTCTTTCAAAGCTCTTACTTTAGAAAGTTCATCAAAACGACCTTTTATTTTTCGTTCCGGTGTTCCTTCTAACTGGCGCCAATCAGGAATTGGGTATCCTCTTAATACTGCCCAAACAGAAAACATTCTCCAAAGATTATCTCTGTCAAAAGGTTCTTTTACTTCGGCTATTTCTGCATATAATCTTTTCCAACGAACAATTTCGTAGATGGTTTCGGCAACAAACTTTCTGTCTGAGCTTCCCCAGCGTTTGTCTTTTTTTAAGGATCGGGCAACAACTTTATCTGCATATTCACCTTCGTTAAAAATGGCATTTAATGCGTCTATTGTGGTGTAAACTAAATTTCTGTGTAATCTCATTTTAAATAATTGAGGTGCAAAGGTACTATTAATTGATTTGAATGCTATATTTTAAATAATGAATGTTGTTTTTAAATTTTATAAGTAAAAAAAAACACTGTATAAATACAATGTTTTTAGTTTTTAATCATCCGATTTTTATTTTACTCTGGTCAAACCAATTTTTTCAGGGGCATGGAGCACCATTGGGAATTTCTCAATTTTTACAGAGCTACTATCCAAACCAAACGCTCTTTCTTCGGATAAACTTAATTTTTTGATTAAGAAATAAGAGTTCATAATTATTTTTTCATGCCATCTTAAGTCACTATCGTTTGAAAGGAATTTTTCGGATAACACAAATTTAAAATCTCCTATAATATTGTTTTTATTTAAAGATTCATACCTACTGGTAATATCCATTTCACCTTTTTGTACCATGTCTTTGATAACTTCCTTGAACATCAAGTTGATTTTTGTAGGTTCTCTAAATCCTAAATTAAAGTCTACTCGGTACAAGTCATCTTTAACAATTTCTGTCACTTTATATTCTGTTTTGTAGGGTTCAGTCAAAATATTTACGTGAACAAACCAATATATATCGGCTCTCTTTGGTCTTTTTTGCAGTATAGAATACATTACTTTTTCCTCGATTTCATCTGTTCTACTTGCATTAGTCATGTATACTAGGTGCGTCGCATATTTTGGTATAGATAGATCAGCACTCAACTCAACAAGTACTTTTTTATAGTCTTCAATTTTAACAATTTTGGTGTAACTTTTATTAATCTTCTTGGCTAAATACCAAATTGTCATCACTGATATCAGCGATAATGCAATAAATAGCGTTACATAACCGCCTTCAGCGAACTTCGTAATGAGTGCAGCAAGAAAACTAAATTCGATAATTAAATAAATAGTGATTAAAGGCACAATAAAATATAATTTCACTCTTTTCATTATCAAATAAAAATTAAGTAAAATAGTGGTCATAATCATGCATAAAATGATAGCTAAACCATAGGCATGTTCCATATTACTTGATTCTTCAAAGTGCAGTACAATTCCAACACAGCCAATAAAGAGCAGCCAGTTGATGGAAGGAATGTATAATTGTCCCTTTAATTCTGTTGGGTATTTAATTTTGACTTTTGGCCAAAAATTCAGTCGCATCGCCTCATTGATCAATGTAAAAGATCCACTAATTAATGCTTGTGAAGCAATTACTGCAGCAAGAGTTGCGATTACAATTCCTATTGGTTGAAACCAGTCAGGCATAATTAAGTAAAATGGATTTCCATTTTTTCCACCAATTCCCTGCAACGTTTCACCTTCGTGCTGTATAAGGTAAGCAGCTTGTCCGAAATAATTTAAGACTAAAGCAATTTTTACAAATACCCAACTGATTCGGATATTTTTACGTCCACAATGCCCCATATCAGAGTACAAAGCTTCAGCACCAGTTGTACATAGGAAAACAAATCCTAGAACAAAAAATCCTTCAGGATGGATGCTTAATAAATGATACGCATAATACGGATTGATTGCTTTAAATACCTCGAGATTTTGAGAAATCTGCGCTATTCCTAAAATGGCTAACATTCCAAACCAAATTAGCATCATAGGCGCAAAAAATTTGCCAACTAGTTTAGTTCCAAATTGTTGTATGGTAAATAAAATAAATAATATACCTATAACGATGGGTATTGTGTTGATATCCGGATAATAGGTTCTTATCCCTTCTACAGCCGACGATACAGATATTGGTGGTGTGATAATTCCATCGGCAAGTAAGGCACTTCCTCCAATAATAGCGGGAACAATAAGCCATTGAATTTTTGTTTTTTTTACTAAGGCATATAAGGCAAAAATTCCACCCTCACCATGATTATCAGCATTCAAGGTGATAATTACATATTTAATGGTAGTAAGCAAAGTAAGTGTCCAAAATACAGCAGAAATTCCTCCTAACACAATATCGGTACTAATAATATGATCACCTAATACGGCTTTCATTACATACAATGGGGAGGTTCCAATATCACCGTAAATTATTCCTAATGAAATCAATAATCCACCTAATGTCCATTTAGTATGGAGGTCTTTGTGCGAAGTGTTCATAAATTTTTTTTAAAAAACTGGTCAAATTTACACTTTTAAAATATATTAGCGCTTTTTTATGGCATAAAAAAAACACGGCTTTTATCGCCGTGTTTTAAGTTTTGAAAAAATCTGTATTAAGATTTCCTAGAGTCGTTTCTAGATGAATTTCCTCTTTGCGACTCGTTTCTTTGTGGAGCCGATTCTCTAGAGGAATTCCCTCTGGGTTGCGTTTCTGCTCTTTGTGGAGCCATTTGACCCGAAGATGAAGATCCGTTTTGAGAATAATCTCTGTTAGAGTTTCCTCTTTGTGGAGCTGCTTCTCTTTGTGGAGCAGTTCTATTCTCAGTGTAATCTCTGTTAGAGTTTCCTCTTTGTGGAGCTGCTTCTCTTTGTGGAGCAGTTCTATTTTCAGTATAATCTCTGTTAGAGTTTCCTCTTTGTGGAGCTGCTTCTCTTTGTGGAGCAGTTCTATTTTCAGTATAATCTCTATTAGAGTTTCCTCTTTGTGGAGCTGCTTCTCTTTGTGGAGCAGTTCTATTTTCAGTATAATCTCTATTAGAGTTTCCTCTTTGTGGAGCTGCTTCTCTTTGAGGAGCAGTT
>NZ_JBLVPT020000007.1:0-139013 GCF_048286795.2 Flavobacterium frigidum
TACTCGAAAAAACATCTATAAATGAACTACTTATGAAATCAGATTACAATAATGTCAATGAACATAATACTAACCAGCTGGTTTTCAACTTATTTTAATTGGACACTAGTGTTAATATTTAGTAAATTAAAAATAAATCAGGACCCTAAAGATCCATTATTTGAAAAATATTCCCGAAAAATATTCACAGGCAGAAGATATCAAAGCGTTAAAAGCGCTACAAAATCTGGCTTTACTGATAGAGTAGTTCCTGTTAACAGTGGATTAAATCCCTACAGCGGTAGTTGGGGCAAGCAAGAGGTACTGCATTTACTAAAACGTACTGGTTATGGTTTTAAAAAAAATGATGTAGATGCATTACTAGCTTTAAATATGACAAACGCAGTCAATGCTGTGTTGAACATCAGTACTACTGCGCCTTCGCCTCCCGTAAATTCATACAATAATTATTCGCCAGATGAGAGCAACTTGCCCTACGGTGCTGACTGGACAAATGACCCATTACCTGCCGGAACCAATACCACTAACTCGAGAAGAATAGATTCATTAACACAGTGGAATTTTGGTTTAGCTTGTGATCAAAATGTGACTATTAAGGAAAAAATGACTTGGTTTTGGTATCATTTTATTCCAGTAGATTTCGACACCGTGCGTAGTGCACCATTTTCATATGCGGGCAGTAATTCAAGTCGCATATTGTACTCCTACATGAAAATGTTTCGAGATAATCCGCTTGGAAATTACAAAACACTGATTAGAAAAATGGCTACACAGCCCGCCATGATGTACTATTTAAACAATCAAGCCAATACAAAAACATCTCCAGATGAGAATTTTGCACGAGAGCTTATGGAGCTTTTTACTTTAGGAAAAGACCCATTAAGCCAGTATTCTGAAGTTGATGTGATACAAGCAGCAAAAGTTTTAACAGGATGGAGAGTGGTCAACTTAAATACTGCAACACCCAGCACTAATTTTGATATCAATTTTCATGACACGAGCAATAAGCAGTTTTCCTCGTTTTTTAACAATACCGTCATTAACAGCGCTGGTGCTTCAGAGTTAGATGCTTTGATTGATATGATTTTCACAAAATCACAAGTAGTTTCAGAATATATTTGCCGCCGATTATACCGCTATTTTATCTATTATGATATTGATGCTACTATAGAGACAAACATCATTAGGCCATTAGCACAAACATTTGTGGCTAACAACTGGGAAATCGCACCGGTACTAAACCAACTTTTCAAAAGCCAACATTTTTATGATATGGCCAATAGAGGCGTTTACATTAAATCGCCTTTTGATCTGGTCATTGGTAGTTTGCGGACTTTTAAATTGAATTATACGGTTACAGACGCAACTAATTTTGAAGCGCAATACAGAGTTTGGAATTACTTCAACAATACTGTTTTAAGCGGTTTAGAACAAACAATGGGGGAAATTCCAAATGTTTCCGGTTGGGTTGCTTTTTATCAAAATCCATCTTTTCATGAATATTGGATCAATTCCAGTACCACACAAAAAAGATTCGATTTCTTAAATAGACTTTTTAACGGTTACAATCTTACTTACAACTCGCTCACAACTCGTATCGAAGTAGATCTGATAGGTTTTATTCAACAATTTGATCCTGCTATTTGCGCTGACCCCGATTTACTTGTCTCGGAATGCATAAAATTTTTATTACCAATTGATATTAGTAGTACTCAAAAGGAACAAATAAAAATACAATCACTGCTTTCCAATCAAACAACGAATAATTACTGGACTTCAGTTTGGTCACTTTATCTCAGTGATACTTCAAACACTACCAACAAAAATAGTGTAAAAACAAGATTGAAATCTTTGCTAGTTACACTTACTCAACTTGCTGAATACCAATTAATGTAACCTTTTGAAGTTATGAAAAGAAGAAGTTTTATAAAAACAAGTGCGTTAGCATCGATCCCTTTAGCTTTGAATGGAATTCCAGTAATGGCATCAGCTTCGATTGAAAGTAACGCATTAGATGTTTTGGCAAACGCAGCGGTAAATTGCGGAAAAATTTTAGTTATCATTCAAATGAATGGGGGCAACGATGGGTTAAATACCGTTTTCCCTTTAGATAAATGGACAAATTTAAATAACGCACGTTCAAATATATTGATGAACCAAAGTTCTGTTCTGCCATTGGCTAATAATGCAACTACTGGCCTACATCCTGCAATGTCTGAAATGAAAAATTTGCATGATAATGGCAAATTAATGATTGTTCAAGGGGTGTCCTATCCCAATCCGAGTTTCAGTCATTTTAGAGCAACTGATATTTGGTTTACAGCTTCTAATAGCAATCAAACTCTTGATAGTGGCTGGCTAGGACGATCGCTAGACACCATATATCCTAATTTTCCTATTGGTTATCCTAATAGCGCCATGCCGGATCCATTGGCTATTCAAATAGGTTCTACTTTGCCTTTTTCGTTGCAAGGACCTACTATTAATATGGGATATAATGCTCCAGATCCAAATGCACTTTTGAACGTTATTAATCAAATTACAGATCCCGCACCTAATTCTGATTACGGTACGGAGCTGACTTTTTTACGTTTAATGAAAGACCAAAGCAATGTATATCGCACTGCAATACAAGCTGCTTTTAATACTGCTCAGTCACAAACCGCAACATATCCCAGCGCTAATAAATTAGGAGATCAATTAAAAATTGTTGCCAAATTAATTAACGGCGGCTTACAAACTCCTATTTACATTGTCAATCATCCTAATACATCTGATTTACACAGTGGTCAAGTAGATGCTGCCGATAAGACCAAAGGCGCTCATGCTACTAACCTCAGTATTTTATCGCAGGCAATTCATGCATTTCAACAAGATTTAGAACTTATGGGGAAGTCAGATTTAGTAACAGGAATGACTTTTAGTGAATTTGGTCGAAGAATTAAAAGTAATGGAAGTCTTGGTACCGATCATGGAGCTGGAGCGCCTGTGATTTTCTTCGGAGCCGCCTTGAATACAGGATCTAGTTCTATAACAGCTCAAAATCCAGTTTCAGGTATGATCGGCAGTTCACCAAACATACCATTGAACGCAACAGTTTCTGACCAAATTGCTATGCAGTTTGACTTTAGACAAATTTATTCCTCGATTATGCAAGATTGGTTGTGTATGAGTGAAGCACAAACTGCGGAAGTTTTGGGTGGCACTTTTACAAAATTAGCCCTGTTCAAAACTGCAACTTTAGATACTGTTTCTTATGAAAATGAACACTTTTTTGTTGTTTATCCAAATCCAATTACAAACAATACTATCAATATTAATTTTAAAGATAGTTTAAGTGATTACGTAAATGTGCAGTTGTTTACGATTCAAGGAACAAAAGTCTTCCAGAAATCGTTCAAAGTGTATGGAAATACTTTAACATTTTCGCCAGATAATACCTTGGCATCTGGAATCTACATATTAGAAATAGAATACAACAACTATAAATTCCACACCAAAGCGATTGTGTCTTGATAAATTAAGAATGGCAATTTTTAACGTACTTCATAAATAAAACAAGCTAAAACACAGGGATTCTCTAAGGTACACTTTAACTCTCTCCGCGTTAATTTGTACTTTTTCTATGTAAAATAACTACTCCCTTTTAATCTCATGACCTACAAACTCTTCTAAAACTTCAAACATTTCATCTACAGTAAGCACTTCTAAATCGGGATGGGTTTTTAAGAAATTAGCGTTCAAAGCAACTATATTTTCTTCTATTTCAAAAAAAGTGTCGTTATTCAGCAAATCTCTAATTGGGTTTACGCCTTCCAGTTTTCCTTTTAAGAATTTATTGAGTTTTACACTACTCATTAATTTTACTTTTTTGGATTGTTGTTGAAACAATTCCAAATGCTTTTCAGCACCAATCAAAGTCAAACCTTCTTCTATCAACTCGTTTAATTCTTTATTCCAACCCGAATTGTAGACAAATTGCGCAAAATTACCTTCAGTGTATTGGGAAGTGTAATAATCTAAATAATAACTCATCAGCGCGTCTTCATGAATTAAATCATCATCTATTTTTTCCTCGCGCATCAGGTTAATTACTGAAATATTAGAGTGGATGACATCTTGTGGATTTTCGCTGTTTGAGGCGGTTTCTGAGATAATTATTCTACCGAATTCCATAGATTTTGTGTTAGACTGTTTGGTACAAATTTCGGGTAAAATACTGAGGAATCGAAATGTTTTTTTTTAGCCACAGATTACAATGATTAACACAGATTTAAATACGCTACAGATTAAATCTCATCAGATTTGTCACTACTCTTTTTCTGATTCATTTTTGTAACCAATGCCTTCAAGCGTAATACTTTTGCTGCTTTTCCTTCTTGAAGTTTAGTCTTTTTCCGATTAAGCAATTTGGCGTGTAACGCCTTGTTTTTGGTGTTTTTTTTCGGGTCCTTTGGGCATAAATCATACTACTCTTAATTACTTTTACAAAGATAAAAAAGCACCTCTCTTTCTGGATGTGTTATCTATAAAAACAGAAACTATCTTTTAAAAAAATAAGTTATCTTAGCAATATGAAAATGAAAGAGTCCATACAAATAAAGTTAGCTGAATTTTTGACATTATGCAAAAGCCATAATGTTAAAAATATTTATGCTTTTGGTTCTGCTGTGACTGAAAATTTCAATGATGAATCCAGTGATATTGATTTATTAATCGAAATTGATACTGAAGACCCTATCGAACGTGGGGAAAATTTGATGGATATTTGGGACAAACTAGAAGAATTTTTTCAAAGAAAAGTTGATTTATTGACCATTTCATCCATTAAAAATCCAATTCTTAGAAAAAATATAGACGCTACAAAAATTTTACTTTATGACGGAAAAGAGCAAAAAGTATCTTTCTGATGTCTTAATGGCGATAACATTAATTCGCGAATTTACTTTTGAGATTACCGATTTCAATATGTATGACAAAGACAGAAAAACTCAAAGTGCCGTTGAAAGGCAGCTGGTAATTATTGGGGAAGCATTAAATAAATTAAGACAGACTGAAAATATTTTTATAATTGAAAATGGCAATCAAATTATTGGTTTCCGTAATCGTTTGGTTCACGCTTATGACAGCATTGACAATTCAATAGTTTGGGCAATTCTTAATCGTCACTTAGAAAAATTAAAATTAGAGATTGAGAATTTAGAAAACTACAAGTAGCATCCACTTGATCCATTTAAAGCAAAATGTAGACAGCTCTTGTTCCAGACAAAAAATAGCCACAAATTACAATGATTAACACAGATTTAAATACGCTACAGATTAAATATCATCAGATTTGTCACTACTCTTTTTCTGATTCATTTTTGTAACCAATGCCTTCAAGCGTAATGCTTTTGCTGCTTTCTCTTCTTGAAGCTTAGCCTTTTTCCGATTGAGCAATTTGGTATGTAAAGCCTTATTTTTGGTGTTTTTTTCGGGTCCTTTGGGCATGGTTTACAGTCTTCATTAATTACAGTTACAAATGTAGATAATCATTTTATGTTATCCCAAAAAACGTCTTTCACCAATAAATCCCTAGCCCCGATAGCAGTGAAAATCCTTATTGTTTTTTCTTTAAAAACAATAAGATTGCAACGTATAGCGGGAAATAGCTTCAAATAAAAATTCTATTGCTTATTTTTGCATTCAATAAAATTGAATCATGATACAGAATCCAAAAAGATATACGATTACCGCGGCATTGCCGTATACGAACGGACCGATTCATATTGGGCATTTGGCGGGTGTTTACGTGCCATCGGACATTTATTCCAGATATTTAAGATTGCAAGGAAGAGACGTTTTGTTTGTTTGCGGAAGCGACGAACACGGTGTGGCGATCTCTATGAAAGCCAAAAAAGAAGGTATTACGCCACAGGAAGTAATCGATAAATATGATGGTATTATCCGTAAATCGTTCTCTGATTTTGGAATTTCGTTTGATAATTATTCCAGAACTTCGGCTAAAATTCATCATGATACGGCTTCGGAATTTTTTAGAAAACTGTACGAACAAGGTGATTTTATTGAAGAAGTAACCGAGCAATTGTATGATGCAAAAGCAGATCAATTCTTGGCAGACCGTTTTGTGGTGGGAACTTGCCCAAAATGTGGTAACGAAGAAGCCTACGGTGACCAATGCGAAAAATGTGGTTCTACGCTGAATGCTACGGATTTAATTAATCCAAAATCTACAATTACAGGAGAAACTCCAATCATGAAAGCGACGAAACACTGGTTTTTGCCTTTGGATCGTTATGAAGATTTCTTGAAAGAATGGATTCTCGTTGGACATAAAAATGACTGGAAACCAAATGTATACGGTCAAGTAAAATCATGGATTGACGGCGGATTAGAGCCTCGTGCGGTAACTCGCGACTTAGATTGGGGAATTGATGTTCCAGTTGAAGGTGCTGAAGGAAAGAAATTATACGTGTGGTTTGATGCACCGATTGGCTATATTTCGGCTACGAAAGAATGGGCTTTGCGCGAAGGAAAAGATTGGGAACCATACTGGAAAGATCAAGAAACAAAACTGGTACATTTCATTGGGAAGGACAATATTGTTTTTCATTGCGTGATTTTTCCAGCGATGTTGAAAGCCGAAGGAAGTTATATTTTGCCTGATAATGTTCCTGCCAATGAGTTTTTGAACTTAGAAGGAAATAAATTGTCTACGTCTAAAAACTGGGCGGTTTGGTTGCACGAATACTTGGAAGAATTCCCGAATCAGCAGGATGTTTTGCGTTATGCTTTAACATCGAATGCTCCGGAAACTAAGGATAATGATTTTACCTGGAAAGATTTTCAAGCGAGAAATAATAATGAATTAGTTGCGATTTATGGTAATTTCATTAATCGCGTCGTGGTTTTGACTAATAAATATTACAACGGAATTGTACCTCATTCGAATGAATTTTCAGCTGTCGATGAAGCAACTTTAACCGAATTGAAAGCCTATCCAGCTGTGATTTCAAGTTCACTGGAGCGTTACAGATTTCGTGAAGCGTTGAGCGAATTAATGAATGTGGCTCGTTTAGGAAATAAATATCTGGCAGATGAAGAGCCTTGGAAAGTTATCAAAGACAATCCAGAGCGCGTACAAACTCAAATGTATGTGGCGTTGCAAATTGCAGCTGCTTTGAGCTCCCTTTGCGAACCATTCTTGCCCTTTACCGCTAAAAAATTATCAAGAATTTTAAAAATAGAAAGTCCGTTGAACTGGAATACTATTGCTCAAAATTCTGATTTGATTCCGGCTGGTCACCAAATTGGAGAACCGGAATTGTTGTTTGCCAAAATTGAAGATGAAGAAATTCAAAAACAAATAGACAAACTGGAAGCAACTAAAACGGCTAATAAGGAAGAGATTGCTTCGTCCCTCGCAATGACTGAACCACAAAAAGAAGCGATTCAATTTGAGGATTTTGCTAAAATGGATATTCGTACAGGAACTATCTTGGAAGCCGAAAAAATGCCGAAAGCCAACAAACTTTTGATTTTGAAAGTAGACACCGGAATTGATGTTCGCACCATAGTTTCAGGAATTGCAGAGAGTTTTAAACCTGAAGAAATTATAGGTAAAAAAGTTACTGTCTTAGTGAATTTGGCTCCAAGAAACCTTCGCGGCGTAGAAAGTCAAGGCATGATTTTGATGACAACGAATGCCGAAGGAAAACTGGTTTTTGTAAATCCGGATACGGATGGAGTTGCCAATGGAGAGACGATAAATTAAGAAAAATCAACCACGAATTCGCTAATTAATATATACTCCTATTATATTAATTAGCGAATTCGCGGTAAAATAAATCAGATATGAACCTTAAAGTAATTGCTTTCGATGCCGATGATACCTTATAGATCAACGAAACGTATTTTGATGAAACCGAGCAAAAATTCTGTGGTTTGATGGAAGACTATTTGTCCCACCAAGGCATTTCTAAAGAATTATTTAAAGTCGAAATTGACAATTTAAAATTGTACGGCTACGGAATCAAAGGCTATATTCTTTCTATGATAGAGGCGGCGATGACCATTTCGAACAATACCATTCCGATTGAAATCATCGAAAAAATTATCCAATACGGAAAAGAATTACTAGAAAAGCCAATTGTTTTATTGGATGGTGTCGAAGAAACTTTGGAAGCTTTACACGGAAAATACAAATTAGTAGTTGCCACTAAAGGCGATTTACTAGACCAACGCAGAAAATTACACAATTCGGGTTTGGGTCATTATTTTCACCATATCGAGGTGATGTCAGATAAACAAGAAGTTGATTATTCTGATTTAATTAAACGTCTCGAAATACAACCTGAAGAATTTTTCATGATTGGAAATTCTCTAAAATCAGATGTGTTACCTGTTTTAGCCATTGGCGGACATGCTGTTCATATTCCGTTTCACACGACCTGGGCGCACGAAAAAATTGATCACAAAGTAGAACATGAAAACTTCAGTGCTTTCGAAAAAATAACCGAAGTACTAAAAAAGCTAGAACACTAAAATAGCAACAAAACACAACTCATAAAACAGGTTGATTCCTTTGTAATCGTATGCCTAAATGCGTCATGGCAAACCATTTTTCACTCTATTTATTCCCTATTTATTTATAAAAACTAAATTGCGAGCGTTATAAAAGCTCATTCAGCTTGGTTTTTTAACATTATTTATATGATACTTTTAAAAAAGTACATTGTCAAGGAACAAATTTTTACTTATTTACAAGATTATGAGGAATGTTTGTATAATTAACTGATGTGATATTTTAAACAAAAAAAGTGATGTAAATTTGCTATGAATTTAAATAAAAAAATAATGAAAAAAATCATTCTTACGTTCGTTTTTGCATCTACATTAACAACAATGAGTGCACAAACAGAGACTACACAAACTAAAGAGGTTGCTGTAGAAAATAATTACAACAAATGGTCTATTGAATTAGCTGGAGGTTTAAACAAACCGATGAGACCTATGACTGCTGGATATAGAACTGCTGTTACTAGTGCTTATGTAGCTGATTTAGGTGTGCGTTATATGTTCAATAACAAATTTGGTTTGAAAGCTGATTTTGGATATAACAGTTTTAAAGAAGGTGAAAATTCAATAGGATTTGATTCTAAATACTACAGAGCTGACTTACAGGCAGTTGCTAACTTAGGAAGAATCATGAGCTTTGAAACTTGGACAAACACTCTTGGTTTATTAGGTCATGCTGGTTTTGGATTAGGTTTTGGTGAATCTGATAACTTTTCAGGAACTGATAGAATTGGTAATTTTATTGCTGGTGTTACTGGTCAAATCAAATTATCTAATAGAATTGCATTGACTGGAGATTTTACAACAATTCTTAATGCAAAACAAAACCGTACTTTTGATGGTGCAAGCACAATAGGATCTCCTGGTTTTGGTGGTGTACTTTTTAATGGTACAGTAGGTTTAACTGTTTACTTAGGAGGTAATGAAAAACATGTTGACTGGGTAATTGATAATTATAGCGAAATCGAAAACTTGAGACAACGTATTGCTGATATTGAAACATCAATGTTGGATACTGACAAAGATGGTGTTGCTGATTACCTAGATCAAGAGCCTAACACTATCGGTGGTGTAATGGTTGACTCAAAAGGTAAATCTATTGATTTGAACAACAATAATGTTCCTGACGAATTAGAAAGCTATTTGCTTAAGACTTACGGACAAAATTCTGATAAATCATCTATCGTAAACAATAGTACATTAATCAAAAACTTAATCAACGAAGGGTATGTAAGTACTTATTTTGATTTCAATAAATCTACTCCAACTAATGTATCTACTGAAGGAATCGATTTTATCTTGACTTATTTAAGAAACAATCCTTCTGCATCAGTTGATATTATTGGTCATGCTGACGAATTAGGAAGATCAGAGTACAATGATAAATTGTCAACTGCAAGAGCAAACAGTGTGAAAGAAACTTTAATTAAAGCAAATATTAGTGCTTCAAGATTAAACGTTATAGCAGCTGGTGAAGATTCTTCAGTTGAAAAAGATTCAGATGCAGCTAGAAAATTAGTAAGAAGAGTTACTTTCAGAATAAAATAAGCTCCTTATTTCATACTACAAAGCCCTAAAAGAAATTTCTTTTAGGGCTTTTTTTATGTCTTTTTAATTTTAGTCTACTGCAATTTTAATCGCTTAGATTTAATAAAAGTTCCTTTAAATTGAATTTTAGATTTCAAAGATTAGAAGTACTTTTGAAAAAAATAAAATCATCCCATTTTGAAAACCCTTTTAGACATTGAAAACTGGTCCAGAAAAGAACATTTTCATTTTTTTAGACAATTTAAAGAACCATTTTTTGGTGCAACTGTAGAGATCGATTGCACGCAAGCTTATGCTACTGCAAAATCACTAAACACTTCATTTTTCATCTATTATTTACACAATACATTAGTAGCGGTTAATGCTACTGAATCTTTTCGCTATAGAATTTCGGGAGATCAAATATTTGTTTGTAAACAAATTAATGCATCGGCAACAATAAGTCGTAGTGACGGTAGTTTTGGGTTTTCTTTAATCGAATTTAACCCTGATTTTGAAATTTTTACTGCAAATGCATTAGCAGAAATAGAAAGAATACAAACTACAACCGGGTTATTTACCCGAACTTTTGAGGATGATAATGTGATCCATTTTTCGGCTATTCCCTGGCTCGATTTCACTTCCTTGTCACATGCCAGAAGCTATACTTTTCCCGATAGTTGTCCTAAAATCTCTTTTGGAAAAATGAAAATTAATGAAAACGGAAAAAGAACCATGCCCATGTCAATTCACGTGCATCATGGACTAGTCGATGGCTTGCATTTGGGACAATTTGTCGATTATTTTCAAGAAATAATGAATCAATAAAACATTAGACTCTTTCAGAATAACATTTCGCTTTATTTATCTTCTACTTCTGCTGAAGAACCACTAGCTCAAAAATATTTATGTTTCCAATAGCATTTCATCCTATTTATCAGCATCCGTTGCCCGAGGGACATCGCTTTCCTATGCTGAAATATGAATTGCTCCCCCAGCAATTAGTTCATGAAGGAACTGCCTCTGCAGCTGATTTTTTCGAACCTGAAATGTGTGATTTAGCTCCCGTTTTGGCTATTCATACCACTGAATATGTGAATGATTTACTGCAACTCACATTAGATACAAAAGCAGCTCGAAAAATTGGTTTTCCGCTTTCAAAAGAATTGGTAGAACGAGAATTGATAATTGCGCAAGGAACCATTACAGGAGCACAAAAATCATTCGATACCAAAGTGTCGTTTAATATTGCAGGCGGCACACATCATGCCTTTACAGATCACGGAGAAGCTTTTTGCTTGTTGAATGATCAAGCCATTGCTGCTCAATTTTTATTGAATCATAAACTGGCTAAAAAAATAGTAATCATCGATTTAGACGTGCATCAAGGGAATGGAACGGCTGAAATTTTTCAAAACAATCCAAATGTGTTCACATTTTCTACGCATGGCAAAACCAATTATCCGTTCAAAAAAGAAACTTCTGATTTAGACATCGCCTTTGATGATGGAACAACTGATGATGTGTTTCTAAAAACTATTGGCGCTATAATTCCAAAATTAATCGAAACACAAAAACCTGATTTCATCTTTTATTTAGCAGGTGTTGATATTTTAGCTTCAGACAAATTAGGAAAATTAAGTTGCTCGCTGGATGGTTGTAAAAAAAGAGATGAATTGGTTTTTAAGCTTTGTGCAAAACATCAAATTCCGGTACAAGTTTCTATGGGTGGTGGGTACTCGCCTAATATCAAAACAATTATCGAGGCGCATGCCAATACGTACAGAGTTGCAAAAAGTATTTTCTAAATTATTTTAATACTTGGATACTTGCGCTCAAATTCACGACTGCTTCTTGCTGTGCAATAAAAAAAAGCACGAACTCCTAATGAAGAATTTCGTGCCTTTATAATCTCATTATTATTTACTTAAAAGCAATACTTCATTTGCAACAATTTCGGTCACATAGCGCTTTTCACCGTTTTTATCGTCGTAACTTCTGTGTGTTAGCTTGCCTTCTATTCCTATCTCTTTTCCTTTGACAACATATTTTTCAATAATATCAGCAGTTTTTCCCCAAGCCGTAACGCGGTGCCATTCCGTTTGCTCCACTTTATCACCGTTCTCTTTGTAATAGACATCATTTGTGGCGATGCTTACGGTGGCTAATTTTTTGCCTCCTTCTAATGTTTTTACTTCTGGATCTTGACCTACTCTTCCAATTAATTGTACTCTGTTTTTCATGGCGTGTAAATTTAAATATTAGTGTTTATAGTTACCTTGTTAAATCGTTCATTCGAATCAACAGGGCAAAGATGCGACAGGTTCAAAACTGTATGCGGTTACTAACTACTTACTTTCGGTTGTAACTATTTGTAACCGTTTGTAAATGGCTAAAAAATAATTATATTTGTTGAAAATCAAATTATTATGCAAGCCAAAATAAACAAAGTAGAACTACGAAATCTAGAGTTTGACGACTACAAAGAACTTAAAAACTCAATGGTAGAGTCATATCCTGAAATGGTAGGTTCTTACTGGAGAGAACATCATATCGAAAAATTACTTAGCCTTTTTCCTGAAGGTCAATTGGTAATTTTAGTAGATGGAAAAGTTGTTGGCTCTGCATTATCGCTAATTGTTGATGAAAGTTTAGTAGATAAAAATCATAATTACTCAGATATTACTGGGAAATATACCTTTTCGACCCACAATCAAAAAGGAGATGTCTTGTACGGAATTGATATTTTTATACACCCCAATTACCGTGGACTGCGCTTAGGCCGCCGATTGTATGATGCTCGAAAAGAGTTGTGTGAACAATTAAATCTTAAAGCCATTGTTTTTGCAGGAAGGATCCCTAATTACGGCAAGCACTCTGCTGCGCTAACTCCAAAAAATTATATCGAAAAAGTAAAAAGAAAAGAGTTGCATGACTCTGTTCTTTCTTTTCAGTTGAGTAACGATTTCCACGTCATCCGAGTAATGAAAAATTACTTAGAAGGCGATATGGATTCAAAAGAATTTGCTGTTTTATTGGAATGGAATAATATTTATTACGACGAAAGTCCAAAATTAATTAACCTCGCAAAAAGTGTTATTCGATTGGGACTAGTCCAGTGGCAAATGCGTCAATTGAATAATCTAGATGCTTTATTTGAACAATGCGAGTTTTTTATTGATGTAGTTTCCGGTTACGGATGTGATTTTGCCTTATTTCCAGAGCTTTTCACTGCTCCGCTTATGGCTGATTACAACCATTTATCTGAAGCTGAGGCAATCCGAGAACTGGCACGACATACAGACCCTATTCACAAACGATTTAAGGAATTAGCCATTTCTTACAACATCAATATCATTACAGGAAGTATGCCTTTCCTAGAAAATGGTACGTTATACAATGTGGGTTTCTTGTGTAAAAGAGATGGAACTTCAGAGATGTATGCTAAAATTCACGTTACTCCAAACGAAGTGCAACATTGGGGAATGACGGGTGGATCGCAAATTAAAACATTTGATACCGATTGTGGAAAAATAGGAATTATGATTTGTTATGACGTCGAATTTCCAGAACTATCTCGATTATTAGCAGATGAAGGCATGAATATATTATTTGTACCTTTCCTAACAGATACACAAAACGCCTATACTAGAGTAAAGCATTGCGCGCAAGCTAGAGCCATCGAAAACGAATGTTATGTGGCTATTGCGGGTTGTGTGGGGAATCTTCCTAAGGTAAACAATATGGATATTCAATACGCACAATCAGCTGTGTTTACTCCATCAGATTTTGCTTTTCCTAGTAACGGAATCAAAGCCGAAGCCACTCCAAATACTGAAATGACGCTCATTGTAGATGTCGATTTAGACTTACTAAAAGAATTGCATGAGCACGGAAGTGTTCGCATCCTTAAAGATCGTAGAACTGATTTGTACGATATCAAAAAAATAAATCCATGAATAAAACCTGTTTAGAATGTGGAGAAAAAATTGTAGGTCGTGAGGACAAAAAATTCTGTAGTGACGGCTGTCGCAACGCTTACAACAATAAAATAAATAAAGATAGTACTAATTTTATGCGCAACATCAACAATAAGTTGCGCAAAAATTACCGCATTCTATCCGAACTAAATGTAGAAGGAAAATCTAAAACCACTCGGGCTAAACTCCTAAGCAAAGGTTTTGATTTTGATTTTTTTACCAATATTTTAAAAACCAAAACAGGAAATACCTATTATTTCCTCTACGACCAGGGCTACATGGTTTTAGATAATGATTACTATATGCTAGTCAAAAAAGACATTTAAATACCACAACCCCAAAACTAACCAACCAAAATGAAAAAAGATTATTCCCCAATTTTTTCAAGCCTATTCATCCTAGTAATTTTAGGATTAATTTACTTTACTATGATGCCCCATTGGACCTCAGATGAGGCTGCTCCTCCTGCAGAATTTTCTACCAAACGTGCCTTAATGCAAGTGGAAGCAATTTCAAAAAAACCACATTATGTAGGTTCACAAGAACACGAAGTAGTGGCTGATTATCTTATAAAAGAACTGAATAAATTAGGCTTGGAGACCGCAGTTCAGCAGGGTTATACGCTAAGCAATTGGGGAAATCTCGTGCAATCAAAAAATATTCTGGCACGAATAAAAGGAACTAATACTGCAAAATCCTTATTGCTGCTTTCGCATTATGATAGTGCACCACATTCCTTTTCTAAAGGAGCGAGTGATGCAGGTTCTGGTGTTGCCACTATTCTAGAGAGTGTTCGGGCTTTTTTATATGCTAAAACACCGCATAAAAACGATATTATAATTCTGTTTTCGGATGCTGAAGAACTAGGATTAAATGGAGCTGCACTTTTTGTAACGCAACATCAGTGGGCGAAAGAAGTAGGTTTAGTGCTAAACTTTGAGGCGCGAGGTTCTTCTGGACCCAGCTATATGCTGATGGAAACCAATGCAGGCAATGCAGGATTAGTAAAAGAATTTGCTGCTGCTAATGCCACTTTTCCAGTATCAAACTCCTTGATGTACAGCATTTATAAAATGCTACCTAACGATACTGACTTGACTGTTTTTAGAGAGCAAGCAAATATTCAAGGCTACAATTTTGCTTTTATTGACGATCATTACAATTACCACACGGCACAAGATGACAGCAACCATTTAGATAAAAATACACTAGCACATCAAGGTTCTTATTTGATGCCATTATTAAAATATTTCTCAAATGCTGATTTAAGCACAACTAAAGCTAACGAAGATTACATCTATTTCACCATACCTTTTACGTTCATCAGTTATCCTTTTAGTTGGATTTTACCCATGATGGCAGTTGCAATAGTACTGTTTATCTTTCTTTTATTTTTAGGAAGAGCCAAGCGAATTTTATCATTCCGCGAAATTCTGACCGGTTTTATACCGTTTATAGGAGCTTTACTAGTTGCTGGATCACTTACCTTTTTCGGTTGGAAAGGACTATTGGCCGTTTATCCGCAATACAACGATTTACTTAATGGATTTACATACAATGGGCACGCTTACATCGCTGCATTTGTGTTGCTCTCTTTAGCGATTTGTTTTCTCTTTTACAATCGATTCTCAGCAAATAAAGTTACTATGAATCACTATGTAGCACCATTGTTTTTGTGGATACTGATTAATGGAGCTATTGCTTTTCGTTTGCAAGGAGCAGGATTTTTAATTATTCCCGTTTTCTTAGCCCTATTTATTTTTGGTGTTTTTATTGTAACTCAACGATCCAATAAAATCCTAAATCTCATTTGTAGTATTCCTGCTTTGATTATCATCGTTCCGTTTATCCAAATGTTTCCAGTAGGATTGGGATTAAAAGTACTGTTTGGAAGTGCTATTCTCACTGTTTTGACTTTCGGATTATTGTTGCCAGTTTTTGGGGCTTTCGCCAAAAAGGGAATGTGGTCGGTACTATTTTTTGTATTAGCTATTTGCTTCTTTGCAAAAACACATTCAGAATCCGGTTATGAGTATGGAAAAGCCAAATCCAACAGTTTATTGTATCTCTACAACGCTGACACAGGCAAAGCCAATTGGGCAACCTATGACAAAAATCTCGATTCGTGGACCAAAGCTTATTTGGGTAAAAATCCAAAAGATGCTGCGGCTTTAAATGAATATCCACTGTTTAGTAAATATAATTCTGGATTTACCTATGCAACCCCAGCGCCGAAAAAAAATCTTGCAACACCAACCATAACATTTCTTGAAGATCGTATAGAAGGAAATAAAAGATATTTGAAAATAAAAATTACCCCAAATCGAACCGTAAATAGATACGATATTTTTGCCAATGAAAAAATGGCTATCCACGATTTTATTGCTAATGGTGTGACTACATTAAGTCAAAAAAATTCTTTGTACGAACGCAAGGGCAAAAAAATAGTAAGTTATTATGTGGTGAATAATGCTCCTTTAGAAATACAATTTAACATCAATATTGCTACCGTTTTGGATATGGAATTAATGGAAAGTTCATTCGATTTAATGACAAATCCATTGTTTAAAATAGAGAAAAGAGAAAACTGGATGATGCCAACTCCTTTTGTATTAAACGATGCAGTGGTCATTAGACAAAAAATTAAAGCAAGTCCTGTTGTTGTTCTAGTAGTAGAAAAATGGATCCCAAACCAAGTTCAAAAATTCCAAAAAACGACAATAGCTGACAGCTTAAAAACCGAATAACAAACTCATAATGACAAAAATTAGCATTTTAGGTTGTGGTTGGTTGGGCTTGCCTTTGTCGAAAGCCTTAGTGAAAAATGAGTATTTAGTCTCCGGATCGACTACTTCTATAGAGAAAATAGCGGTATTAGAAAATGCAGGAATCGAACCTTTTTTAATTGTACTTTCAGAAAATAAGACCATTGGAAACCTAACTGAATTTCTCGCTGATTCTGAGATTCTTATTATCGATGTACCACCAAAACTTCGTGGCTCAGAAACGGAAAACTTTGTTTCTAAGATTAAAAATATCATTCCGTTTATAGAAAAATCAGCTGTTCAAAAAGTGCTTTTCATCAGTTCAACCTCAGTTTATAATGATGACGATGCATTTGTTACTGAAGAAACAATTGCCAGACCTGCTACTGAAAGCGGCAAACAATTACTGGAAACGGAACAACTATTGCAAAATAACATCAATTTTAAAACGACAATACTTCGTTTTGGTGGGCTAATTGGCGAGGATCGTCATCCCGTAAAATTCCTAGCAGGTCGCGAAAATCTAGAAAATCCTAATGCGCCCATAAACTTAATTCATCAAGAAGATTGCATAGGAATAATAAACGCTATTTTGTCTCAACAGGTTTGGGGCGAAACTTTAAATGCAGTTACAACGTATCATCCTACTAGAGCGGAATATTACACTCAAAAGGCTGTCGAATTGAATTTGGCTTTGCCCAAATTCACCACTGATAGCAATTCTAATCGAAAAATAATTTTAAGCGATTATTTAGAAACCGTTTTAAAGTATACTTTTACACAACCAAATTTGTAATGTGAGAACTAAAATTAAAAATGCCATTTCGTCAAGAATTAGTGCAATTGGACTGCCTATTTTGGCTTTGTGCTGGATTAGTTTTTTTTGGGGAACTACCTGGATTGCTTCAAAGGAAGGCGTAAAACACATGCCTGCTCTACAACTGGCAGCTATTAGACAATTTATCGGTGGTTTTATTTATATTGCCTTTTTCTTATTCAAAAAAACACCTTGGCCCAAAGGGAAACAATGGAAAACCATATTTATTTTGAGTATCGTTAATTTTGTTTTAAGCAACGGCCTCAGTACTTGGGGCGTAAAATACATCAGTAGTGGGCTGGGAGCAATTATTGGTGCTATTGTACCTTTGTGGATCGTTATTATTACTTTTTTCAGAGGAGAGCGATTGGCGCGATTAACGGTTATGGGTTTAATTGTCAGTTTTGGAGGTATATGTGTGATTTTTTACGATCATTTGAGTGATTTCATGATTCCTGATTTTAGATTCGGAATTATTTTATCCTTAATAGCCACACTAACTTGGGCATTTGGTTCTTTATACACCAAGAAAAAAGCGGCTAGTTTTAATCCCTATTTTAGTTTGGGATTACAAATGTTTATATCTAGTATTTTACTTTTTGCCTATAATGGTGCAACAGGAACCTCGGTGAGTTTAACTGCGATTCCAGCAATTTCCTGGTGGTCGATAGCGTATTTAGTTGTTTTTGGTTCTGTACTTACTTTTATTGCCTTTATTTATGCACTTCAAAATCTTCCTGCCGAAATTAGTAGTGTTTATGCGTATATTAATCCCATTATTGCGGTTTTACTCGGTGCAGCAATCTTTGGCGAAACATTAAATGCTGCTATAGCCATTGGTGGTGGAGTCACCTTATTTGGATTGTACTTGGTGAATTATTCGTTGCGAAAAGGACGGAAATGATATAATATCAACCTAATAAAATTAAAAACTATGAAGCTAAAAATTATTTTTTTAATGACAACCGTTCTTGCTCAATTTGCCGTTCACGGGCAACGCAAGAAAGATACTGTGGTTCCAAATGAAAATTTGATTACGGAAAATATTGCAGAAATACCCAAAGAACTTGCCAATGAGGTGAAAAAGTATTCGGAATCAAGAAGTGCTTCTTTGGCAGAAATCCATCCTACAAAAAATGACATTATCATTAACACCCGGTTTGGTTCAACTTCACAATTACACCGCGTTACCCAGCCTATGGGAGCCAGAACTCAAATTACTTTTTTTGACGAACCTGTGAGTGGTGCCACTTACGAACCTACAAAAGGGGAATACTTAATTTATTCTAAAGACATTGGAGGGAATGAATTTGGTCAATTATTCAAACTTGATTTAAAAACACTCCAATCTACGCTATTAACGGATGGGAGAAGATCCCAAAATGGAGACGTAACTTGGCGAAAAGACGGGAAAGGATTCTATTATTCTTCCACCAAAAAAAATGGAGGAGATAGAGATATTTATTATATGGATCCAAACAATCCTAAATCTGAAAAGTTAATTTTTCAGGTAAAAGGTGGCGGATGGAGCATACAGGACATTTCATCAGATAATAAAAAACTACTTATCGGCGAATTTATTTCTATAAACGAATCGTATATCTGGTTATTAGATATTGAAACCGGTAAATTAACCGAAGTTACTGATAGAAATATAAAAAGTGTAACACAAACTGGTGCTGGTTTTTCAAATATTAATAATGAGATTTGGTTCATAACCGACAAGGATAACGAATTTCAGCGACTGGCCACAATTAATTTAGACACCAAAAAAGTATCTTATTACACCTCGAATATCCCATGGAACATAGAGATTTATACTTTATCCGAAGATAAAAAATCAATCGTTTTTGTCAGTAACGAAGCAGGATTAAACAAAATGTATTTAATGAATGCCAATACAAAATCGTACAAAGAGGTGAAAAATATTCCCGTAGGACTAATAGGCGGAGCTAGTTTTACAAAGGACAATCAGCATGTTTTCTTCACACAATCTACAGCCCAATCTGCATCTGATGTTTATAAATTAATTACAAAAACGGGCAAAATAGAACGTTGGACAGAAAGTGAACTTGGTGAAATGCAACAATCGGACATGTCAGTTCCGAAATTCATTGAATGGAAAAGTTTCGATGATTTAAAAATTTCTGGTTTTTACTATCCCGCTTCTCCAAAATTCAAAGGAAAAAGACCTGTCATAATTATGATTCATGGCGGTCCTGAAGCGCAATCTTTGGCTTCATTCTTAGGTTCGAATAATTTTTACACTAGTGAAATGGGTGTTTCTTTGCTGTATCCCAACGTAAGAGGTTCTTCTGGTTTTGGGAAAACTTTTTTAACTAAAGATAACGGTTTTCTGAGAGAGGATTCCGTAAAGGATATTGGCGCTTTATTGGATTGGATTGGGCAACAACCTGAATTAGATAAAGACAGAGTTATGATTATGGGCGGAAGTTATGGTGGTTATATGACTTTGGCCACAGCGTTCCATTATGCGGATAAGATAAAATGTTCCGTTGATATTGTAGGTATTTCAAATTTCAATACCTTTTTGAAAAACACCGAAGAATACAGAAGAGATTTAAGAAGAGCGGAATATGGTGATGAAAGAGAGGCGGAAATGGCTGCTTTTTTCGAAAAAATGGCTCCTCTAAACAATATTGAGAAGATTAAAAAACCATTGTTTATCATTCAAGGAACTAATGACCCCAGAGTTCCTGTGACTGAAGCAACTCAGATGCGAGATAAACTAAAAGCTCAGGGCAACACGGTTTGGTATCTTGAAGCAAAAGATGAAGGACATGGATTTAAAAAGAAACCAAATATCGATTTTCAACGCTTGGCTGTAATTCGATTCATGCAGGAATATTTAGTAAAATAAACAATAAAAAAAATCCCATTCAGATAACTAGACTGCACCCAAAAAGTTAGACACTATTTGGGCGCAGTTCAAAGCGAATGGGATTTTTTTATGCTATAATGATTCTTACCAGATTCTCACACGTTTTTCAGGTGCAATGAACATCCCGTCATTTTCTTTGATATCAAAAGCTTGATAAAAAGTATCAATGTTTTGCAAAGTCACGTATGCACGATACATTCCTGGTGAGTGTGGATCTGTTTTTACTTGGTTTTTCAAGGCCTCATCACGCATTTTTGAACGCCAGATCGTTGACCAAGAAATGAAAAAACGCTGCTCAGGCGTGTATCCGTCAATCAAGCCAGGATTTCCGTTCTCTTTCAAATACAATTGTAAACCGTCATAAGCTGCATTTACACCACCTAAATCACCAATGTTTTCACCTAGTGTAAATTTACCATCTACAAAAGTCCCAGGCAATGGCTCTAATGCGCTGTATTGTGCGGCAAGAGCTCCTGTTAAAGCCGAGAATTGTTTCAAATCTTCGGCATTCCACCAGTCTACTAAATTTCCGTCAGCATTATAACGCGATCCTGAATCGTCAAAACCGTGTGAAATTTCGTGACCGATAACGCCACCAATTCCGCCATAATTTACAGCTTCATCAGCTTGATAGTTGTAAAAAGGTGGTTGTAGGATAGCTGCTGGGAATACAATCTCATTGTTTGATGGGTTGTAATAGGCATTTACTGTTTGTGGTGACATGCCCCAACGTTCTTTATCAACTGGTTTGTTCAACTCAGCAATATTTTCTTCAAAACGCCATTTGGCCATGCTCAAAGCATTTGTAAAATAGCTTCCTCCTTCTTGTGGACTTTTGATAGTCAAGGCAGAATAGTCTTTCCACTTGTCAGGATACCCAATTTTTATTCTGGATTTGTTCAATTTAGCCAATGCGCTTACCTTAGTTTCAGCAGACATCCACGACAAATTGTTAATTCTATTTTCGAAAGCTAAGAAGATATTTTTGATCATTTTTTCTGCTTTTGCTTTGGCCTCAGCCGGAAATTTTTTCTCTACGTATAATTTTCCTAAAGCTTCTCCAACCGTTCCATTGATCGTTTGAAGTGCTCTTTCGTCACGAGGTCTTTGGCTTACCGCACCCGTTAAGGTTTTTCCGTAAAATTCAAAGTTTGCATTTTCAATATCTGTAGACAATTGGCTTGATGCTCTGTTCAATAAACTCCAACGCATGTAAGCTTTCCACTGGTCAACTTTGTTTTCTTTCAACATAGTTTCAAGCGCCACCATGTATTTAGGTTGTGATACAATTACAGTATCTACTTTCGCCAAACCAATTTTAGTAAAATAGGTGTTCCAGTTGATCGATGGTGTTAATTTACTCAACTCAGCCAAAGTCATTGGGTTGTAAGACTTACGACGGTCTCTGCGCTCTACTCTGTCTAATCTTGGTTTAGACATTGCAATTTCAAGGGCTAAAATTTTCTCAGCATTTGCTTGTGCTACGGCTGGCTTATCACCAAGATATTGTAGCATTTTCGCAACGTGAAGTACATATTTCGCACGTTTTTCTTTAGAATCAGCATCTTCAGAAACGTAATAATCTCTGTCTGGCAAACCTGCGCCTCCGGGACCTACATTAATTACATTTCGGCTGCTGTTTTTAGCATCAGTACCTACGCCAGCACCCATAAATCCAATTCCGCCAATAGGTTCCATTTCGATCAATAATGCTTCAAGATCTTTAGCATTCTTAACTGCATCAATTTTTTTAAGGAAAGGTTTCAATGGCGCAATTCCCATTTTGTTACGACCAACTGTGTCCAAAATCGACTTGTATAAATTGATCGCTTTTCCTTGATCTGTATTTGATTTGTAAGTTGGGTTTGTAGCCGCCTTTTTTAAAATAGCAAGCGCATCAGCATCTGTTCTTTGACGCAATTCATCAAAACTTCCCCAACGGGTTCTATCAGCAGGAATAGCGGTGTTGTCTAACCAAGTTCCGTTTACATAACGAAAGAAATCGTTGCTTGGTTTTACATTTTTATCCATGTAATTTACATTTATTCCCGGTTCTTTAGCTGCCGAAGCATTCTGAGCTTGACTCACTGCAAAAGCCATCATTGCAGGAATCACAAAAAGCAGTTGCTTATTGTTGTTTTTTTTCATTTTTTTTAGTTTTTTAGTTATCTTAACAAAGCTATTAATAAATAATTTGATTTTAGTTAAAATCTATTTTTTAGGAATACCCTCTTTTAGACTAAAAAACTTCCTAAAGGTTTAATGTTAAATGTTACAATCACGAGCTACTTATTTCAAGGAGTTTGGTACACTAAGTTTGTGTTAATTTGAATAATAACAAAACCCGATTTCGTATTTTTGCATCAAAATAACACTATGTCCGATTTTCTAAAAAAATACCGTCTCTTTTTTGGAGTTTTTATTGTGCTTTCAGCAATCATATTAACTTTATTTTACTCGGCTTTAAAGCCAAAAAAAACACTGCTTATTTACAATCCAGCAGATGTAAACCCAGAATTAGTGGATAGCACCGTGCAATACATCAGTAAATACCACACGATTGCTGATTTTTCATTTACCAATCAAAACGGGAAAACCATCACCCAGAAAGATTACGAAGGCAAAATATATGTTGCTGATTTTTTCTTTACTACTTGTGGTTCTATTTGTCCAAAAATGACAACCAATCTATCCGATATTCAAAAAGCGTTCGCCAATAATCCAAAAGTGAAATTACTGTCTTTTACCGTTTTTCCAGAGACTGATAGTGTTCCCGTTTTGAAGGCTTATGCCAAAAAAAATCAGGTAAATGATGCCAAATGGAATTTAGTAACTGGAGACAAAAAGGAAATTTACACGCTGGCCAGAAAATCCTACTTGGCTGTCAAGTTGGGCAAGCCAAGTGAATTATACGATATGGTGCATACCGAAAATTTTGTTTTGGTCGATACCAAAAAAAGAGTTCGTGGTTTTTATGACGGGACTAACAAAGACGATATCAAGCGACTTATCGAAGACATTACTTTTTTAAGTACAAATTAGAAACTTGAAATGACTTTTAAGTCTCTTACAATCTGATTGAAAATCGCAGCTGAACAAACAATTAACCATTCTTAAAATTCATCCAAAAAGAATCAAAAATTATCAATTATGATTTTTTTTAGGGGATTAATATGTATTTTTGCAATCTTAATTCAATCTAAATAAGACTTGCAAACAACGATACATTCTCTAAAAAAAGGTGAAAAGGCCATTATCAAAGATTTTGATATTGATATTGTTCCGTTGAAATTACTAGAAATGGGTTGTTTGCCTGGAAATAGAGTCGAACTCCTTCAAGTTGCTCCCTTTGGCGATCCTTTATACCTTAACATTAATGGCTCACACGTTGCAATACGAGTAGAAACTGCTCGTGAGATCGAAGTTGAAATTTTAAAAACCAATATATAATGACCAATCAAAACATCAATGTTGCTTTAATTGGGAATCCTAACACGGGCAAAACCTCAGTTTTTAATCAATTGACAGGATTGAATCAGCAAGTGGGGAATTATCCCGGAATTACGGTTGAAAAAAAGATTGGATTTTGCAAATTACCCAATAATGCCAAAGCTAATATTCTGGACTTACCCGGAACATACAGCTTAAATGCCAGCTCGATTGATGAAAATGTAGTTATTGAATTGCTACTTAACAAAAATGACAAGTTATACCCAGACGTTGCGCTTGTTGTTACAGATGTAGAAAACTTAAAACGAAACTTACTGCTTTTTACGCAAATAAAAGACCTTGAAATTCCCACTATATTAGTCATCAATATGGCTGATAGAATGAAATTTAAGGGAATTACCTTAGACATTCCATACCTTGAAGAGCATTTAAAAACAAAAATTGCACTAATCAGTTCTAGGAAAGGTTTTGGAATCGATGAATTAAAAAAACTGATTGTCAGTTACAAAACCATTTCAAGCGAACCTTGTTTGAATGCATCTGTGATTGATCCAGATTATTTTAACGGATTGCGCAAAGCGTTTCCCAACCAGTTGTTGTATAAATTATGGTTGGTCATCACGCAAGATGTTAACTTCCTAAATTTAGATCGAAATGAAATTCGCAACTCGTTTACAAAATCGCATTCCGATTTAAAACGATTGCAACAAAAAGAGACCATCAAACGCTATCAGTTTATCAATGATGTGCTCAAAGTAGGATTGAATATAGACACCACAATAGCTAAAGATTACCGCAGCAAACTGGATCGCGTTCTTACTCATAAAGTATGGGGATACGTCATTTTCTTTTTGATATTATTTATCATTTTCCAATCCATATTTGAATGGTCTAAAATTCCGATGGACTTTATCGATGCGTCTTTTGCCTCATTAAGCACATTGGCTGCCGAAAACCTGCCTGCTGGCGTACTGACCAACTTGATCTCTCAGGGAATCATTCCTGGAATTGGTGGAATTTTGATCTTTATTCCGCAAATCGCTTTCTTATTTATGTTTATTTCCATTCTAGAAGAAAGTGGCTATATGAGCCGAGTGGTTTTCTTGATGGATAAAATCATGCGAAAATTTGGTTTATCGGGCAAAAGTGTGGTGCCGCTTATTTCTGGAACTGCCTGTGCTATTCCTGCTATAATGGCCACAAGAAACATCGAAAACTGGAAGGAACGACTGATAACAATTTTAGTAACTCCGTTCACGACTTGTTCCGCTCGACTGCCTGTTTACGCAATTATTATTGCACTTGTTATTCCTGACGAACGCTTGTTTGGTTTTCTAAACATGCAAGGAATGACATTAATGTTGTTGTACTTATTGGGCTTTGGTATGGCAATTTTCTCAGCATATATTTTGAATAAAATTCTAAAAATAAAAGGAAAAACATATTTTGTTGTCGAAATGCCCAATTATAAATTGCCGCTTTTCAAGAACGTTGGCATCAATGTTATCGAAAAAACCAAAGCTTTTATTTTTGGTGCGGGTAAAATTATTCTCGCTATATCAATAGTTCTATGGTTTTTAGCTTCTTACGGACCCGGAGAAAAATTCAATAACGCAGAAAAAATTATCACTGAAAAAACAATAAACAATCCGTTGCCACAATCCGAATTTGAAAATGCTGTCGCTTCACAAAAACTAGAAAACTCCTATATCGGAATCATGGGAAAAGCCATCGAACCTGCTATTTCTCCGTTGGGTTACGACTGGAAAATAGGAATTGCCATTATTAGTTCGTTTGCTGCGAGAGAAGTTTTTGTGGGAACCTTAGCTACCATTTACAGCGTAGGTGGAAGCGATAACGAAGTAACTATTAAGAATAAAATGGCAGCCGAAATTAATCCCGTAACAGGAGAGAAAATATTCAATTTTGCCTCTGGAATTTCGTTGTTGTTGTTTTATGCTTTTGCCATGCAATGCGCCAGTACTTTAGCGGTAACTAAAAAAGAAACCAATTCTTGGAAATGGCCTGTAGGACAATTGATCTTCATGTCCGGCTTTGCCTATGTAGTCGCGTTAATCACCTATCAAATGCTAAAATAGCGGACCTCAACACCTTGCAACTAAAATAAACAAACGTTAATTCTTAAAAATTTTTTATTTTTAATTTGTCTAAATAACATTAGTGTATTACTTTTGCGCCGTAGAATCAATCTAAATAAAAATGAAAAATAATTTACTTGCCGCAACTTTACTACTTACATCCATTATTTTTGCACAAGAAAAGGAACTAACGCAAGCCCAAAAAGACAGTATTAAAAGTCGAAATGAGGCAGCGGTCACTCTTAAAAATGTTGTTGTAACACCAATACAACAAAGTCCAGAAAGACAACCTGAAATAAAAGGAACTGTTCTTTTTTCGGGTAAAAAAAATGAAGTTTTAAAATTATCCAGCATCACTGCCAATTTAACTACGAATAATGCTCGCGAAGTATTTTCAAGAGTTCCGGGAGTTACAGTTTGGGAAAATGACGGATCTGGAATTCAAATTAATATTGGAGTTCGCGGATTAAGTCCTAACAGAAGCTGGGAATTAAACACCAGACAAAACGGGTATGATATTTCATCTGACGTTTTTGGCTATCCTGAAGCGTATTACAATCCGCCATTAGAAGCTGTTGAAACAATTGAACTTGTTCGTGGAGGCGCATCTTTACAATTTGGCCCACAGTTTGGAGGGATGGTAAATTATGTACTAAAACGTGAAGACAAAAAAGCATTCACATTTGAAACGCAAAATACGGTAGGGAGCTACAACTTAATGAGCAGCTACAATGCCATTGGAGGAAAAATCAATAAATTTACATACTATGCCTACAATCACTCTAGAAGCGCTGATGGATGGAGAGATAACAGCAAGTACAAAGTAAGAAACTCGCACGTATTCTTAGAATATGCTTTCACAGAAAACACTAAGTTGTCTGCTGAATACACCAATATGGATTACGCCATGCAACAATCAGGCGGTTTGACTGACGATCAGTTTAAAGCTAATGCAAGACAATCGTTTCGCGAGAGAAACTGGTTGGGAACGCCATGGAATTTAGTAGCATTGAACTTTGATACTAAAATCAGTGAACGTTTACGTTCAAACACCAAAGTTTTTGGATTGTTAGGGGAAAGAAATAGTGTTGGTTTTGTTAAAACTCCTAATAATGCAGATGCTATTATTACTGCAACTAATGATTACGAAAACAGGAGAGTAGACCGAGATTTTTATAAAAACTATGGTATTGAAAACAGAAATATTTATCAATATAACATCGGGAAAACTCAAAATAATGTAGCTTTTGGTGCTCGTTATTATACTGCTGAAACACAAAGACAGCAACAAGGTAAAGGCACAACAAGATCTGATTTCGATTTATCAATTGAAGGTAAATACCAGAGAGACCTTACTTTCACCACTGAGAACATCGCATTATTCGTTGAAAATCAATTTAAAATAACTCCAAAATTTAGTGTAACGCCTGGAGTTCGATATGAATATATTTCCTCAAACGGAAGCGGAAGATTTGGTGTAAAAGATGGCGCAGACGTACCTTTTGAAAACAAAACCATTACGCGCAACCAACCGTTATTTGGAATTGGAATGGAATATAAAATGGGAACCACAAATGTATACGCCAATATAACGCAAGCCTACAGGCCTGTATTGTTCTCTGATATTACTCCACCAGCAGTTACTGTTGTAATTGATCCAAACTTAAAAGACGCTAGCGGATACAATGCTGATTTAGGATATAGAGGAACATTTAAAAACTACTTGAACTTTGATTTTAGCTTATTTTATCTTAGTTACAACAACAGGATTGGTGATATCAGTCAATTTAGAAATGACGATCCAAGTGAAGTTACCTTTATTTACAGAACCAATTTAGGCGAGACCGTTAATAAAGGAATAGAAGGTTTTGTTAATCTAAATGTAACCCGTTTATTTGATGTTGATGCTTTGTATGGTAATGTAGACGTTTTTGCAACGGTAAGTTTCATTGACTCAAGATATACCGATTTCAAATTTAATTCACCATCAGGAACAAAACCAGACATAAAAATTACAGAAAATAATTTAGCTGGAAAACGAGTTGAAAACGCACCGCGATACATTCATAATTTTGGTATCAGCTGGAGCAAAAACCAATTTTCTACGACATTACAATACAAAACATCAGGAAAAATTTATACCGATGCCAATAATACAACTACACCATCAGCAACCGGAGTAATAGGTTTGTTAGAAGGGTATACTGTAATGGATTTATCAGCTGAATATAAATTCCTAAAAAATTACAATCTTAGATCTGGAATTAATAACCTAACTGATGAAACCTACGCAACTAGAAGAGCTGGAGGTTACCCAGGTCCAGGTATTTTACCAGGCGAAGGAAGAACATTCTTTATATCTGTTGGAGCAAAATTCTAACGATGTAACGAACTCATCTTATAACAAAATAGGATAAAAGCAATTTACAAGAAATACAGGTAAAAATTGTATTTCCTTTAACTCAAAGAAGCAACCTTAATCGGTTGCTTTTTGTTATTTTTACAGTATGGATTTTCAAGAAATTTTAGCTTTTAGTGCCCTTGCCATAGCATTGGGTTTTCTCATTAAAAAATTCTTTTTTAAAAAGAAAAAATCTGATGGGGATTGCGGTAATGGAGATTGTGGTTGTAGTTAATTCTATTTCAAATACGAAACTTTAATAAAGTATTTTTTCTTATCGATTGGCTCATCTTTACTCGGGTAAGGCAAAACTTGAACACTTTTTAGATTTTTTTGATTGTCAGGCAAATATTTACAAAACCATAATTTATTCTCTTCTTGATTTTTCGTCGAAAAAACCATGGTATTATCCTCCACTAATTTTGAATCTTTATATACCGAAAGTAATACTGTAACTTCTCCTGCCCAGATGCAGTTTAGTCCCTCAGGACATCGAGAATCCGATACAACTTCTTTTAAAACTAAAGTAAATCCCTTTTTCTTGAAACACTTTTTTTGAGTAATTTTTGCAATAGAAACTTTCTCTGCGGCTATTTGTGAAAAACTAAATGTACAAAACAATAAAAATGATAACAATACTATATTTTTCATAACCAACTATTTTAAATGATTCACTCAAAGATAGGCCAAATATACTATGTTACCTTCACAAAAAGATTACTGGCAATTTTATTCGAAATGGACAAATCCCGCATATCAACTTGAATTTTCAATGACAAATCGAAACTTTCCTTTCCTATGATTTCAATTTTAGAACCCAAGGCGATGCCTTGTTTGTCTAAGTATTTTAAAAATTCGGATGAAGTGTCTTTAACGCCAACACAAATTCCTGCTTGGTTTTCGTGCAATTCAGAGAGCAATTGCTTTTCGATTTTAACAATTTGACCGTTTGCATCCGGAATAGGATCTCCATGCGGATCTTCGGTAGGATTTCCCAGAAAATCATCCAGTTTGTTGATGAGTTTTTCTGATTTGATATGTTCCAGTTGTTCTGCAATATCATGAACCTCATCCCAAGAAAAATCAAGCTTATCAACTAAAAAAACTTCCCAAAGACGGTGCTTTCTAACAATCATTTTTGCCGCTATTTTACCGTGATCTGTCAAGGAAACGCCTTGGTATTTTTTATAATTCACTAAGTCTTTTTCGGCTAATTTCTTGAGCATATCAGTCACTGACGAAGCTTTGGTTTCCATTTTTTCGGCAATCGCATTCGTACTTATTTCTGAATCTGAAATAATAGTAAGATGGTATATGGTTTTAAGATAGTTCTCTTCTGAAAATGTCATTTGATTTGAGATTGATGAATAGTGTTTTTGATTCCAAATGTCCTAGCCCTGATAGAAGCGGTATCCTTTTCCTGCTTTTTTAAGCAGGAAAAGATATAGCGAATAGCAGGAAATAGCTCCTGATACTGAAACAGATTCAGCACAGGAATTTAATTTTTAACAATCAGTAACGGAATAGAAATTTTGTGGCGCAGTTTGTTTACCGTAGTTCCAAAAATCAAATCCTTGAATCCAGTGTGACCGTGCGTTCCCATTACTAAAATATCAAACTTTCCAGCATTAATAAGTTCTGGAATTACTCGATTTGGTTTTCCAAAACCTAACTTCGTTTCCACTTGAAAGCCTTTTTCGGTCAATATTACTTTGTATTCTTCTAATAATTTTTCGTCAATCAGCGTTTCATGGTCATCGATATTTTCCCCGTAAATCATAGCTCCTACGGTTTCTACCACGTGAATCAAGGTGTATTTTGCTTCTATTCCGCCCAGTTCAAAAGCATTATTTAAAGCTACTTCGTCTGCACTAGAAAAATCAACTGCAACAGCAATATTCTTTTTTGTATAACTTCCCGATTTAGAAAATTGCAGTTTTAAACTATGCGGCGAATGATTTTGTATGTCTATTTTAGCTTTGGCAATAAAAGGTTTGAAAACGATGTACAGCAACAAAATCAAAAAACCAAAAGCCAAAGGAACCACCGTTAACCATAACAATAGTGGATTTTCGGAGGTTTCTAGCCAGCCTGTTATTTCGTCAAAAACCAATTTAGCGTTTAATGAAACAATAATTGTTGCAATAATCCAAGAAGCGATTTGCGTCGCTTTTCCAATATGAAATCCTTTCATTTTAGATTTATCGCTTACAAAATGAATCAACGGAATAATGGCAAAACCCAGTTGCAAACTCAAGATAACCTGACTCAAAATCAATAATTTTCCTGTAACACTTTCCCCATAAATAGTAATTACAATAACTGCAGGAACAATGGCAATTAATCTTGTGATGATTCGTCTAACCCATGGCTGAATGCGTAAATTAAGATAGCCTTCCATTACAATTTGTCCGGCAAGAGTTCCCGTAATTGTAGAACTTTGTCCCGCAGCAATCAAGGCTACCGCAAATAGTATGGGAGCCAGTTTACTTCCTAAAAGCGGCTCTAAAAAACGATGTGCATCCTGAATCTCGGCCACTTCAAACATTCCGTTTCTATAAAATGTGGCTGCAGCCAAAATTAAAATCGCTGCATTCACTAGAAAAGCTAAATTTAATGCAATGGTAGAATCGATGAAATTGTATTTCAAAGCCTGCTTGATTCCAGCCGTAGTTCTTTCGAATTTTCTGGTTTGTACCAAAGAGGAATGTAAGTATAAGTTGTGGGGCATAACCGTAGCTCCAATAATTCCAATAGCAATGTACAATGCCGCTTCATTAGGCATCGAAGGAATTAATCCAAACAATACTTTATCCAGTTCTGGTTGAGCAAATATCATTTCGAATATAAAGGAAAAGCCAATGATAGCAACCAATACAATGATAAAAGCTTCCATTTTTCGGATGCCTTTATTGATTAAGAACAATAACAAAAAAGTATCTAAAACCGTAATTAGCACCCCTTCAATCAGCGGAATGTCAAACAATAAATTGATACCGATTGCCATACCTAAAACCTCGGCAAGATCACAGGCTGCGATGGCAATTTCGGCAAGAAAATACAATATATAATTGATAAATGGCGAATAGGTTTCTCTTGACGCTTGCGCCAAGTCACGTTGTGTAACAATTCCAAGTCGGGCGCTCAAGCTTTGCAACAACAAAGCCATAATGTTACTCATCAATAAAACCCAAAGCAAGGCATACCCAAACTGGCTTCCGCCTGCAATGTCTGTTGCCCAGTTTCCGGGATCCATATAACCAACGCTAATTAAATAAGCTGGGCCAAAAAAAGCAAGGATTTTTCGGAATACTGATTTCTTATTTAATGTAGAAACGGATTGATTTACTTCTTCTAAAGATTTAGTCATGACAAAAAAGGTTTGTTCAAATATACTATAAATAGTGTTTGCAAAATATATTTTTTAGTCTTGTCTAAATACTTGATTTAGGAACATGAAGGACAAAAGCCACTAATGGTAAAATTTACTTCCTTAATCTGATAATTTGCTGGTAAAATAAAGGTAGGCTCCACATTATCTAAGCAGGTTAACAAATTGCATTTCAGGCAACTAAAATGGATATGATTGTGCGTGTGAACTGCATGATCCTTCTTATGATGACACGTTGCATATTTTATAGTACCGTCTAAGTTTACAATTTTGTGTACGAGATCATCTGTAACCAAACGATCTAAAATCCTGTAAATGGTCACTCGGTCACAAATATTATCGCTCAGTGTTTGAATTTCGCTATGAGAAAGCGCCACTTCTGCATTTTTAAGTACGTCTAGAATAGCCGTTTTAGCTACTGTATTGCGTGATGTTTTCATATTTCAAAAAAAATTAAACGCAACTATATTGCATTAACGAAATTAATTATATATTTGCAACAGAATTGCATTAAGCAAATATACAAGAAATGAAGAAAACAACCTTATTTAACATGGATATTTTAGGGATATCATCTGCAAGTTTGTGTCTTATTCATTGTTTGCTTTTGCCTTTACTAACTGTTTTACCTATAGGTTTAACCCACAATCCTTATATCGATTTATTATTTGCATGCGTCGGTCTATGGGCTGTACAAAATAGTATTAAAAACGCTAAACTATTGGTAATGTTATTACTAATAATTTCTAGTACATTAATCTTGTTGAGCGTACTTATTGAAATTTTTCTAGACATTCATACTAATATACTACTAGTTGATGGCGCAGGAATGATCCTAGGACATTTGATAAACTACAGTAATCATAAAAACACGCACAAATGAGAAAATTACCCGTAACCGTATTATCAGGCTTTCTTGGAGCAGGAAAAACAACATTGTTGAATCATATCCTGCACAATAAAGAAGGTTTAAAGGTAGCCGTAATTGTAAATGATATGAGCGAGGTTAACATTGATGCCAATTTGATAATAGCCGAAAACACATTGTCACGTACAGAAGAGCGACTAGTCGAAATGAGTAACGGATGTATTTGCTGCACACTTCGAGAAGATTTAATGATTGAGGTTGAAAAACTAGCTAAAGAAAATCGCTTTGACTACCTATTAATTGAAAGCTCAGGAATTAGTGAGCCTATTCCCGTAGCGCAAACATTTTCATTTGTTAATGAAGAGGAAAACATTGATCTTTCTCAGTTTAGTTTTATTGATACGATGGTCACCGTAGTCGATGCCTTTAACTTTTTTAAAGATTTTGGCTCAGCCCAAACTTTACAAGAGAGGAAAGCATCGGATATTGATAACGATACTCGAACAATTGTAAACCTTCTGGTGGATCAAGTAGAGTTTGCCAATGTTATTATATTGAACAAAACCGACTTGGTGACTCTAAAAGAATTGGAAATCTTGAAAGCTTCAATCCAAAAATTGAATCCTGTGGCAACAATAATCACTTCGGTTTTAGGAGAAGTACCAACAAGCGCAATTCTAAACACTGGATTATTCAATTATGAAGAAGCAGAATCATCAGCTGGTTGGATACAAGAACTTGAAGGAATTCATACGCCTGAAACCGAAGAATATGGAATTTCATCTTTTGTTTTCAGAGATGAACGCCCTTTTCATCCTCAACGTTTTTGGCACTACCTAACCGTCGATTTTCCGCAGAACGTTTTAAGAAGTAAAGGACTTTGCTGGATTGCGTCCAGACCCGAACAAGCCATCAACTGGAGTCAAGCGGGCGGATCTATGAAAGCAGAAAGTGCTGGTGTATGGTGGGCGAGCATGCCACTAAGCGAGCGCATGACTTTTAGCAATTTCGTGGAATACCAAGACATTATTGAAGAACGATGGACTGCTAATTTTGGCGACCGTCTAAACGAAATCGTATTTATAGGCATTGACATAAATGAAATTGAAATTCGGAAACAACTCGAAAAATGCCTTTGCAATGCCAATGAAATTATAGATCTGCAAGACGGATGTTTCCCACGCAAAGATGATTTTCCTATCCCTAGCACATATCAAATTAATACTGAAAAAATACTAGTAAACTAGTTATAAATCCCGATCGTTTTGGTTAATTATTGGGTGCTAATGCGGTTCATTGTCATGATGAACCGCTTTTTTTATTTATATATCAGTAAATATTTTTATTATATCAAATATAATTTTTAGCTTTGTCTAAATTTAAATTAAGTACAGTGAAAAAAACATTCGTGTTGTTTATAATCTTACTAGTCCATTTTGGCTACAGCCAAGAAAAAACAAGCCTATCCGGAATAATTTCATCTGATAAAAAACGGGTTGCAGAAGCTCGTGTTTTTTTAATTGGAACAAAATACGCCACCCAAACAGATAGTTTAGGAAAGTATAGTATCGATAATATTGATGATGGAAATTATAAAATACAAATTATAGCAGTAGGTTTTCAAAGTTTAAAGAAGAGCATAACGGTCAAAAATAATGAAAACAACATTCTGGATTTTGAACTTTCAAGTACAGAAAACCAACTTAACGAAGTCGTTGTTTCGGGAACATTAAAAGCAGTAAAACGATTAGAAAGTGCGGTTCCAGTAGAAGTGTATTCTCCAGTATTTTTCAAGAAAAACCCAACAGCTAGCATTTATGAAGCCTTACAAAACGTAAATGGCGTACGACCGCAACTGAATTGTGGCGTTTGTAATACGGGTGACATCCATATTAATGGTTTGGAAGGCCCATATACTTTGGTTTTAATCGACGGAATGCCCATCGTGAGCAGTTTATCTACAGTGTACGGATTATCTGGAATTCCAAATTCACTAGTAGAACGAATTGAAATCGTAAAAGGTCCCGCTTCCTCTTTGTACGGCAGCGAAGCCGTGGGCGGTTTGATCAATATTATTACCAAAAATCCAACAAATGCTCCCCTATTCTCTGCTGATGTGTTTTCTACTTCTTGGTTGGAAACTAATCTTGATTTAGGCGTAAAACTCAATGTTGGCAAGAAAGCCACGGCACTTTTAGGTTTAAATTATTTCAGATACAATCAAAAAATTGATAACGACGGAGATAACTTTACTGATGTTACTCTTTCTGACCGAATTTCCCTTTTTCAAAAATGGACTTTCGACAGAAAAGAAAATCGCTTGTTCACCATTGCCGCGCGTGGCGTTTATGAAGATCGTTTTGGTGGCGATGTGCGTTGGGAGAAAAAACATCGTGGCGGTGACGAAATCTATGGCGAAAGCATTTATACCAAACGAGCAGAATTAATAGGAAGTTACCAATTGCCGTTTCAGGAAAAACTGATGCTGTCTTTTTCAGGAAACGTACATTTTCAGGACAGCCGATACGGCACAACAAGTTATATTGCGAATCAAAAAATTGGTTTTCTACAATTGACTTGGGACAAAAAAATAGGAAATCATGACTTCCTTACCGGAATTGCCACACGATACAATTATTACGATGACAATACGCCGGCAACTTCAAAACTAGGAACCAATAATCCGGAGAAAACGTGGTTACCGGGAATTTTTATTCAAGACGAAATTACATTCACCGAAAAACAAAAGCTATTACTGGGAATGCGTTATGATTACAACTCAATTCACGGAAGCATTATAACGCCAAGAATCGCTTACAAATGGAAATTGAACGACAATAATATCATTCGTTTGAATGCTGGAACGGGTTTTAGAGTGGTGAATTTATTTACCGAAGATCATGCAGCGTTGACTGGCGCACGTGAAATAGTAATCGCTAATAACCTGAAACCAGAACAATCTATTAATGCCAATTTGAATTTCATCAAGAAAATAAATTTCGAAAACGGCACCTTTATTGGCATTGAAACTTCGTTTTTTCATACGCGATTCAGCAATAAAATTGTATCGGATTACGATACAAATCCCAACCAAATTATCTATAACAACATCAATGGCTACGCGATAAGTCAAGGAATCAGTACGAATATTGATTTTAATTTTCCAAATGGTCTAAAGATTATTACAGGTGCTTCTTTGTTAGACAATAAAAACCTGGAAAACGGCAAAAAAGAAACACCATTTCTAACCGAAAAATTTACGGCAACTTGGAGTGTTTCGTATAAAATTCAAGCTATCGATTTGAATATTGACTACACCAGCAATGTGTACAGCCCGATGCAATTACCACTTTTAAGCGCTTTAGATCCTCGTGCTCCAGAATCGCCTTGGTACAGTTTGCAAAACATTCAATTTACGTATTCTGGCTTGCAACACTTTGAATTTTATGCCGGAATTAAAAACCTGTTGAACTTTTTGCCTAAACAAAATAACCCCTTTTTAATTGCAAGAACCAATGATCCTTTTGATAAAAATGTGATTTATGATACGAACGGTCAAGTACTGGCAACGCCCGAAAACCCGTATGGATTAACATTTGATACGACGTATGTCTATGGACCGAACCAAGGAATCAGAAGCTTTTTTGGACTGCGTTATAATTTAAAATAATGAATAAAAATCTCTTATTAGTGTTGTTATTATGCTTTGCGATTCATCCAGGATTTGCGCAGTTGCAGTCTATTTCATTCGAAGAAATCGACAGTTTACAACGTATCGAAAAGAGAAAAACGATTGTTTTCATTCAAACTGATTGGTGCCAATTTTGCCAAGCGATGAAAAACACCACTTTCAAAAACGAAGAAATTATCGAAGAACTCAACAACGCTTTCTATTTTATTGATTTCAATGCCGAAGAAAAGCGAACTATTATTTTCAATAAAACCACTTTTCAATTCAAACCCACGGGAAATACTTCTGGAACACATGAACTGGCCATTGCACTAGGAACAATAAATAAGCAATTGCACTTTCCTGTTTTGTGCGTTTTGAATAGTGAAAACGAGATTATTTTTCAGCATAGCGGCTACTTAAAACCAAAAGAATTTAAGCTGATTTTAGCCAAACTAAAAGAATAAAATTGTTTATTTTTGGGGAAATGTCAAATTCCCAAATGAAACACTACGATTATATTTTTACCGGCGCAGGATTATCGGCTTTAATGACGGTTTACAAAATGGTGCAATCAGGATCTTTTACGGATAAAAGTATTTTGTTATTAGATGAAAATACTAAAAAAACCAACGACAGAACTTGGTGTTTCTGGAAAACCAACGATTCACTTTGGGAACAATCTATTTCCAAAAAATGGGATTCGGCTTTGTTTGCCAACGAAAACTTTCGCAGGGATTTAGACTTGCAACCATATCAATACAATATGGTGAAAGGACTTGATTTTTACAACCAAGTATTCGATTTGCTTTCGAAACAAGAAAACATCACTTTCATCAATGAGAAAGTACTGGAAATCGAAGAATCCGAAACTATAATTTTGGTACAAACGGAAAGCGAAACCTTTTCGTGCTCCAAATTATTCAATAGTATTTACCACAAACAAAAAACGGAAAACCAAACTAAATATCCTGTTTTGCAACAGCATTTTATAGGTTGGTTTATCAAAAGTGAGCAAGCTGTATTCAATATTGAGCAAGCCACGTTTATGGATTTTTCGGTAGAACAAAAAGGAAATACCCGTTTTATGTACGTGTTGCCTACCTCAAAAACGGAAGCATTACTAGAATACACCTTGTTTTCGCATCAGCATTTAAAAAAAGAAGAGTACGAAAACGAAATTCAGCAATACATTCAAAAATTGGGGATTACGAACTATGAAATCGTCGAAAAAGAGCAAGGCAGCATCCCGATGACGTGTTATCCTTTTTGGAAAGCGAATACTAAAAACGTGATCAACATTGGTACTTCTGGCGGTTGGACCAAAGCGAGTACGGGTTACACTTTCAAAAATTCTGATAAAAAATCAAGTGAATTGGTTGCCTTTCTACAAAGAGAAACCGACTTCACTAAATTTCATAAAAAGACCAAATTCTGGTTTTATGATTTGCTATTATTAGACATTTTAGATCGAAAAAACGAACTGGGTTCCCACATTTTTTCTTCGATATTCAAAAAAGGAAATCCTATGGTTATTTTTAAATTTCTAGACGAGGAAACCGTTTTTATTGAAGACATGCAAGTTATTTTAAAATGTCCGAAAATGTTGTTTATCAAAGCCATTTTTAACGTGGCGGCCAAAGCCCTAAAATAACAATCAAACTATAACAAAACTTTATAATTGAACACTTATTCTTGATTGTAAACTTTGTAACTTTGCAGAACAGAATTAATTTTGATTTAAAATAAAAAGATATGTATCCAGAAGAAATGGTAAAACCAATGCAAGCCGAATTAACGACTGCAGGTTTTCAAGATTTACATAGTGCTGAAGCAGTAGAAAACGCAATGAAACTAGAAGGAACAACGCTTGTTGTTGTAAATTCGGTTTGTGGTTGTGCTGCTAGAAACGCACGCCCAGGAGCAAAAATGAGTTTAGATGGCGCTAAAAAACCAGACCATTTAATCACTGTTTTTGCAGGAGTTGACAAAGATGCAGTTGATGCTGCAAGACAACACATGTTCCCTTTTCCTCCATCATCGCCAAGTATGGCTTTGTTCAAAAACGGAGAATTAGTGCACATGTTAGAGCGTCACCACATTGAAGGTCGCCCAGCAGAACTAATTGCTGAAAACTTGAAAGACGCTTTCAACGAGTATTGCTAATACCTGATAAAGTATAGATTTTAAAACCACGTTTCGGCGTGGTTTTTTTATTTGGAGCTACTTCCAGCTATTCGTTTCAATCTTTTTATAGCTTCCAGCCTTTTGAAGGCTGGAAGCTATAAAAAGGATTTCCACTGCTATCTGGGCTAGAAGATATTTTGTGCGAAAAAGATGTGTATATTTGAAAGTTGTTGCCAATAAAAAGAAATTTATACCTTTAAATCCTATGAAACAATATTTTACATTAATTTTTTTGCTCTCCCTAGCATCTTGTAATTCTATAGCAAAAGATACATCCCAGAAAATAAGTCTTAAGAATTATGCAGAAGAAGCCATGAAGGATTCGTTAATTGGAGCTAGCCCAATAGTAGTCATCTCAAAAGTATCGGTCAAATTCTATTCAAAATTAGATCCAAATCATTATGTATTCTCAAAACTAAACAGAAAAGGTTTAGTCATTATTCCAAAAAATTCAGATGTGATTGAAGAAATTTTAGGAGCCGAAAGCAAATTAAATGGAGTAATCGTCTTTATGGAAGCACACGAAGTAAAACCAGATTTTAATAAATTACGATATGTGCTAAATGGAAAAGAAATTGGAAAATCTGTATCAGATACGATTAACATGAAAAACATAAAAAGTTTTGTAGTAATTAAAAAACGAAACACCAATCAATGTGTTGCTTTTTTAAGTACTAGATACTAAAATAATACTTTGGAATTTAGCTAAAAAAACGACTACCATTCTTAATGAGAATTAATAATTTAAAGAAAACAATAAACAACTAATCATAAGTACAATCAAAATGTTAGTTTGAGCTTGAAATCAAAAAGAGAACATTAGGATAAAATCAAAATATTTCAACGTCTGAACAATTAGAGATTGCTCTGTCAATTCACTAACGCTCGGGTCTTCGTTCCTCAGCATGAAAAACTAAACCTAGGATAATCAACCCAAAATTGTCACTCTGACAAAGGAAGAATCTCTATTAATTTTAAAGCTTCCAGCCTTTTGAAGGCTGGAAGCTTCAAAAAGGATTTCTCCCGAAGATTCGGGACTATCTAGGCTAGAAGATATACCTAAAAAGCAAGCCCGTCAAATAATTTGTATATATTTGATTTAAATAACTGACAGTATTCTATTTCAACAAATACAAAACCTTAATAAACACGAATGAAACTTAGCGAAATTGTACAAAGAACGCTCCCATTTGGCTACTTATTCTTAGTCGTTCTTGGAATAATCAAAGAAAGCATCTATTATTATCAAGTAGGAATAAACATCTTAAAATATTCCAATATCATGGATGTATTAATTAGCCCAATTGCTGACTTAACTTCGACACCTATTATTCTTTTCGGCTTTACTATTTTAATTCTTATCTTATCCTTAGCTAGTTTACTTATTTCAAAAAACTTTAATAAGGATTGGTTAAAGAAAAAATTAGTTCTACAAAACCGCTATCAGATATTACCGAAAAAGATGTAAGTGCTCATTTTGGCAAATATTTTATCTCCATGTTTGCGTTTTGTCTGTTATGCTTTTTTTTAGGATTAGGACTAGGAAGCGGAAGCAAAGTTGCGAGTAAAATTTCTAAAAATGAATTGAAGTATGATTACGAAATAACTTTTGGTGATGATCAAACAAAAGAAATTTATTTAATTGGCTCAAACAGTTCTTACTATTTTTATGTAGAAAAAGGAAATAAAAATGTAAAAATAGCTCCGGTAGGCGCAATCAAATCAGTGGAGATAACTAATAATAAAGTGCTGCATTAAAGGATTCATTAAAGTTGCTCACCAATCAGAGATTGCTCCGCCAGTTCGCTAGCGCTCGCGTCTTCGTTTTTCAGAATGCCAAAATAATTGCAAAACACCTCCTATTACCAAAACTCCCCTAGCCCAGATTGGAGCGGTATCCTCTTGTTGTAGCGATAGCGAAAACAAGAGATATAGCGGAAAGCTGGAAATAGCTCCTAAAAAAACAAACCATTAAGACATTAAGGAAAATTAAGCACCCGTTGTTAATGATTGCGAACCTTAGTTCCTGTAATACTTTGCGCCTCTGAACCTTTTTGCCTACTTTTGCAAAAATTATATTTCTCACTTAAACTGTTTATAGCATGCAACTGTACAACACCTTAAGCGCAGAGGAAAGAGCCGTCATGATTGATGATGCCGGAAAACAAAGACTCACTTTGTCGTTCTATGCTTATGCGCAAATTCAAGATCCCACTCAATTTCGTAATGACTTGTTCCGTGCTTGGGATCCTTTAGTAGTTCTAGGCCGAATTTATGTCGCCAAAGAGGGTATCAATGCGCAATTATCATTGCCTGCCGATAATTTTTATGCCTTCAAGGACACGCTTGAGAAATATGATTTTATGAAAGGGATGCGTTTAAATATTGCCGTGGAGCATGACGATCACTCGTTTTTGAAACTAACTATTAAGGTGCGTGACAAAATTGTTGCCGACGGTTTGAACGATGAAACCTTTGATGTGACCAACATAGGTGTACACCTAAAAGCGAAGGAATTCAACGAAATTCTAGACGATCCCAACACGATTGTAGTCGATTTTAGAAACCATTATGAGAGTGAAATTGGCTATTTTAAAGGCGCCATCACTCCTGATGTAGATACGTTTAGGGAATCCTTGCCTATTATCAACGAGCAATTAAAAGACTTTAAGGAAGACAAAAACCTTGTCATGTATTGTACGGGAGGAATTCGTTGCGAAAAAGCATCGGCTTACTTTAAACACCAAGGTTTTAAAAATGTTTTTCAGCTGGAAGGCGGTATTATTAATTACGCCAAACAAATAAAAGAAGAAAATCTAGAAAGCAAATTTATAGGTAAAAACTTTGTTTTTGATCACCGCTTGGGCGAACGAATTACTGACGATGTTGTTTCGCAATGCCATCAATGCGGCACCGCTTGTGATGTGCATACGAATTGCGTGAACGAAGGTTGTCATTTGCTTTTTATTCAGTGTGATGCTTGCAAAGAAAAAATGTACGGCTGCTGTTCTACAGAATGTGCTACCATTATTCACTTGCCCGAAGAAGAGCAAAAAGCCATTCGCAGAGGGATTAAAAACGGAAATAAGATTTTCAAAAAAGGGAAATCTGACAAGCTACTTTTCAAAAATAATGCAGATCCTTTGGCAGCTATTCCCGACTTAACTGAGCTTGCAAAACGCAAACCTGTTGCAAAAAAAGCGGTGAAAATTAAAAAAGAATACCTTGGTAAAGGCGCTCACTTTTTCCCGAAGTCAAATGTTGGACAGTTTTTAATTGAAGAAAATGAGTTAACAATTGGCGATACTGTATTGATAAAAGGGAGCACTACCGGAGAACAAATTTTAAAAATCGAGAAAATGATGGTCAATGACACCGCGCAACAAAAAGCCGTTGCTGGCGATACGTGCACGTTTCAACTCCCATTCCGAATTCGATTATCCGATAAATTATACCGTGTTTTAGAGTAAATCTGAAACGCTACATGAACAATTACCAACCCATTACAATTTAAATTGTAATGGGTTTTTTTGTATAAATTTATGAATTATTGCTCTAAATTGGCGTTGTTCCATAAAATTAAAAAATACTATCTTTACACATTAAACGTTTTAAGAACTTAAGTTGTGCTCGTCACAACACTACATATAAGATTATGGCATGTACAAGTTGTTCAACTTCTGATGGTGGCGCACCAAAGGGTTGTAAAAATAATGGGACTTGCGGCACCGATAGCTGCAATAAATTAACGGTTTTTGATTGGCTTTCGAATATGAGTTTGCCCAATGGCGACGCCCCTTTTGATTGTGTTGAAGTACGTTTCAAAAACGGCCGAAAAGAATTTTACCGCAATACCGAGAAATTAACCTTAAGTATGGGCGACATCGTTGCTACGGTAGCTTCACCTGGTCATGACATTGGAATTGTAACACTTACAGGAGAATTGGTTCGCATCCAAATGAAGAAAAAAGGAGCCAATCCTTTGAGCAATGAAATTCCTAAAATTTATAGAAAAGCTTCTCAAAAAGACATTGACATTTGGTCTACTGCTCGCGATAAAGAAGAGCCTATGAAGGTTCGTGCACGAGAACTGGCGATTGCTCAAAAACTGGAAATGAAAATTTCGGATATCGAATTTCAAGGAGATGGATCTAAGGCTACTTTTTACTACACCGCAAATGATCGAATTGACTTTAGAGCTTTAATAAAAGATTTTGCTAAAGAATTCAGCACTCGTATTGAGATGAAACAGGTTGGTTTCCGTCAGGAAGCAGCTCGTTTGGGTGGAATAGGTTCTTGCGGAAGAGAATTGTGTTGTTCTACTTGGCTGACTGATTTTAGAAGTGTAAATACCTCAGCTGCACGTTACCAACAACTGTCCTTGAATCCACAAAAACTAGCGGGACAATGCGGTAAATTAAAATGCTGCTTGAACTATGAACTAGACACCTACATGGATGCCTTAAAGCATTTCCCAGATTTCGAAACTAAGTTAGTTACTGAAAAAGGAGATGCCATTTGCCAAAAACAAGACATCTTTAAAGGCTTGATGTGGTTTGCATACACGAATAATTTTGCCAATTGGCATGTGTTGAAAATTGAACAAGTACAAGAAATTGTTGCCGAAAATAAACTTAAGAACAAAGTTTCTTCATTGGAGGATTATGCTATTGAGATTGTTGTTGAGCCTGAGAAAAACTTCAACAATGCCATGGGTCAAGAAAGTTTAACGCGATTTGACCAACCTAAACCAAAGAAAAAACAGCATAAAAAACGCAAAGCTGGTGGGGAAAATGTGATTGTAGCCAATAGCAGTAAACCTGTCAATAAAAACAATAATAATCGTCAGCAACAAGGTGATAAAAAACCTGCAGAGCCAAGAAAACCAATAATTATTACCAAAAATGTGGATAAAAAATAGCGCTTTACTCCTTTTAGTGATCATTATCTTTTCTTCATGTGACAAGAAAAGAGTTTTTGATGAATACAAATCGGTAGGTAGTGCGTGGCACAAAGACAGTATTGTTACCTTCAATTTACCAGAATTGGACTCTACAAAACGCTATGATTTGTTTATTAATGTTAGAGACAATAACGATTATCAATTCAACAATTTGTTTTTAATTGTGGCGTTGGAATTACCAAATGGATTTACAAAAGTAGATACACTTGAATACCAAATGGCAGAGCCAGACGGCACATTATTAGGCAATGGTTTTTCAGACTTAAAAGAAAGTAAACTTTTTTACAAGGAAAATGTACGATTCAGGTCGAAATACAAAGTCTACATCAAGCAAGCGGTTCGTGAAAACGGTAAGGTTCTCGGAGTAAAAGCATTAGACGGTATTACAGAAGTAGGTTTTAGAATAGAAAAAAAAGAATAAAATAGTATTATGGCTATCAAAAAAAATAACAATCAGGCGCAAAACAGCGATAAGAACATTGCTTACTATCAAAAGAAATTTTGGAAAATTTTTTTCTATGGAATGGGTGCTGTTGGTTTGTTTTTCTTATTCGCTTCATGGGGACTTTTTGGTTCGATGCCTTCTTTTGAAGATCTAGAAAATCCAGACTCTAACCTTGCAACCGAAATCATTTCGGCAGATGGTGTGGTTTTAGGAAAGTATTTCGAAAAAAACAGGTCTCAATTGCGTTATGCTGATTTACCAAAAAATTTAGTACAAGCACTAATTGCTACCGAAGATGCTCGTTTTTATGAGCATTCTGGTATTGATGGTAGAGGAACCTTGAGAGCCATTTCCAGTTTAGGAACCAGCGGTGGAGCGAGTACATTGACTCAGCAATTAGCCAAACAACTTTTTCACGGAGAAGGATCTAAATTCCTGCCTTTTAGAATTGTGCAAAAAATAAAAGAGTGGATTATCGCTATTCGATTAGAAAGACAATATACAAAAAATGAAATCATCGCCATGTACTGCAACGTATATGATTTTGGAAACAATTCTGTTGGGGTAAGTTCCGCAGCAAAAACGTATTTTTCTAAAGAACCTAAGGATTTAACCATTAGCGAATCGGCAATATTAGTAGGGATGTTTAAGAATTCTGGTTTATACAATCCGATACGAAACCCAGAAGGTGTGACAAACCGCAGAAATGTGGTGCTTTCGCAAATGGCAAAAGGAAAAATCATCACCAAAGAGGAAAAAGAAAAACTACAAAGTTTACCGATTAAATTAAATTTCAAATTAGAAACCCACAAAGACGGAACGGCTACGTATTTTAGAGAATACCTGCGTGATTACATGAAAAAGTGGGCTGAAGAAAATAAAAAACCAGATGGATCAGATTATGACATCTACAAAGATGGTCTAAAAATCTACACTACTATTGATTCCAGAATGCAATTGCATGCTGAGGCAGCAGTTTCTGCACACATGGCCAACCTACAAGAAGAATTTTTCAATCAATCAAAGGATAATAAAAACGCTCCATTTGTCAACATTTCCTCTGTAGAAACTCAAAAGATTCTAAATCAAGCTATGAAATCATCAAACCGATGGGCTGTGATGAAATCATTAGATAAAAGCGAAGAAGAAATTATAAAATCGTTCAGCGAAAAAACAAAAATGACTGTATTTTCTTGGAAAGGAGAAAAAGATACCATCATGACCCCATTAGACTCCATTAGGTATTACAAGCACTTTTTACAATCGGGATTGATGGCAATGGAACCACAAACCGGTGAAATAAAGGCTTGGGTAGGTGGTATCAATTACAAATATTTTCAATACGACCACGTAGGTCAAGGTGCAAGACAAGTAGGATCTACCTTTAAACCTTTTGTATACGCAACCGCAATTGAACAATTGAACATGTCTCCGTGTGACTCTATTGTTGATGGTCCGTTTATGATTCGTAAAGGACGTCATAATGTAACCGAAGATTGGGAACCTAAAAACTCCGATAATAAATACCGAGGCATGGTTACTCTGAAAAGGGGTTTAGCCAATTCTATAAATACAATTTCGGCTAAATTAATTGATAAAGTAGGACCTGAAGCCGTAATTGATTTAACTCATAAATTAGGAGTGAAATCCGAAATTGTAAATCAACCTTCTATTGCGCTTGGAGCTGTCGAAATAACCGTAGAAGATATGGTTGCCGCGTACAGCACATTTGCAAATCAAGGTGTTTATATGAAACCCCAATTTATATCAAAAATTGAAGATAAAAGTGGCGTGATCATTTACGAACCCATTCCTGAATCGCACGATGTTTTAAACAAAGACATCGCTTATGCAGTCATCAAATTACTGGAAGGTGTAACCGAAGGTGGTTCTGGCGACCGTTTGCGCACCACTGGTGGTGGTAATGGCGACAACCGCTGGACTGGATATCCCTATTCCTTTAGAAATCCAATTGCAGGAAAAACAGGAACCACACAAAACCAATCTGATGGTTGGTTCATGGGAATGGTTCCTAATCTTGTAACTGGAGTTTGGGTAGGTTGCGAGGACCGTTCTGCCCGTTTCAAGAGCATTACCTACGGACAAGGAGCTACTGCAGCACTACCAGTTTGGGGATATTTCATGAAATTATGTTACGAAGATCCTGCTCTAAAAGTATCCAAAGAACCATTTGAAAGACCTTCTAATCTATCTATAAAAGTAGATTGTTACGTTCCTAAAAAAGTTGTAGATACTACCGCTGTAGAACAAGATACAGAGGAGTTTGAACTATAAAAGTCATTGTAAGGAACGAAGCAATCGCATCTCGAAAGTAACAAATGGATTGCTTCGTTCCTAGCAAAGAAAAGATTTTCACTCCATCTGGACTAGAGTTTTCTACTACTGTAAACGAACGATACTCCTAAGAATATTTAAAAAATTATAATTACATCAATAGCACCTTATTTTTATGATTAACAAAAAAGTAAATAACGTTCAAGATGCCCTTCAAGGAATTGAAAACGATATGACTATCATGCTTGGCGGTTTCGGATTATGTGGTATTCCAGAAAATTCTATCGCCGAATTAGTAAAAAAAGAAACGACAAATTTAACCTGTATTTCAAATAACGCAGGAGTTGATGATTTTGGCCTAGGCTTGCTTTTGCAAAAACGTCAAATTAAAAAGATGATTTCATCTTATGTTGGAGAAAATGCCGAATTTGAACGCCAAATGCTATCTGGAGAACTCGAAGTTGATCTTATTCCACAAGGGACTTTAGCAGAACGCTGCCGCGCAGCACAGGCTGGAATTCCTGCTTTTTTTACACCAGCCGGTTATGGAACTGAAGTAGCCGAAGGTAAAGAAGTTCGTGAATTTAATGGGAAAATGCATATTATGGAACACGCTTTTCAAGCTGATTTTGCGATTGTAAAAGCATGGAAAGGGGACAAAGCCGGAAATCTAGTTTTCAAAGGAACGGCTAGAAACTTCAATCCATGTATGGCTGGAGCAGCAAAAATCACCATTGCAGAAGTTGAAGAACTATTGCCCGCTGGGAGTTTAGATCCAAATGAAATTCATATTCCAGGAATACTTGTAAATAGAATTTTTCAAGGCGAGAAATACGAGAAAAGAATTGAACAACTTACAGTAAGAAAAATTTTCTAATCATGGCTTTAGATAAAAACCAAATTGCAAAACGCATCGCAAAAGAATTGAAACACAACTATTATGTGAATCTTGGAATAGGAATACCAACACTGGTAGCGAACTATATTCCAGAAGGTATTGATGTTGAGTTTCAAAGTGAAAATGGCGTACTTGGAATGGGACCTTTCCCATTTGAAGGAGACGAAGATGCCGATTTAATCAACGCAGGAAAACAAACCATAACAACATTACCAGGCGCCAGTTTCTTTGATTCTGGATTTAGTTTTGGCATGATTCGTGGCCAACATGTTGACTTAACAATTCTTGGTGCTATGGAAGTTTCTGAAAATGGTGATATAGCCAACTGGAAAATACCAGGGAAAATGGTCAAAGGAATGGGTGGCGCAATGGATTTAGTCGCTTCGGCAGAAAATATTATTGTAGCCATGATGCATGTAAATAAGGCTGGAGAATCTAAAATTCTTAAAAAATGTACGTTGCCTTTAACTGGTGTAGGATGCGTTAAAAAAGTTGTTACTGAACTTGCTGTACTGGAAATAACATCACAAGGATTCAAGCTACTAGAACGCGCACCTGGCGTAACCATAGAACACATTGTTGCTTCAACCGAAGCAACATTAATTATTGATGGTGAAATTCCAGAAATGATTCTCGATTAAGACTGTCTTCACCCAAATACAATACAACAAAAAATACATCCTATAGACGGATGTATTTTTTTTGATACTGTTTTGTAGTATTTATATTCGGCATCAAATCATAAAAAAATATAAAAACAGCCCTATTTTCTCTATTAGAACAGCAACACTAAAATATATTTTAACAAAAAATTAATATTATATATATTTTTTGTTAAATTAGCTATCATATTTAATTTGATATTTTAAATAATTAACCAAAACCCCAAACCTATGAAAACAAAATTACTCGGTAAAATTGCCTTGTTTGCTTCCGTTTCTTTTTTTGCAATAGAAGCACAAGCACAAGATGCAACCAAATATGTAAAACAAAAAATTACGGATGAAAAAGGAAAACCTTCTTTGATCGTTTTTAATGAAAAGTCTACTTACAAATCCTCCGATGCTCAACAAGCATTCACTGAACAGTTAGGATTAAAAACCAATTCTAATTTTACTAAAACTAAATCCGAAACAGATAAATTGGGAATTTCTCACGACAAATTCCAATTGTATCACCAAGGCTTAAAAGTAGAATTTTCAACGTACACGTTGCACTCCAAAGCTGGGAAATTAGAATCAATGAGTGGAGAATTTTATAAATTGGATAATGTAAATACTAATCCAAAATTAACCAAAGATCAAGCATTTGTTCGTGCCTTGAAACAAATAGGAGCCAAACAATACCTTTGGGAATCAACAGAGAACTCTAAAGCAATGAACTACCAAAAACCTACTGGAGAGTTGGTTTTACTTCCTGTTTTAGATGGTGCAACTTCAAAACAAAAAGACAATAATTTACGGTTGGCATATAAATTCGATATTTATGCTACAAACCCGGTTAGTCGTGGTGATTTATATATAGATGCAGTTTCTGGAGAACCGTTGTTTTATAATGCTACCATAAAACACCTTGGAGAATACAGCAATGGGCACAAAAACGATGGGTCTAAAACCTCAAAAGGACTAATAAATGCTGTCGCCTTTGTTGCAGCAAACGCAGCCACACGTTACAGTGGTACACAATCCATTCAAACTACTTTAAGCGGTTCATCATATATTTTAGCAGATGCAACACGAGGTTTGGGGATAAACACTTTCAATATGAAAAAAGGAACCAATTATACTACTGCGGTGAATTTTACCGATGTGGATAATAACTGGACCGCAGCTGAATTTGACAATACTAATAAAGACAATGGTGCCCTTGATGCGCATTGGGGTGCAGAGAAAACATATGACTACTTTTCAACTAAACACACGAGAAACAGTTATGACAACGCTGGCGCTGTTATAAAAAGCTACGTGCACTATGGTGTTGCTTACGACAATGCGTACTGGAATGGTAGTGTTATGACCTACGGCGATGGTAGTGGAACAAATTTTGACGTGCTTACTTCTTTAGACGTAGCGGCACACGAGATTGGACATGCAATTTGTGAAAAAACAGCCAATCTAGCTTACCAAAGAGAATCAGGAGCCATGAATGAGGGATTTTCTGATATATGGGGTGCGTGTGTGGAATATTTTGCGGCTCCTACAAAATCAACATGGTTAATAGGAGAAGACATCGAAAGAAGAGCTGGAAAAACGGCTTTACGTTCCATGAGTAATCCAAAATTAGAAGGACAGCCAGACACCTATGGCGGAACAAATTGGAAAGTCATTAATTGTGGCACTCCAACACAGACCAATGATTATTGTGGTGTTCATACCAATAGCGGTGTATTAAACCACTGGTTCTATATTTTATCTGTAGGTAAATCAGGAACAAATGACATAGGTAGTTCTTATAATGTAACTGGAATTACAATTGACAAAGCTGCAAAAATTGCTTACCGATTAGAAAGCGTGTATCTATCAGCAAATTCAACTTTTGCAAATGCAAGAACTTACGGAATTCAGTCAGCAACAGATCTCTACGGAGCGGGTTCTGCTGAAGTGATCGCTACTACAAACGCATTTTATGCTGTAGGAGTTGGTGCTGCTTATGCTGGCACAGCTGATACTACTGCACCGTCTACTCCTGCAAGCTTAACTGCATCAGGAACAACTTCAACAACAACAAACTTATCTTGGACAGCCGCTACTGATAATGTTGCAGTAACCGGGTACAATGTATATCGAGGTAGCAGTTTATTAGCCACAGTTACTGGGACAACGTATGCCGTTACAGGATTAACTGCTGCAACAGCCTATACTTTCACAGTAAAAGCAAAAGATGCTGCAGGAAATTTATCTGCTGCTAGTAATGTAGCAAGCGTTACCACATCTGGAACTACAGTAACGTACTGCATCTCTAAAGGAAGTAATGCAACATCTGAATACATTGACTATGTAGCTTTGGGTGGAATTGCCAACACAACTGGTGCCAATGCAGGATACGGAAACTTTACAGCCTTGACAGGAAATGTACCTTATGGATCAAATACAATCTTGTTTAGCGCAGGTTTTAGTGGTTCCGCGTATACTGAATACTGGAAAATATGGATTGATTATAATAAAAATGGTGTTTTTGAAACAACGGAGCAAGTTGTTTCCGGTTCTTCGTCAAGTAGTGCAAACTTAACAGCTACTTTTACGGTTCCTACGACAGCCTTATCTGGACCTACACGTATGAGGGTATCCATGAAATACAATGCTGCTCAAACTGCTTGTGAAACTTTTTCATATGGAGAAGTAGAAGACTACACCGTAAACATTGGTGGAGCAGCAATAGCAGGTTTTACAACAAGTTTTGCAGATGGTTTAGGTGATGAAAATAATATATTTGAATATACTATGTCTCCAAACCCTACTTCTGACTTCTTGAATATTAAAATGGCAGATAATCGCAATGCTACTTTCAGCATTTTTAATTTCCTAGGTCAAAAAATAGAGACGGGGAAAATATCTGAAAATGCAATTAATGTAAGTAAACTAGCTTCTGGAGTATATCTCTTAGAGGTAAATGATGGTCAGAAAAACATCACTAAAAAATTCATTAAAGAGTAATATTTTTTTTAAATTTATTAAAAGGGGGCAGTTCATATAACTGCTCCCTTTTTTATTTATAACCCTAACGCATTAAAAAATTTAAGATTTATGGTAAAAAAGTAAGCTATTAGATACCTTACAATTCAGTTGGCTTTAAAACACTACATGACAGAGAACTGAAGTCTAACATAATGGTAGTTTAGTAAGTAAAGGCGTTGATTATCAAGTTCAACAATAGTGTCGAAACTATAGTAAAAGTAATCAACAAGGTGTCAATTAGTTCTAGTTTTAAATCAAAAAAAAGCCTCACAGTACTCTGTAAGGCTTAATTTTTATACAGTAAAATAATTTCAATTTGAATTTCATGATCGCTGTTAGAATCTTTTCACGTCTGAAATCTTAGTTTTTAATTCATTCAAAAGAACCACGTAGCAACAAAAATAGCAGTAACTACACAAATCACATCAACAATAAGCATGGTACCTAAAGCGTAACGTGTGTTTTTGATGTTTACCGAACCAAAGTATACCGCAATTACATAAAACGTACTTTCGGCGCTACATTGAAAAATACTAGCCAATCTAGCAGTTAGTGAGTCGGCACCAAAAGTATTCATAGAATCGATCAAAAACCCTCTAGATCCTGCAGAACTAAATGGACGTAGCAACGCAACTGGCAATGCATCTGTAATTTCTTTGCTTACTCCCATATTAGAAAAAATAAAAGCAATCCAGTTGCTAATTATTTCGAATAGACCGCTGTTTCTAAACAAGGAAATAGCAACTAACATTCCTAGAACATAAGGAAAAATTGTGACTCCTGTTTTGACACCATTGTTAGCTCCTACCACAAACGTCTCAAAAACAGTAGTTGATGCTTCTGTAAATTTCTTTTCATTTACAAAGGAAAAGATAAGCGTAAAAGCGATAATCGCTATTAATATTAAAGCCGATAGATTTGATGTAAAGTAGTTTTTACCAATTAAGTCCAACTGGTTCACGTACATCAACAAACCTATTATAGCTGCGATTAACGCAATTAAAACCAATACTAAAGAAGCACTCTTGAAATTGATTTTCTGTTTGATTCCAACAATTAAAAAGGCGGCAATCGTCCCTATGAACGACGTAATGATACATGGCAACATCACATCAGCAGGATTACTGGCATTGGCAGCAGCTCTATACCCAATAATAGAGGTAGCAATCAACGTAAGTCCGGAGGCATGTAAACACATGAACATGATTTGAGCATCGCTAGCTTTGTCTTTTTCAGGATTTATTTCTTGCAGGCTCTCCATCGCTTTTAATCCAAAAGGAGTTGCAGCCGAATCTAGCCCTAAGAAATTAGCGGCAAAATTCAAAGTCATATACGAAATCGATGGGTGATTTTTTGGGATACTCGGAAATACTTTGACAAAAACGGGACTTAAGGCTTTGGCCAATTTTCCCGAAGCACCAGAAATGATTAAAAGTTCCATCAACCCACAGAAAAAAGCCAAATACGCCATCAATGGCAATACTAAATCCAGCAAAGTACTTTTACAGGTAGGCAACAATCCATCAGATTTTTGCACGCCACTGTAGATTTTTACGGTTTTATTTTTGAAAACATACGTCGTGTCTGCATTGAGCGAATCCCGATTAATGATCATAGTTTGGTCTACCGCTGTTTTAATACTGTCTTTTATATAAGCAGGAAGCTGCTCTACATATCTTTCCGAGATAAGAATTGGATCGTCTTTCTTTCCGTTCAAAACGTGATCAATGGTATAATTGTCTCCTGCAAATAAACTAAATACTACAAATACAATTGCCGATATAAAAATGACCAACCAAAATCTGCTTAATACCATAACTTATAATTTTTGTAAATGTAATAAATCAATATTCAATGTCAATTGCAATGTCAATTTCAATAATAGAATTTTAAAATTGTATTTCCCATAGAATTTTGATATTAATATTGCCATTGAAGTTTCTTACACATGAATAATCTCCTCCTCTATCAACAATTCTTCACGCCTTAATCGAAGGAAAATCTGTGCTACAGCAATCGTATCTTTTTCACAATACGTTACAATACGGTCAATGTTTTTTTCTACATAAAACACATGACCGACTTGGCTACCATCGATATCGCCTTTTGAAGAAGGAATTCCGAGTACTTTACACATTAATTTCAAGGACGTAAAATGCTTGTAATCGCCAAATTTCCATAATTCTAGGGTATCCAAATGCGGAATTTCCCAAGGTTTTTTTCCAAATAAATTCAGCTTGTCTGGAATTGCAATGTTATTGATAATCATTCGCCGGGCGAGAAAAGGAATGTCAAACTCTTTGGCGTTGTGTCCGCATAAAACATGCTGTGGTTGATTGAAGTGATTGTTGAGTAAATTATTAAAGTCGGAAAGGATTTTTTTCTCCTCGCCAAAGAAACTCGTTACTCGAAAATTACGAATGTCCCCTTTGATGGTAAAATAACCTACCGAAATACACACAATTTTACCAAACTCAGCCCAAATTCCTGCACGGTCGTAAAATTCTTCTGCAGTAAAATCATCTTTGCGTTGGTATAGCGTTTTATGTTCCCAAAGCGCTTGCATTTCGTCGTCTAGCAAATTAAAATCTGCTGTTTCTGGAACAGTTTCGATGTCTAAGAAAAGAATGTTGTTGAGATTTATTTTTTCAATCATGGTATGGCACGCAGATGACGCGGATTTAACAGATTTGCACGGATATTCTTAAACGAATATAAAAAAATTATTCATAAATAACTAAAACAAACTATGTTGCGGGGAAGGATTTTCATGTTCTAACAACCATTTTTTGCGCCATAATCCTCCTGCATACCCCGTTAAAGAACCATCACTACCAATGACTCTGTGACAGGGAACCACAATCCAAAGTGGGTTTTTCCCATTTGCGGAAGCCACAGCCCGAATGGCTTTTGGGTCGCCGAGAAATTTAGATTGTTCTAGATACGTTCTTGTTTTCCCAAACGGAATATCGAGTAATGCGTTCCACACTTTTTGTTGAAAATCAGTTCCTTTTGGGTTGAGTTTAAAGGTAAAATCAGTTCTTTGAGAATTGAAATATTCTTGAAGTTGCTGCACTGCATCTCGCAAAAAAACCGGGATTTGAGCAGACACTTCACCCTCATCTAACACTGTTATTTCAGAAACACCATGTACATCACCTGTAATGGCTGCAATTCCTAAAGGAGTTTTGATATAAACTGTTTCCATTTTTTAAAGGTAAAAAAATAATCTGTGCGTACTGAATGTAGTCACAAAAAAACCATTCGTACTTGTGAATGGTCTTTGTTTTTAGCCCTGATAGAAGCGGCATCCTCTTGTGGTAGCGCTAGCGAACGCAAGAGATACAGCGGATAGCAGGAAATAGCTCCAGATACTGAAACAAGTTCAGTATGAATTATTTTACATGCGAATATACATAGGCCTCAAGCGCTTTTAATTCTTCATCGGACATGGCTTTTGTGATCGTAAAGTTTGTTTTCATGACCTCGTACTGACTTGGATCTACAATAGGCTCGCCCTCTCCTTTTAAAAAAGCAACCATATCTGCATTTTTACTTTTGTAAATGGCCGCAATGTCTTGTAAGCTGGGACCGATTACCTTTTCTGCAGCTTGATGACAAGCGACACAGTTTCCTTTACCCTCAAAAATTTCCTTTCCAAGTTCAACAGGGGATTGGGCTATTTCTACAGTAGTGGTTGGGTAGAGTGATTCTTTCTTTGTTTCTTCTTTCTTGCAAGATAGAAACCAACATACGACTACTAAGCAAAGGATCTTTTTCATTATTTTTTATTTAAAAGTATTGCGGCTTCTTTGGCAAAATAAGTCGAAATTAAACTGGCACCCGCGCGTTTGATACACATTAACTGCTCCATCATGGTTTGGTCGTGATCTAGCCAACCTCGTTCTGAAGCGGCTTTAATCATAGCATACTCACCGGACACATGGTATACGGTTACGGGCACATGAACCGCATTTTTTACTTCGCGAACAATATCTAAGTATGCAATTCCGGGTTTTACCATAACCATATCGGCACCTTCCTCTACATCCCAAAGGGCTTCTTTGATGGCTTCCAGGCGATTGGCATAATCCATTTGGTAAGTTTTTTTGTCTTTTGGCACTACTACATCTGCTTGTTTTGGAGCAGAGTCTAAAGCATCACGGAAAGGACCATAAAACGCTGAAGCATATTTAGCGGAGTAACTCATGATGCCCACGTTATGATACCCTGCAGCATCTAAACCTTGGCGCAAGCGTAGTACACGACCATCCATCATATCGCTTGGTGCTACAAAGTCGGCACCTGCTTGAGCGTGAGATACGGCCATTTTTACCAAAGCATCATTGGTAGAATCATTTTCTACATCGCCATTTCCTATGATTCCGTCATGACCATAAATTGAATAAGGGTCTAAAGCCACATCAGGCATGACAATCATTTCCGGGCAAGCGGCTTTGATGGCACGAATAGCATTTTGCATGAGTCCGTTAGGGCTCCAGGCTTCTTTTCCGCTATTATCTTTTAAACTTTCGTCGACTTTTACGTAGATGTTGACCGCCCGAATTCCCAATGCAAATATTTCTTTGACCTCTTCGACGTTTAAATCAATCGAACGGCGAAATATTCCTGGCATAGATGGAATTTCTACTTGTACGTTTTCGCCTTCGGCAATAAACATGGGAAACATAAAATCACTTGGACTTAATGTAGTTTCACGAACTAATGAGCGAATGGATTCGTTTACTCTTAACCGACGACCTCTGTGTAATGGGAACATATCTTTAGTTTTTCCAGCTCCGGAGGAGCGTAATGTTTATAGTAATTTATTTTATCATGCTATTTTTAAGCCCGGTAAGGGCGACATATTTATCTCTAATTAACATCATCAAAAAGATATTCATTTTTAAAATCTACATTAAATAATTTTAAAAATTCTACATATTCTTCTTTGAATGTTTTTGTTTTGTGATGTACTTCTTGATTTTGTATATAATTGATAACATTAGTCAATTGCGAATGGCTGTAGGTGAATGCTCCAAATCCCGTTTGCCACTCAAATTTACCATTTATCCATGCTTTTTCATTAATGAATCTTGATGAATTGGCTTTTATATCTCTCACCAAATCTGACAAGGCTTTATTTGGCTTTAAGCCAATTAGAATATGAACGTGGTCTGGCATTCCATTAATCGCAATTAATTTTTGACCTTCATTTGTAACGATATCAGTGATATATTTGAATAATTCGTCTTTCCATTTACTAAAAATCAGATTTTGTCTGCCCTTGACGGCAAAGACAATTTGGATGTATATTTGAGAATAGGTATTTGCCATTATAAATTGATGTTGGTTAAATATGTCATCCCTACGGGATTCAATTTCAATTACATAAATTATTTTATATAGATATATCGCACCGATGGTTGCTATAAATATAGCGCTCCTCCGGAGCTAAAATGAATACAAATAATTCACTATAAATATACCGCACCGATGGTTGCTATAAAAATACCGCACCGATGGTGCTCCGTCAAAACAATACAATCTCCTATACATATTACGCTCCTACGGAGCTAAAATGAATCGAAATAATATTATTTGCTATACATCTAGCGCTCCTCTGGAGCTAAACTAACCACTCAACAGGATTCTCCAGCACTTTCAGTAATTTTTCTTCTTCGCTTCCTACCTCTGGATGATGGTCGTACACCCATTGCACATGTGGCGGCAAACTCATCAGAATTGACTCAATTCTTCCGTTGGTTTTTAAGCCAAATAAAGTGCCTTTGTCGTGTACTAAATTGAACTCCACGTAACGACCTCTTCGGATTTCCTGCCACGTTCTTTGTTCTGCAGTATAAGGTAAATTTTTTCGCCGTTCTAATATTGGAATATAAGCGGTTAAAAATGAATTTCCAACTTCAGTTACAAAGTTAAACCAGTTTTCCATTGACATTTGCTCGGTTGCTTTGCAATAATCGAAAAACAATCCACCTAGTCCACGTGCTTCATTGCGGTGAGCGTTCCAGAAATAGGCATCGCATTGTTTCTTATATTTTGGATAAAACTCCGGATTGTGTTTGTCGCAAGCAGTTTTGCAGGTTTGATGAAAATGAATTGCATCTTCTTCAAATAAATAATAGGGCGTTAAATCCTGTCCGCCACCAAACCATTGTTGAATCACATTTCCGTTGTCATCGTACATTTCGAAATAACGCCAATTCGCGTGAACGGTTGGCACCATTGGGTTTTTAGGATGGATGACCAAACTCAGTCCGCAGGCAAAAAAATCAGCTTCGCCTACATTGAACATCTTTTGCATGGCTTCAGGTAATTTTCCATGCACTGCTGAAATATTGACACCGCCTTTTTCGATAACATTTCCATTTTCAATTACGCGTGTTCTTCCTCCGCCACCTTCTGGACGTTCCCAAAGGTCTTCCTTGAATTTGGCATAACCTTCAACAGCTTCTAAGCCAGCAACAGTTTGGTCTTGAAGGTTTTGTATGTATTGGTAAAATTTATTTTTCATTATACAATTCATATAATTCCATGTCTAATGGAGTTCCATTGATTGGAGTAAATTCATTTTGTAAGGTGCCTTGCCAAATAAAACCATTATTTTCAGCTACTTTAACACTTCCTAAATTGGTTTTATGAGCTATAATCTGAAGTGTTTTTAAACCTAAATCCTCAAAAGCAAAATTTGTCATTTCTTTTACCGCAAATGAAGTCAAACCATTTCCTTCAAATTCGGAACCAATGCAGTAGGCAAATTCTCCTTGCTTTTTTTCCCAATCAAGTTTTTTAATAATAATTAAACCTACAATTTGTTGGATATTTATATCTCGAACAACAAAAGTAAAATTTGTCTTCTCTGCTATTTCTTTATTCTTAATTGAAATATAGGCTTGCGTCTTTTCTAAAGAACTATTCATTTCCAATGTTAGTGGAAAAAACAAATTCAATCGTTCCTTATTATCCAACATGAACTGATACAATTGATTGGAATCAATTGGTTTCAACTTGTCTACTATATAATTTTCAAATTTCAATTTACTGACCATACTCCTTCACGGCATCAATAAAGGCCTTAGCGTGATCCACGGGAATATTTGGTAAAATTCCGTGACCTAAGTTTACGATGTATTTGTCTTTTCCGAATTCGTCAATCATTTCGTTTACCATTTTCTTGATCACAGGAATTGGAGATAATAATCTTGATGGATCAAAATTTCCTTGTAAAGTGATATTTCCTCCAGACAAGTATCTGGCATTTCTTGGAGAGCACGTCCAATCTACTCCTAGTGCCGATGCTCTACTTTTTCCCATTTCGTTCAAAGCAAACCAACATCCTTTTCCAAAAACAATTACGGGTGTTACATCTGCCAACGCTTCGATAATTTGGTTGATGTATTTCCATGAGAATTCTTGATAATCCACTGGAGATAACATTCCGCCCCAAGAGTCAAAAATTTGCACGGCGTTTACTCCCGCTTTTACTTTCTCTTTGAGGTATGCAATTGTAGTATCCGTAATTTTTTGCAATAAAACATGCGCTGCCTCTGGATGTTGGAAACAAAATCCTTTGGCCATATCAAAACTTTTAGAACCTTTTCCTTCTACTGCATAACACATAATTGTCCAAGGAGAACCTGCGAAGCCAATTAATGGCACCTCATCATTCAGCATTTCCTTGGTCAATTTTATAGCATCAAAAACGTATCCTAATGTTTCATTTACATCTGGAACGATTACTTTCTCCACATCCTGAATGGTACGAATTGGATTTGGTAAATACGGACCAAAATTAGGTTTCATCTCCACTTCAATTCCCATGGCTTGTGGAATAACCAATATGTCCGAGAATAAAATCGCTGCATCAGGAGCAATTCTTCTTATCGGTTGAACTGTAATTTCCGCAGCTAATTCCGGCGTTTGACAACGCGTGAAAAAATCATATTTATCACGCAAAGCGATGAATTCCGGTAAATATCTTCCGGCTTGACGCATCATCCATACTGGCGGGCGTTGTACTGTTTCTCCTTTTAGTGCTCTTAAAAATAGGTCGTTCTTAATCATGTATTTAAATTTTTGCAGATTGCTAGATGCTTTCCGTTTTATAATATTCAATAACTTCCTCAATCACCTCTTCGATAATTGGTGTTGCAGCAATTACTATGTTTTTAATTTTCTTTGTTTCTAAAGCTGATGCCGTCGTTTTACCTACGCAAAAGCAAACTTCGTTTTTGATCTTATTATTTGTTAAATAACTTTCGACCGCAGAGGGGCTAAAAAACAATATACCATCAAATTTCTCTTGATCAGATATTTTAAATGGGGCCAACTTGGTTTGATACACTTCAATTTCATTGAAAGTTATTCCTGCACTTTTTAATGCTTCTGGCAACGTTTCTTTACGCAAATTTCCACTCAAAAAAGTATAACTTTCTTTGTTGTAAATCAAAGTGATTATTTCAGCTAATTCAGATGCGTAATCCAAATAAACATCAACGGTAAAACCATGCGATTCTAATAACTCCTTGGTTTTAATCCCAACACAAAAAACAGGTTTGGTTTTTAAAACTTCCCAGCCGTTTTGTTCGATCAAACTTAAAACGGCATTTTGACTACTAAAGATTAAGTTATTGTTAATTGTTTTGAGTTCAAAAAGGTTGTTTTTTATTTCAATAAAATCTTGCTCCAAAAGATCCAGATTAGCATCAAGAAGTACTTTCCTTTGCTCGTCAGTCAATGTTTTGGTAGATAAAATACTTGTTTGACTCATTATTTCTTCAAATTAATTTTAATTGTTGTCATCAATTCTGCTCCGCCATTTTCTAAAATTTCTTGGGCACAATAAAAACCTAATTTTTTCCATTCTTGCATCGGAACAGTTTTTTCAACTTCTATTTTTTGTTTTCCATCTAATGAAAAAAGGACCCCTTTGAACACGATGTCATCTTCTACAAAGACTGCTAAACCGCCAATTGGTGCCGTACAACCGCCTTCAAGTGTTTTTAAAAACTGTCTTTCGATGTGTGTGCAAACTTCGGTATCAATATCGTTAAGTTCGTTTAGCGCTTGTCTACAAAATTCATCATTTGCCATGGCAACAACTACCATAGCGCCTTGAGCTGGTGCTGGAATCATCCAATCCAAATCAATATAATCGGTAGGCTTTAAGATTATTCTTTCTAATCCAGCTGCCGCAAAAATAGCGCCGCTCCAGTCGCTTTCGTGTAACTTTTGCATTCTCGTATTGACGTTTCCGCGCAAATCTACTACGTTGTGATTGGGATATTTATTTAACCATTGCGCCTGACGACGCAAACTTCCTGTGGCAATTGTTCCTTCGCCAGTAAGAAAATCAAGGTTTCCTTTATGCACTAAAATATCCAACGTATTTGCTCTTTCTAGAACGGCGGCTTGCACAATTCCTATAGGTAATGCCGTAGGAACATCCTTCATGGAATGCACCGCAATATCTACATCGCCATTGATCATAGCAACATCAAGTGTTTTAGTAAATATTCCAGTAATACCAAGCTCGTATAATGGCTTGTCTAAAATTATATCTCCAGTAGATTTAACGGCTAAAATTTCGGTTTTATACCCTAAATCGTTTAGCTTTTTCTGGACAGTGTGGGCTTGCCAAAGCGCAAGTTCGCTATCGCGGGTTCCTATGCGTATCGTTTTATTTATCATTTTTATTTTTCCAAACCATTAAGAAATTAAGTTTCATTAAGATCTGATTTAAATCATATTACTATTATTTTTAAACTTCAATTTTTTGAAATTAGAATTCATCGAGCATCGAAAAATATTTGTTTACAAATGGCTTTAAAGACTTTGTGATGTTCGTTGTATTAAAATTAATTAACAATCCTTGAGGTTTTTCCAGTAATGTCATATAAGTTAATAATTGTGCTTCATGAATTGGTAAAACATTTTCAACTGCTTTTAATTCAACAACAATCGAATCATTAACTAGCAAATCTATCCTTAAATTAGATTCTAATACTAACTCATCATATTCGATTTTAACAATTAATTGCTGTTTTACATCGTACCCATTTTTTTCTAATTCATACTTTAGACATTGTTCATAAACACTTTCCAAAAGTCCAGGACCCAATTTTTTATGCACTTTTATTGCTAAACCTGTTATTTCAAAAGATAACTTTGTAATTTCTTTTTTTGTCATTTAAAAAGTTATTATTTTCAAAAGTCTAAATGAAACTTAATTTCTTAATGGTGAAAATTTTATTTTGCAGTAGCACCAATCTTGAACACTTTCTCAATCCATTCGATACTTTCATCGACCATTGTATCATCATCTTTTAAGTGATTGGCAAAATGCGTTGTAATTTTTTGGATGATTCTGTTACTGATTATCTCCGCTTGCTCTTCATTGAAGTTGGAAATTTTCTTGCTTTGAAAATCCAGTTCCGATGCTTTTATCGCATTTAACTTGGCTTTCAACGCGTGAATGGTTGGGGCAAATTTTCGTCCTTTGGTCCACGTAATGAATTCATCTTTGATTTCCTCAATAATAGCTTCAGCTGCAGGAATGTGCTTTTTTCTGTTTTCTAAAGTCTCGTCTGTTAGTTGTGACAAATAGTCCATGTGGATCAAGGTAACACCTTCAATTTCTTCCACATTTTCATTTACATTTTTCGGAATTGATAAATCCAATATCAACATTGGTTTTTTCAAATTCAGAATAGCTTTATCAATGGTTGGATTTTGAGCACCCGTAGCTACCACAACAACATCTGCTTTTTGAAGTTCCAAATGCAGTTCAGAGTAATCTTTTACGATTAAGTTTAATTTTCCAGCTAATTTTTCGGCCTTTTCTTTGGTTCTATTAATTAGCGTAATGTGCTCGTTTTTTGTATGTTTCACTAGATTTTCGCACGTATTTCTACCAATTTTTCCAGTACCAAACAAGAGAATGTTTTTGTTCCCAATGTCTTGTACATTGTTGATAATATAACGAACTGCGGCAAAAGAAACCGAAGTAGCACCAGAGCTAATTTCTGTATCTGTTTTTATTTTTTTACTGGCTTGGATAACAGCATTCACTAGTCTTTCCATAAAAGCATTGGCTAAACCCAACGATTTTGACTGTGAAAAGGAATTTCTTATTTGTGCGATAATCTCAAAATCACCCAGAATCTGACTGTCTAAACCAGTTCCTACACGAAACATGTGGCTGATGGCTTCTTGATTTTTATAGACAAAGCCTACCTTTTGAAATGCTTCAACGGAGCCTTGGCTGTTCTCACAAATTAATTTGATTAATTGAAACGGATGTTCTGCATATCCATAGATTTCAGTACGATTGCAGGTAGAAGTGACTATTAAACTCTCTATTCCTTCATTTTTAGCTTGTTCCAGCAACCGCACTTTTGCAGCAGCATCCAAACTAAATATTCCTCTAATCTCAGCATCTGCTTTTTTATAGCTTAGTCCAACGGCGTAAAAATAATGATGCTTCGATGTATTATTGTTTTCCATATTTGCACTTTTCCAAAAAGTGAGACAAAATTATCACTATAGTATTTATAAAAGTAACGCTAGAAGTTCTTTTTGTATCGCTTCGTGATTTTTTAATTCCAATGTCTTATTTTATGGTAAAAAAATCTATTTTTGTAATGAATTCAAGTCCTTTGAATTAAACTATTTAGAGTTGTTCTAAATAAAAAGGTTTGATAATTATGATTTTCATATTAAAAAAATATCGCTATGGGTTCTCAGGAAATTATAAAAATTGAAGATGACTTTACGCTTATCCGTTTTCAAAATGACGGGATCGAAAATTTTAACGTCCAACGTGAAGTCAGCAGTGGCCTGATTCAATTTCATTTTGGACTAAAGGGAAGCGCCAAATTTATCTTCAACCAAGGGAATTACGCTTTGGAACTAAAAGAAGAAAAATCATTGCTTTTGTACAATCCACAAAAAGAATTGCCTTTAAATCTAGAATTAGCGCCGAATTCTTGGGTGATTTCGGTGATTATTTCCATCAAAAAATTCCACGCATTGTTCTCGAGCGAGGCAGATTATATTACTTTTTTAAGCGCAGATAATAAAGACAAAAAATATTATAACGAAGGCAATATCAGTCCATCAATGGCAATTGTATTGTCGCAATTGTTTCATTATAGTTTGCACCCATCTATTAAAAACTTGTATTACAAAGGAAAAGGGTACGAATTGCTGAGTTTGTATTTCAACCGAACCGAAGACCCAAATGCAGAACAATGTCCGTTTTTAATCGATGAAGACAATGTGATCAAAATAAAAAGAGCCAAAGAAATTATTATTGCAAATATGGCTGAACCGCCAGGTTTGCAAGAGTTAGCGGATGAAATAGGATTGAATTTGAAGAAGCTAAAAATGGGTTTCAAACAAATTTATGGGGATACCGTTTATGGGTTTTTATTTGATTACAAAATGGATTTTGCTCGAAAATTACTCGACAGCGGTTCCTATAATGTAAATGAAGTAGGACTCAAAATTGGATACAGCACGGGAAGCCACTTTATAGCGGCATTCAAAAAGAAATTTGCTACAACGCCAAAAAAATATTTAATGTCCATCAATCCAAATATGGCGTAATCCATTGATTTCATATATTAAACAATAAATAAAAAATAGTTAAGCACAATTTTTAAAAAAGTAAGTTTAGGTACTTTTGTAATAATAAAAAACAACAACATGAAAGGTGTATTATTAGTAAATTTAGGTTCTCCAGAAAGTCCAACTCCAAAAGATGTAAAACCGTATTTAGATGAATTTTTAATGGACAAATACGTAATTGATGTTCCGTTTTTGTTGCGAGCTTTATTAGTTCGTGGAATTATTTTGCAAACCAGACCTAAAAAATCAGCTGCTGCTTATGCAAAAATATGGTGGGACGAAGGTTCGCCGCTTGTAGTTATCTCGAAAAGAATGCACGAAAAGGTACAAAAACTAGTTGATGTACCAGTATCACTTGCGATGCGTTACGGAAATCCGTCCTTGCTTTCTGGATTACAAGAATTGCATGATAAAGGCGTGAACGAGGTGCTGCTTTTTCCTTTATATCCGCAACATGCCATGGCTTCTACTACTACAATCTTAGAACTGGCTGAAGAACATCGTAAAAAATATTTCCCAGAAATGAAATTTACTATTGTTCCTGCTTTTTATAACAAACCTGATTACTTGCAAAACCTTGCTGATTCTATCAAGGGACATTTAGAAGGTTTTGACTACGATCATTTATTATTTTCTTACCACGGTATTCCAGAGCGCCACATTCGCAAAACAGATATTACCAAGTCACATTGTGAAATAGACGGTTCTTGTTGCAACACGCCTTCGCCAGCGCATGAATTTTGCTACCGTCACCAATGTTACGAAACCACGAAACAAGTGGTAAAATTACTAGGTATCCCAGAAGGAAAATACAGTCAAACTTTTCAATCGCGTTTAGCAGGAGATAAATGGTTGACTCCATACACTGACGTGGAAGTGAATAAAATGCCAAAAAAAGGAATTAAAAACCTTGCCGTTGTAACACCTGCTTTTGTATCTGATTGCTTAGAAACATTAGAAGAAATTGCTATGGAAGCCGGTCACGAATTTAAAGAAAATGGTGGTGAAGAATTTTTAGCTATTCCTTGTTTAAATGATGGAGACGATTGGTGTGCAACGGTAGGAAACTGGATCACAAAATGGTCAAATGTTTCGGCACCAATTAAGGCTGACGCTGAAAAAATAACAGCGTAAATGACTGTTACCGCTGATGAGTTAGGTACTCAGGACATTAAAAAACTCTTGATCAAACAAGCCGTCCCCTCCTCTATTGGAATTTTATTCATGTCGATTAATATTTTAATTGACACCATTTTTGTTGGGCAATGGATTGGTTCATTAGCTATTGCAGCGGTAACCGTAGTTTTACCCATCACCTTTTTGATTTCCTCTTTAGGAATGGCAATTGGCGTGGGCGGAGGCTCCGTACTTTCTAGAGCTTTAGGCGCTAATGACCGAGAGAAAGCTCTGCTAACTTTTGGCAATCAGATCAAGATGACTTTTTTATTGGCTTCTATTTTTGTGCTATTTGGACTTGTCTACAGCGATGAAATGCTATTGCTTTTTGGTGCCAAAGGAGCAATTATGCAACCCGCTAAAGAATTTTTTATCCCCATAATAATCAGCGTACCGTTTCTAGCTCTTTGTATGATGGGAAATAATGTGATTCGGGCCGAAGGCAAAGCTAAATTTGCTATGATGGCGATGATTATCCCCGCTTTTGTCAATATTGGATTGGATATTCTTTTTATAAGATATATGAGTTTGGGAATGTTTGGCGCTGCTTTGGCGACAGCCATATCTTATTTTACCTGTTTCTTATTTGTACTTTGGTTTTTTGTTTTCAAAAGCGAACTACAATTAAAAATAAAGCATTTCAAATTTAAAATGCCCATTGTCAAAGAAATTACCGAATTGAGTTTCGTTACTTTTTCACGACAAGGAGTAGTGAGCATTTTGGCGATAATCTTGAACCATACTTTATACACTTACGGCGGCGAACATTCTGTGGCGATTTATGGAATTATCAGCCGAATGCTGATGTTTGCTTTGTTTCCAATACTGGGTATTACACAAGGGTTTTTGCCTATTGCTGGTTTTAATTATGGCGCACAAAATCACGCCAGAGTAAAAGACACCGTACTGCTTTCAATTAAATATTCCGCTTTACTAGCTACAATAATTTTTGTTGTTATTTTAATTTTCGCCAAACCTATTGTTGCCATTTTTACAACTGATCCACACGTAATTGATCAAACTCCGGAAGCTTTGCGCTGGGTGTTTGCGGCTTCGCCAATTATTGCCGTTCAACTTATTGGTGCGGCCTATTTTCAGGCAGCAGGAAAAGCACAAAAAGCGTTGCTTTTGACGTTAAGCAAACAAGGATTCTTCCTAATTCCGTTAGTGCTGATTCTACCAAATTTTTTAGGTATTTTTGGCGTGTGGATTGCATTCCCAATCGCAGATATTTTATCAACGATATTAACTGGCTATTTTCTAAAAAAAGAAATGAATACCAAACTGATTCAAACCAACTATGGAATACTATAATTACCTGAAATCCCTGCACCTCATCTTTGTAATTACATGGTTTGTAGGTCTATTTAATATTGTTCGCTTATTTGTTTACCAAATAGAGGCGGCTGATAAACCATCGCCCGAAAAAGAAATTTTACAAAAACAATTCAAAATAATGACCTATCGCATGTGGTATATTATCACTTGGCCTTCGGCTATATTAGCGAGCATTTTTGCTTTCTGGATGTTGTTTTTTACTGATTTAGGTAACGCTTGGTTAAAAATGCCTTGGATGCACGTAAAACTTGGCTTTGTATTTGCGCTGTACTTATACCATGCAAAATGCCATCAAATATTCAAGCAATTGCAGAATAATCAAGTCAATTACACTTCTAACTTCATGCGTTTGTGGAACGAAGGCGCAACAATTATCCTTTTTGCAGTGGTTTTTTTAGTTATTCTAAAAAATGCAGTAAATTGGATTTATGGTGTTATAGGAATAATTTTGTTTTCCGTTTTAATCATGCTTGGATTTAAATTTTACAAAAAAATTAGAGAAAGAAATCAATCTTAAAATGTTTAAAAGCTTCAAAATAGCAATGCTTTCGTTACGAATTAGGATTTTCCTTTCGATGATTGTATTGATCATAATGGCTTCTGTAATATTAGCGTCCATATCTATTTTCCAATTTAAAAATGAGGCCAAAGAATACCACCAAGAGCGCTTGGAACGAAATGAAAATGCAGTAAAACAACACATTAACTTCATTCTTTCCACCACTACCTATCCGTTGACTTCTGGCAATTTAGATTTAATTTTTAAAGATAAAATTCACGAATTAGCCCACATTCACAACATAGAAATCAATATTTATAGTCTGGACGGGAAATTGCTTAAATCGTCTAAAGAATCTTTTTCGGTAGACAAAGTGGCTCCACCAATTCCCAAATACATTTTGAAACTGGTTCGCTCTTCCATCGAAAAAAGGTATGTAGATATCAAAACTATTGACGGCAAAAAAAATCGTTCGGCATTTAGCCAAATCAAGGATGATAAATTCAAACCGCTTGGGATTTTAAATTTACCTTACGTAGAAGACGATGGTTATTATGAAAACGAACTCAAAAGTTTCTTAATTCGCCTAGGTCAAGTGTATACGTTCATGCTATTGATGGCATTCGCTTTTGCTTATTTTTTGTCCTCGTACATTACAAAATCCTTGAAAACCATTTCAGATAAACTGAGTGAAACGAGCTTGAACCAAAAAAATGAGAAAATCGTATTGGAGGCCAACAGTAATGAAATCAATTTATTGATCAAAGCCTACAACGGAATGGTGGATGAATTGGAAAAAAGTGCCATCAAATTAGCGCAAAGCGAGCGAGAAGAAGCTTGGCGCGAAATGGCGAAACAAGTGGCGCACGAAATCAAGAATCCGCTTACGCCAATGCGCTTAACGGTACAAAGTTTTCAGCGAAAATTTGACCCAACAGATCCCAATGTAAAACAAAAAATGAACGATTACTCCGAGACGCTTATTCAACAAATAGATACGATGAGCGCGGTAGCTTCGGCTTTTTCGAATTTTGCTTCGATGCCGGCGCAACAAAATGAAACACTTAATGTTGTAGAAGTAGTTGAACTAGCGATGGATATTTTCAATGAGGAGTATATTGAATTCCTGAGTGATTCTCCCGAAATTATTTCGAAAATTGACCGTACCCAACTCATCCGGATTATCACTAATCTAGCGAAGAATGCCATTCAGTCCATTCCAGAACAACAAGTAGAAAAATCTGTACTAGTTCGCATTCGCAAAGAAAATAATAATGTCTTGATCACTGTTACTGATAATGGAATTGGCATTCAACGCAAAGACATAGACCGAATATTCGAACCTAAATTTACCACGAAGAGTAGCGGAATGGGTCTAGGCTTAGGAATTATAAAAAACATCATCGAAAATTATAAAGGAACAATTACCTTTGAAACTGAATTTGGAAAAGGAACTACTTTTATTGTTTCGCTTCCAATAATTAACACCTAAAAATACAATTATGAACTACGAAAATATTTTAATTACTACCGAAAATAACATCGCAACGATTACCATCAATCGTCCTACAAAATTGAATGCGTTGAACGTCGCCACAATTTCTGATTTGAACAAAGCTTTCAAAATATTAGCAGCAAATGACGAAGTTCGTGTTATTGTTTTAACGGGAAGTGGTGAAAAAGCATTTGTCGCAGGTGCTGATATTTCTGAATTTGCGCACTTTAGTATCGCAGAAGGAGCGCAATTAGCCGCCGAAGGACAAGAGAAATTATTTGATTTTGTAGAAAATCTAAAAACGCCCGTTATTGCAGCCGTGAACGGATTTGCATTGGGTGGCGGATTAGAATTAGCAATGGCGTGTCATTTTAGAGTAGCATCAGAAAATGCTAAAATGGGATTGCCAGAAGTTTCATTGGGAGTAATTCCGGGTTACGGAGGAACACAACGTTTACCACAACTGATAGGGAAAGGACGTGCCATGGAAATGATTATGACCGCAGGAATGGTAACGGCACAAGACGCATACCGAACTGGATTAGTGAATCACGTTGTGCCAGAAGGTGAACTTCTTGACTATTGTATAAGTCTAGCCAATAAAATAATAAAGAATTCTCCGTATGCAATTGGCAAAGCCATCAAAGCAGTTAATGCCAACTTCAAAGAAGGTAAAAACGGGTATGAAACCGAAATAAAAGCGTTTGGAAAATGTTTTGGAACTCAAGATTTTAAAGAAGGAACAACGGCTTTCTTAGAGAAAAGAAAAGCAGTTTTTACTGGGAAATAATTAAATTATATGAGAAAATTATATGTTTATTTAATTTTTGCTTTCTTACCAAGCCAATTATTTTGTCAAAACATCCCTTTTAAACTCGAAAAGAGTGAAGAGTTTAACGATGACATCAAAAAATCAAATATTGTTTTGACTGAAACTAATAAGGAAGGAAATACCTTAATAGTTCGATCCTATAATGATAATGGATTATCAAATTACAGCGGCTTTTATATAGAACATATAGATTCACATTTAAAAATCCAAAAGACGTTTAATTTCGAAATGAAACATCCAAATTATCAAAAAAACAATATCGTTTTGGGTATTTATTCTCTTAAAAATGAAGTTAAGATTATCGAGTTTTATTATAATTTGAATGACAAATCATATGTTTGTCAAGCAAATATAGTCACAAATGATTTTCAAACCTCTAAAAAAGAATTGTTTAGAATCCCTAAGGAAAAGATGAAAGAAACAGGAACCATTTCTTTAGAGAAAGAGTTTTTTAATCGTACAAAAGGAAACTGGTCAAATGATAATTCAGGTGAAATAAAATCGGAAAATGATATTTCAAAAAACTCAAGTTTTTTTGAAATATCATTGGGTGGAAAATCAGAAATATCAAAAGATCAAAAAGGCTCTGATATTGTAATGACTGTAAATGAAACCAAAAGTGCTTTTGCCATCGCAATAGATTATAAAAGTGAGGATAAAGAATTTGTCAAATTATATTTATTTGACAATGAGTTGAACAAGAAAATCGACACCGATTTTAACAGAGAAATTAAGGATACAAATTATAAGCTCGAGAACATTCAAGTTTCACCGGATGGAAAAGTCATAAGCTTATTGGCAAAAAATTATTTAGAAACCCAAAAAGAAAAGAAAGAAGGTGGAAATTACCTATTTGAAATCACAAAAATAACAGCTGAATCTCAAAAATCGAAATTCATAGATACTCATGAAAATTTTGTTGGCTCTTTAAAATCTGTTTTTCATAATAATGAAATTATTTGTTTGGGTTTTTATTCTGACATAAAAGACTACAGGTTTAAAGGAATTTATTATTACAAATTAGATTTCAATTCTTTAGAAATTTTACAAGCAAAATACAATCTATTTACAGAACAATTTATGGTAGACAAATATGGGGAAGGCAAAGACAAAGCGCTAAAGTTTTTAACATTCAAAAAAATATTTTTCACTAACAACAATGATTTAATTATAAATGCACAAGAGGAATACACCACCTCAGATTACAATAATAATAGAACTTATTTTAGTTACGATGACATTGTAGCTGCAAAATTAGATCCTGAAGGAAATCTTTTGTGGGCAAGAAATATTAATAAAAGTCAAGCAACTCCATCATACGAAGACGAATCATTTATTTCATATACTTCATTTATAAATGATAATTTCAGTTATTTCTTTATTAACACGGGTGAAAAAATTAAAAAAATTAAAAATGATAGAATTGAATTCGGTCAAATCAGAAAAAACAAATCTAATTTGAATGTAATTAGAATCAATGAGGATGGAGACTTTGATTATGAAGAAATTCTTGACGATGAAAATAGCTCCGTTCCGTTTATGGTTTCAAAAGGAGCAATCATTAATAATTCTGTTTTGTTTTTAGGTAGAAAAGGAACAAAAAAGCAATTACTGAAAGTTAATTTGTAAACTACAGACATCAAATTATTATACTTTTGAAAACTCATTTCTGAAAACAATCTATAAAAAAATCAACTTATGTCCTTCCAACCAGTATTTGCCCAGTTTTGGGAAAAGGTAAAAGAAAGCATCGAAAACCATACCTACGCTAAACTAACACTTGCCAAAACTATTGGTGATACGGAACTGAAAAACATTTATGTGCGTCCTGTTTTACAAGAAAATGACGTGTTTAGTCTTTCGGTTATAGCGCGCTACAAAACCGAAGAAGTAGAGAGTTTTCATACGCTAGACGAAGCTTTTATTATATTAGCTCCCTACATGAATAACCCATTTTTGACTGCTTTGCTGTTTACTACCGAGAATGACATCACCTTTAAACTCAATAAAAAAAGAGTAGGAAGTATTGTGGAACAAGCACCAACTTTTAAAAATGCTTCGGATGTTATTTTAGAAATGCAAGCGAAAGGGATTTCGATTTAAGATTTTTGATTTAAAAATTAGTAGGCAATTAATCGTTTCTAGCGTGCCAAGCTAAGCAGAAAAAACCAGTAAAATTTAAATACAAAAATTGTCCATGTCATTTGTCATTCCGAAGGAATCCCTACTCAAAATGAGAGTCTAAAAATTTCATTTCTGGATTAAAAGCTGTGATCAAATTTAACTTTAATTCTCTTCGCATGTCTTTGATTTCTTTTTCTCTGGCAATGGCAAGTTGAATCCAACCGAAATGTTCATAATAAATCAAAAACTCAACATTGTAGCGGGCAGTAAAACTTTTGGTGTTAATGTGATTTTTATGCTCGGCAAGCCTTCGTTTTAAATTATTGGTGACGCCCGTATACAAAACGGTTCTATTTTTATTGGTTAAAATGTAAACATAAAAGTTGTAGATTCCTTCGGTATATTCAATCATTTTTTTAACTTAAAAATAGAGAATATTTTTTAAACATAAGATTTTTATTCTTCTTTTTGTAGCGTAACATATTCCTATACTAGTTTGCTTTTACTTTAAAGCCGGCGATGAGACGCTTCCAGCGTGACAAACTAGACGCAAAAAAATGGGAAATTTTAAGCACTAAATTATCCATTTAATTTCTTATTCTGAAGGAAACCCTATTCTGGCTTGATTTTTCTTTAATAAAAAGTACCTAGACACTTCCAACGTCAACAAACTGAATACTAATCCCGAAGCTTGGGGACTGAACACTGCTTACTCACTTCTCCCCTTCCCATTCCGCATAAAACTGCGCTAGAAAACCTTCCATATAAAGATGTCTTTCTTGTGAAATTTGTTTTCCTGTGGCTGTATTCATCTTGTCTTTTAAGAGCAATAATTTCTCGTAGAAATGATTGATCGTTGGAGAATCGTTCTTCTTGTATTCTTCCTTAGTCATACTCGAATTTGGTGCGATTTCAGGATCGTAGAGTGTTCTATTTTTAAATCCCCCATAATTGAACGTTCTCGCAATTCCAATCGCTCCAATCGCGTCTAAACGATCTGCATCCTGAACAATACTCAATTCTATCGAAGTAAATTTTTTCTCGAAATTACCGCCTTTGAAGGATATGTTTTCAATGATATTCACCACATGCGTGATAATCTCCTCATCAACCTTTTCTGACTCTAAAAATTCCCGCGCTATTCGTGGACCAATAGATTCGTCACCATTATGAAACTTACTATCAGCAATATCGTGCAGCAAAGCACCCAGTTGAACAATAGTGGTGTCACAAACTTCATTTTTCGAAATCAAAACAGCATTTTTATACACTCTTTCGATATGAAACCAGTCGTGTCCGCCTTCGGCATCGTTGAGTTTTTCTTTAACAAATAGAATTGTTTTAGCAATTAAATCAGGGTTTGTCATTGTTTATTATATTTTAAAAAAAATGTTGAATTTTAAAGTTATCCAACTTCAAAATCCAACATTTATATTCTTTATTTAGAATTCAGAAATCTATCGTATCAAAGCTGGCTCTACCCATTTGAAAATATGTGACTCTTGTGGAATCACTAATCTTTCAGATATTTTTGCCATTCTTCCTGGTAATTTCATTAAATAATCACGTGCTTTTTCGGCCTCATCTGTCAAACCAGAAATCTTGTCAATTTCCCATTTGTCAATTAATTTCTGCATGATATCAACATAATCGGCTGCAGTGTATACACCAATTCGTTGTGCCGAATCAGAAAATTGTTCAAATGCGGTACTGATTTTTTCACCTGATTCTCTCAAGAAATGCGCTGGCATAACGATTTTTGCTTTCATCATGTATTGAAAAGCAAGCATCATTTCGCTAGGATCAATCTGGAAAATTCGGTTTACAAATTCGCTATATGCATGATGATGGCGCATCTCGTCACCAGCAATCATTTTACACATTTTAGATAATTTGTTATCTCCGTATTTCTTGGCCATTTGCGCCACTCTATTGTGAGAAACGTAGGTAGCCAATTCTTGAAAACTAGTGTAAATAAAATTTTTATATGGATCTCTTCCAGTCCCAATATCAAAACCATCGTTGATCAAGTGCTGTGTTGTCATTTCGACTTCGCGCATGTTCACTCGACCGGATAAATACAAATATTTGTTCAGCAAATCGCCATGACGATTTTCTTCACCTGTCCATTGTCTGATCCATTTAGACCAACCGTTTCTTTCTACGTTATCAATTCCCTCTACGTCCATTAACCAAGATTCATACGTTGGCAATGCCTCTTCAGTAATGGTATCACCTACTAAAGTTACCCAAAAATCGTATGGTAATTCTTTTGCAATTTCACGTAATTCTTTGACCTCATCAAAAAAAGTATCGCTCTGAGAATTTGGCAAAAAATCTGTAGGTTGCCATATTTTTTCTACTGGAATTAGATACTGATCGACAAAGCTATCTACGTTTTTTTCCAAAAACTGCATTACTTCTAATCGAATGTTTTTTATTGACATTATATATAAATTAAATTTTTATTCCTTGAACTACTGCTGCTTCTGTTTTTTCTATCAAATCAGCAAAATCATACTCGCTTACCGCTAAAGGTTTATGCACTACAAAGGTAAGGCGATTTCCTAAACCTAATGGAAAAAATCCGTATTTAACTATTTTCCAAGAATTGTTTATACTTACTGGAACCACGTATGCCGAGGGAGCGTTTTTGCATAAAATTTTCAATCCCGTTTGAGAGAACGCTTTGGGTACGCCCGTTTTACTTCGTGTTCCTTCGGGAAAAATAACTGCTGAACGATTGTGCTTCTCTATATATTCAGCTAATCCCTTAATAGCTGGTATGGCTTGTTTGGGATCTTTTCGATCAATAAGAACTGAACCTCCGTGACGCAAATTATACGAAACACTTGGAATACCTTTTCCCAACTCCTTCTTGCTGACAAATTTACAATGAGATCGGCGAAAAAACCAAATCATAGCAATAATATCATACATACTTTGATGGTTCGACACAAAAATTATTGGAACATTTTCTGGAATGCTTTCCCTATTTTCAAATTTATAAGTTGTTCCTAAAAGATTGGTGCACCTCAACAAGAAAAAATTCAAATAATCGACGCTTATCTTATGCGCTTGGTAACCAAAAACATTGAGACAAACCCACTGTATTGGATGAAAAATTACCAAAGTTAAGCCAAAACACAAATAATAAATAACAGAAATGGGATATGAAATCAGTTTTTGCATGCTTTAAAATTTTGGTACAAAAGTAAGAAATATATTTTTAGCGGTATTTGCATCCAAAACAATACATAGGCTACTCGTTAAATCGTAACTTTGCGACTTTAAATAGTCTCTTTTTTCTATTACAATGAATTTCACATACCCAAAAACCGAAAAACTAAAAAGCAAAATCACGATTGGATTATTGTTTACCGAAGGGAAATCTGTATCTAAATATCCGTTGCGATTGGTCTATAAATCAAGTGACTATAACAATCCCGAATCCCGAAACTTCGGGATGGGAGAAAAAATTAAAATGGGCGTTTCGGTTTCCAAAAAGAATTTCAAGAAAGCCGTCGATCGCAATTACTTCAAACGAGTGTTGCGCGAAACCTATCGTTTAAACAAACACCTACTTATTGACAATCTAGACCAACCGTATTCTTTTATGTTTTTTTACCAAACGAAGGACCGCTTATCCTACGAGGAAATCAACACTAAAACCATTCAATTGTTTGAGAAGTTTTTGCTTCAAATAAAAAAAGAAGAGTAACAATTCTATTTTTTGTATTTTTAGCATTAAAATGACCTATTTATGAAGTCAATACTTTTATTTCTTCTTGTACTCCTTTGTTTTTCCAATTGTAAAAAAGCTGATACTGATTTAGATATGAAAATCTCAGCTATTAAACTTCCCGCAAAAAGAGAATCTGAACCAAATGGTATCTACAGCGCTGATAAAATGGACTCTCCCGTAAAAGAAAAGACGGAACAAAAAATCATCAAAACAGGCAATCTTCGTTTTGAAGCAAATGATTTAGTCGCAACCTATACCCAAATACAAAATGCAGTAAAAAACAGTAAAGCAACTATTCAAAACGATAGTGAAGGCAAAGATTATGAATCCGTATTTAGAAGATTAATCATTCGGGTTCCAAGCCAAAATTTTGATTTGTTTTTGAAAGATATTTCAAAAGGAGTTGCTTATTTTGATACTAAAGAAATTACTTCACAAGACGTCACTGCTGAGTTTATCGATCTTGATGCCCGATTAAAAGCAAAAAAAGTATTGGAAAATCGGTATCTTGAACTTTTGAAAAAAGCAAACAAGGTCACCGAAATGCTAGAAATAGAAAAACAACTTTCGGCTATTCGAGAAGAAATTGAAGCAAAAGAAGGTCAGTTGAACTACATGCAAAACCAAGTTTCCTACAGCACCATCACTATAGAATTTTACAAATCTATTGCCGAAGCTAGTGGCGCTACGGAATCATATGGAACAAAAATTTGGACTGCTATCAAATCAGGATTCAATAGTCTTTCGAGTTTATTCATAAATCTACTGAGCATTTGGCCTTTTATCCTCATTTTGATTGCAATAGGTTACTTTATTAGAAAACGTTTTAAGACAAAAAAAATATAAATCAATGTATTCTTTCTTCAAAAAAAAATTTATACTCCCTGTTGTCGCCTCAGCATTTCTTTTTATTGGTGCTAGTTTCAAAGATGATTTTTTTGAAATTGCCAAGCAAATCGAGATATTCACTACTCTTTTCAAGGAATTAAACCGCAATTATGTAGATGAAACAAATCCTGGTGATTTAATGGACAAAGCGATTAAGGGAATGCTCGCCAACCTTGATCCTTACACCGTTTATTTTAACGAGCAAGACGTGGTGCGATTCAAAATCAACAATACGGGAGAATATACCGGTATAGGCGCATTATTAACTCGAAAAGAGGACAAATTAATTGTCAAAGAAGCCTATAAAAATTTCCCTGCCGATAAAGCAGGATTGAAAGCAGGCGACGAAATTATACAAATTGGAGACGTTGTTTTGGCTGATTTTAAAGAGGATGCTTCCCAGCTTTTTAAAGGTGCAAAAAATACTAAAATCGATATCAAATACATCCGACAAGGAAAAACCAATGCGACTCAAATTGTTTTGGATGAAGTCGAAATTAAATCGGTTCCCTTTTATGCAAAAATAGACGATAAAACAGGCTATATTGTTTTGTCACATTTTAATAAAAAAGCATCCAACGAAACCAAAGAGGCGCTGGAAGAACTAAAAAAACAAGGTGCAGAACGCATTATACTTGACGTTAGAGATAATCCAGGAGGATTATTGAATGAAGCCGTAAATATTTGCAATTTATTCGTTCCCAAAAACGAGACTATTGTTACTACAAAATCAAAAATTGAGAAGCACAACAGTACCTATAAAACAACTAAAGATCCTGTAGATACTGAAATTCCATTGATTATTCTTGTCAATGGTCGCAGTGCTTCTGCCTCCGAAATCGTGGCTGGCGCGTTACAAGATTTAGATCGTGCTGTAGTGGTAGGAAGTCGTAGTTTTGGAAAAGGACTGGTACAAAGACCGGTTGATTTAACCTTTGGAACACAACTCAAAGTTACCATTTCCCGTTATTACACGCCATCCGGAAGATGCATTCAAGCACTGGATTACTCTAAAAAAGACAAAAATGGTAAAGCCATAAAAACCGAAGAGAAAAACTTTAACGCCTTTAAAACCCGAAAAGGAAGAACCGTATATGACGGTGGCGGAATTCAACCAGATATTGAACTAGAGGATACTAAATCTAGCCCAATCACTGATGCTTTAATCAAAAACGATGGGATTTTTAATTATGTAACCAGTTATTATTATAAAAATCCTGATCTAGGAAACCGCATACCTACACTTTCTGATGCCGATTTTATAGATTTTAAACAGTTTTTAAAGACCCAAAAATTCTCTTTTGATACCGAAACTGAGCTTGCATTAAAAAACACTTTGGCTGTAGCCAAAAAAGAAAAAATAGACGATTCAATTCTTGCAGAATACCAACAATTGCTGACCGCGCTTCAAAAAAGTGAGAATGCTTTATTGGACAAAAACCAAAAAGAAATTAAAAATCTTATTTTGGATGAAATTATAAAACGATATCAATACCAAGAAGGATTGTATCAGTATTACATTAAAAATAATACAGAGATTAAAAAAGCGATGAGTATTTTGAACAATACTACTGAATACAAAACGATACTTAAGATATAATGAAAGCGATATAGCCTTTTATAGAGTATACAAATTTAGTTAGGTTCTTTTCATTTCAATATGCGGAATATCATCTTCTAAATACATTTCACTTGTTTGCACAAATCCGTGGCTTTCATAGAATTTTTTCAGGTACAATTGTGCTCCAATAGTGATGTTGCTTTCGCCAAAATGCAACGCAATTCCAGCTATTGATTCCCTCATTAATTCATGTCCCCATTTTCGATCGCGGTATTTAGGCGAAACGGTAACTCTCCCAATCGATGCGTAATCAAAACTTATTCCGGGTTGAAACAATCTAGAATGTGCTACAATTTCTCCCTCAAACTCACCTATGAGGTGCAAGGCAACTTTGTCTTTTCCGTCAAGATCAAGATAAACGCAATTTTGTTCTACCACAAAGATCTCGCTTCGTAATTGCAATACATCATATAGTTCGTGAACCGTAAGTGCGTCAAACGCTTTGATTTTCCAATGTACCATCGTCCTTTTTTGTTTTTTTAGACTACAAAGAAATGAAAATAAATACTATTTTTTTTGTACTTCAACAGATTTAATAATCGATTCGAGCTCGTGCATGAGATCCCGCTTTTCCTTAGAAGGGGCATAACAAAAACCTTCTAAAACTAAAATGCGATTGTATTGCGTATCGATTATGGCATAATTAATGAAAGGACCCGACATGAAATCATTGTTTAATTCCCACGTTCCCTTCGTTTCAAAAGTGTCTTTTGCATCAAAAGTAATCTTAGAAAGATACGGCGCATACGCTTCTTCGGTGATCATATTCGTATTGGGTTCAGTTCCTGTAATGTATAATTTCCCAATAGAATCGCGTATTCTTATGATATTACTAATAACATCTTTGTCTTTCTTTATCGCACTCAAAGGCACTTGATAAATTAAAAGACTGGTGTTGCCCCCAATAATCTCTTTTTTCAACCACATAAAATTGCTTTTTTGAAGCACATAGGCATAACCAGAAGGAACTTGTAAATTGATGTGGAATTTATTTGAAATAACAGTCGGATTAATGTGAGATAACCCGTTAATTTTTTGGCTTTCCGCTATTTCTGCATCTTTGATTAGCTGAATCATCTGAGGAGCATGTTTCTCAAGGCTAGCAATTATATCTACACTTGTTTTACCCGAAATATGAAACACATTCTGAGGTGAAGCGTATTGATCTTTGACAATCTTAAATTTATTTAATTCGCCTTTCTTAACTACAATTATTGCTCGAGTGTCCGTCATAAAACCCTCCAATAATTTCACTGGATATTGGTTGATGTTAAACAAGGGTTCTTCTTGTGGCAAACCTATGACTGGGGAAGCAAACTTATTTCTAATGCTGTCACCAACATCCGCATTCCATAATTGATCCTCAATAATAACCGAAATCGTATTGATTTTCCCAGCTGTTTTTCGCAGCATGGATTGCTTGTCATTTTTACAGGAAAAAAACAGCAAGGAAAGGAAAGGAAATAAAAAATAGGCTTTATACATTGTGATTCAATTATAAAATAAAACCCAAATTTATAGAAGTTAATTGTATTATCCGTTTATTTTTAACTTCATTCCGGGCTTGATATCTTCACCGCGAATACCGTTCCATTTTTTTAGATCAGCAATCGTTACTCCAGGATATTTTTGTGATATGCTATACAAAGAGTCTCCTTTTTTTACATAATAATCAAGTGCTTCTTTTTTGGATGGCAACCCGTTGTTTGCTTTTTTCTTAAATGAACTAACCGTTGCTTTGTTCGTATTAATGACAATCTCGTCCTTGGCAACAATCAAAGTGGCTCCCACGCCTATGCTATTGTCTGGTAGATTATTCCATTGTTTTAAATCCGTTATAGAAGCTCCAAATTTCTTCCCGATAGTTCCAAGATTGTCGCCTTGTAAAACAATATATTCAATGTCTTTTCGCTCTTGAACTACTGTTAATTCTGTTTTACGGTTCAACTCATTTTTGGCAACCTGCAACGTAGCTCCTATTTGTACATTGTTATTAGAAAGGTGATTCCACTCTTGAATATCGGCAACTGTAACCTCATATTTCTTAGCAATCATGCCTAGGTTGTCTCCTTTTTGTACTACGTACTGTTGTGATGCATTAGTGACAATTGGCACTGCTGCTACTCCTTTCTTAATTTCATTCTCTTTGTTGCCTTTTATTTCGTCAGCATCAACTTTTTGATTGCTTCCTTTTTTATCGCTTAAAGCCAAAGCAACTCTAGTATCTTTAAGAGCACTACTCGAATCCGTACCAATGACTATTTTTAAACTCTTACCAGATGCCAGACTACTACTAGTTAACTTATTCCAATGTTTTATATCGGAAACAGCAACATTATATTTTACAGCGATGCTTTTTAAATTATCTCCCTTTTTTACTTTGTAATACTTAAATTCTGGAACTTTACCCGCTACTACAGTTGCATTTACCGTATCCTTTACTACCAATGCTTTTTGCATTTCAAAAGGTCTCTCGCGTTTATCCAATTCATGTTGAACATAGGCGTATATTTGAGCTTCATTAGATACAAAAACAGCAATTTTTTCTTGAGGTAATCTCAAATAATGGTTTTCATTTTGGTAAAACGGAATCGCGTTGAGCTTGTAGGACGGATTCAAAACCTGCAATTGTGCCACAGGAACATCCAATAAATCAGATATTTGCTTGAAAGACATTTGTTGTTTGATTGCAATTGTATCCGTGGCAAAATGTTTTACTACGGCTCTATTTGGGACAATTCCGTGTTCCTTATGGTACTCGTAAATGTACATCGTTGCCAGAAAAGCGGGGACATATCCTTGCGTTTCTCTCGGAAGATTTTTTCTGATGTTCCAATAATTTTGCTGCCCACCCGAACGTCTGATGGCTTTGGTTACATTACCTGGACCAGAATTATAGGACGCCAAAACCAAATCCCAATCGCCAAACATTTTATACATATTGGTCATGTACTGCGCCGCTGCATCACTCGCTCGCAATGGGTCGCTTCGTTCATCAATATAAGAATCAATTTTTAATCCATATTGTTTTCCTGTTTGATACATAAATTGCCACAGTCCTGTTGCACCCATTTTAGAAACTGCTTTAGGATTTAAAGCAGATTCTACAATCGCCAAATATTTTATTTCTAAAGGGACATTTTGCTTGGCCAAAGCCTCTTCAAAAATTGGAAAATAATATTCTGAAGAGCCCATTAACCGTTCAAATGACTTTTTTCGATACTTTAAGAATGATTTGATGATGTTTTCTAGTCCTACATTGTACTCAATATTAAATGGAGACTTGGCATCCATAGCCGCTAATCGCTCTTTCAAAAGCGCTGTAGGCAACTCATAATCTACTGTTTGATCGATATTAATGGTTTTAATATCCGCACTAAGATTATTGTACAAATCAAGATTGGTTAACTCCTTCATCCACAAACTGTCTACTCGAGAAGCTACTGCGCTTTTTACGAAAGAATTCTTTATCGAATCTAAATAGGATTGTTTTGTTTCTATTTTGGTAAACTCTTTATTTACAACTGTTTCTTGCGAAAATAAATGTACCGATGCTAACAGAAAAAACGATACTGTGGTGTTTTTTATATTCATATTTTTACGATCAAAGACCTATATTTCAAATGATTACAAAGCGTGTTATTTACAAACTTAGCAGGTTTATTGTAAAAATTTAGTTAAAAAGTGTTAAAAATGCAGTTTTAGCCTTGTTTTGAAACATTTTTATACAATTTTTACAGTAAAACCTTTATAAAAAAATCAGTGAATTATATAAATAAATGACTAAACTATATAAAAAAAACCTCGATGACATTTTGTATCACCAAGGTTTCCTGTACAGTATAGCGTAATCTTGTCACGCTATGAATCAATTAAATTTTAGTCTTTGCTCTAATTAATCTAAAATTGCAGCAATTCCCGGTAAAGTGCGCCCTTCCAGCATTTCCAGCATGGCACCACCACCCGTAGACACGTAGCTCATTTTATCTTCAAGTCCAAATTGTTTTACTGCTGCCACAGAATCTCCGCCTCCCACCAGTGAGAATGCTCCGTTTGCAGTTGATTCTGCAATAAAATTTCCTAGCGCAATAGTTCCATGTGCAAAATTCTCCATTTCAAACACGCCTAATGGTCCGTTCCACAAGATTGTTTTAGAATCCATAATTACTTTTTTGAACTGCTCCAATGATTTTGGACCTGCGTCCAGACCTTGCCAACCATCTGGAATTTCATTGACATCTACGGTTTGTGTATTGGCTGTATTCGAAAAACTATCTGCTGCAATCACATCAACTGGGATGTGAATTTGGACGCCTTTTTCTTTAGCCAATCTTAAAATTTCCAGAGCCAACTCCTGTTTGTCATCTTCACAAATAGAATTCCCTATTTTACCGCCTAATGCTTTTACAAAAGTAAAGGTCATCCCGCCACCAATAATCATGTGGTCTACTTTATCTAAAATATTCTCAATAACCGTAATTTTAGACGAAACCTTAGACCCACCCAAAACGGCAGTTACTGGTTTTTCACTATTTTTCAATACTTTGTTTAAACTTTCTATTTCTTTAGCTAACAACAATCCAAAACATTTTGCTGTTGGAAAAAATTGTGCAATAATAGTTGTTGAAGCGTGAGCTCTGTGTGCGGTACCAAAAGCATCATTGACATAAATAGCTCCTAGTGACGCTAATTCTTTGGCGAAAGCCACATCTCCTGCTTCCTCTTCACTATGGAAACGCAAGTTTTCTAAAAGTAAAACTTCGCCTGCTTGCAGTTTTTCAGCTGCCTCTTTAGCCTCTGCACCGATACAGTTAGATGTAAATTGAACCGGAACGCCCAAGACTTCGGCAGTTGTATTCAGGATGTGTTTTAATGAAAATTGTGCGTCAACTCCCTTTGGTCTGCCTAAATGTGACATCAAAATTACACTTCCACCTTGTTTCAGTATCGCATCAATTGTAGGTTTTGCAGCTTCGATACGAGTCGCATCAGTTACGTTGAAATTTTCATCCAAAGGAACATTAAAATCTACTCGGATTATTGCTTTTTTATTTTTGAAATCGAAATCATTTAAAGTTTTCATCAGTCTGTTTTTAGTTAATTTTCATCATAGAGTAACAAATATAGCACTTTTAGAGTAGCAATGAATACCTCAATAAACGATTGAATCGTTTTTTAGCTACGAAAACGTTGTAATTTTTAAATGGATTAAACGACACTTTAAAGTCAAACAACAAGGCTTTGGAGCATAATAGAAATGCTACTTTTATAATCAAGTATTGCAAGACGAAAGTCGACTGTTTATGTAAATTCGATCACATTTTACTATTTCCAAATCGAGCGCAGATGAAATTCTTAACACTGAACACAAATCACAAAAAAATCCGACTCTTTTACGAAGTCGGATTTAGTATCTAACAAAATTGTGTTTTAATCGTGAACAGGACCTTGCGTACACGGACAATCGCTGATGCCTTGTAAAAAGTCAAATCCTAAAGTAATCATATGCGTTCCAGAATTGAAGGAGGACAGTTCGTTAAACGTTAGTTGATAGGAGTATCCAAAATAAAATTTAGACTTTTGAAAACCCAGCATTGGACCTAAATTAAGTGGTTTTCCCGGCTGGTCATTCAAGAAACGATACGAAGCCCCTATCCAATAATAATCGTCATAGTTGTTAAACCTTCTGTATTTAAAGTTAACATCGGTACTTGACCTTTTATCACTGGCAAAATATTGAAAATAGACGCTCGGTTCAAACTCCTCTTGGTTTGTGGCTCCTTTAATGACCATCCCACTATACACTTGATAATTTCGAAGCAATACAGGCTCAATTCCTGAAAACTTATCGGTATTCTTGTCTAATAGATTACTGGCGTTAAAAGCAGCGTAAAAACCTTTATTACGGTATAGTAAACTTACATCAAAGTTATTGTTAGACGTGAATCGATTGTCGGTAATGCTTGGATCTAAAACTGGATTTTCAAAATCAGGGTTAAACTCATCTATATCAATTTTAAAATTGTTGTAATTATACGATATTCCAAAAGACAAGTACTGCTTGGAGTAATAATCTAAAATAATATGGTGTGCAAAGGAAACTTTGGCACCTGTTTGTCTCGTGTACCCATTTTTATCATTGTAAATTGAAATCCCCACACCCGATCGATCTGCGATCCTAAAATCAGCATAAAGAGATTGGTTATCCGGGGCGTCTTTTATCCCTACCCATTGCGTTAAACCATTGATTCTAACCCTAAAGTTGTCTCCAATTCCCGCATATGCTGGTGACAGAACAAAGGGATTATCAGCAAGATACTGCGTAAAAACGGGCAAATTTAACTCCTGACTGGACGACGAAAGCGTCACAGTCAGTAGTAAAAAAGATATAAATGTTTTTTTCATGATACTATTTTTTAGCAGACAACATCAATTTATCGTTTTCGTTATCTATACAAAGTAAAGTGACCTACAAACTCACGATCGTCTTTATTATTGTTCAATTTTAATGTATACCAATAATCTCCCGAAGGTAATTCCTCGCCTTTGTACTTACCGTTCCATTTTTGACCTATTCTGTATTTGGCAATTAAACGTCCGTAACGATCAAAAATTGAGAAGGATAGATCTGGATAATTGTTCGTACATCCCGGAGCCCAGTCGTCTAAATTACCATCACCGTTTGGAGTAAAGTAATTCGGAATACAGATGTCAATATATGTGAAATCACGCTTTGCATTAGCTGTACAACCGTTTTTATCTCTAACAATTACGCTATAATTTGCTGATTGGTAGTAGGCGTAAGTACTTTGAGAGGTGAAATCTTCTCCATTAAAACTGTACTCATATATTCCTGATCCACCGGTAGCAGTTGCTTTAATTTGATTTAAATCTCCGTCAGCAATAACTATCACTAATGGATCTACCTGATCAACAGTAATATTTTGCGTACGTTGAATACACCCATTTGTATGTCTCACAGTAATAAAATGCTGACCTGGCACTACATTATCGAACGTATTACTCGCTTGGTAATTCCCTAATCCGTCCAAAGCAAAATCTAAGTCTGCTGGATCATTGCTTGCATCATAAGAAACAACTACTCGGTTTGCTTGTGTATTGTTTACACAGTCATACGTAGCAACAGCCGTTGGGTTGATTACAACCGCATTTGGCATGATTACTTCTAATTCTGATGTACAGTTACTCGCATCTTTAATGTACACTTTATGCGCACCACCTGAAAGATTGGTGAAATCAAAATCCGTTTGACCCGCTACACCTTGTGTATAAATCCCTTTGATTGCATCTAGACTTACGCTATACGGATTAACACCGCCAGCAACCGTAATACTAAAAGCTCCATCTTTGTCACCCGCACATATTTCTGGCATTAATGAATTTGGCTGCAGCGTACCGAATAACAACGGTGGTTCATCAATTTTAAAATTAAAAGGTTCATAACAACCGTTTTCATCTTGAATAATGACTTTATAACTTCCTGGCGCCAAATTCTCAAAAATACCATCATCAAAAAACTGGTCAGAACGATCCGATATTGAATACATTATTTTACCAGTTCCACCAGTACCCGAAACATCAATTCTACCGTTGTTTTGACCATTACAAGTTACGTCTGTTTTATTTACGGTATAGGTAACTCCTAGTAGAGGCTCTTTAATTTCAATAACAGCAGAAACTTCATTACAATCGCCACTAACTACTCGTACCTGATAGAAACCTACCCCTAACTTTGTAAAACGACCTGGGGTAATTTGCTCAGGTGTAGGGACAATAACTACTCCAGAACCATTTAATAAAGTATAATTGTAATTTCCAAGGCCTCCTGTAGCCTTGGCTACAATAACCCCTGTGAAATCTCCTCTGCAGAAAATTTTGGCATTGGTTAAATCTACATTGACTACTAATTTCTCTAAAGGCAGGATCTCGATATCATTTGAAACCTTTGACACACATCCATTAAAATCTTTAACGAAATAATGGTATGTACCTACTGGAACATTAATAGAAATGGAACTTGCAAATGGAGTTGTTGAATAGGTTGTATAATCAGCGCTATAGGTGTAAGGTGGTGTTCCTCCTGCTGCGGTTAGTGTCAATTGGCTTGATGTCAAACACGTTTGTGAACGCGACAACACCAAATCAGCTTTGACCTCTGTAGGTCCATTTACAACTACCGTTGCTGATGTAGCACTACAACCCCAACCATCTGTAACTGTAATCGAATAGCTTCCTGCTCCTAAATTGTTGAATACCGCCGAAGCTTGTGGTCCAGAGGAAGAAGCCGGTGTAAACGATACATAATTTAAAGTATATAAGTAATTGGTACCTTGACCACCACTTACTCCAGTCGCCTGTATGCTTGCTGTTTTATCTCCAAAACACGTTAGCAGTTGCGTTGCTGGTGTGGCTGTAATGCTTATTGGAGTCGGATTTACTAAAGTAACGGTTGCCGTATCTCTACATCCTTTGCTGTCTTTTACATTAAGCGTATATACTCCTGCAGTTAAGTTCGTATAATTGGTCACGTCGCTGTAAGCGCTAAATGGCGCACCATCTTTAAGCACTTCAAACACATAGCCACCAGACCATCCTCCTGTTGCACTTACTGAAATCGAACCATCATTATTACCTGCTACGCAAGTGATTTCTGTATGGGTTTCGGTGATGTCAAGCGCTGCACTTGGTGCTCCTATTGTAAAGTTTTTAGTTACTTCACAATTTGGTGATTGAGACAACTTAGCAGTTATAGTGTAGGTTCCTGCAGCTAAACCTGTAATAGTAATTGGTCCAGCATTAACGGAACTTCCTCCCGGAACAGGGTTACCCAACGCATCTTGTAAAGTATACGTAAATGCACCTGCATCATCTCCGTTTGGTGGTGTCGTTGTAATCAATCGATCCACAAAGGTTATAGTTGCAGTTCCATTAGTATCATTCAAACACGTTATATCTGTCGTCGCGTTTACAACAAGATCAAATGTATTTGGTTCATTTACATAGTGCACTCCTTGTATTTCACAATTGGTATCTAAGTTTCTCACCGTGATTAAATAATCAGCAACTGGTAGATTCGTAAATACACCCGTTGTATTGGTTTGACTTGGATAAAAAGTACCCGTTGTATTGGTAGTGGCATTGATATCTACGAGCGTATATTCTAGATTAGGTGCTGGCCCACCAACCGTAGTTGCTGTAACGGTGATATTTTCTAGATTAGAACACGTTATTGCTTGATCTACTTTCACATTTACTTTATCGAGCGCAACATACGATGCAATTGTAATTGGCGCAGTCGTAGTGCCTACACAACCTTTACTGTCGTATACGTTTACAAGGTATGAACCTCCTAGAAGATTTCCTTCTGTGTACACATTACTAGCGCTAAACTGTACTTGTGTATTTGTAGTACCTACTACTTTGATAAACTCATAATTCAAATATGGAGTGGTACCACCCATAACTCCTGTCACTGTTATCGTAGCGAGGTTTCCTGTGTTACCAGATGTACAACCAAATTGTACAATTGTTGGCGCAGGCACAACAAGTACTCCTGGCTCGAGTACATCTATAGTTTGAGTAGCTGTACATGCTCTACTTGAAGTAACCACTACAGTATAGGTTCCAGCGGCTAAACCACTAAATAATTGTGAGTCTTGAGACAGTCTGCTTACTGCTACTCCGCCTACTGTTATTCCGTTTAGCGTGTACCTGTACACTGGATTATCGTTTATGCCTGGTGCAGGTGTGGCTAAAGTCGCCGTAATTGTTCCATCGCTTCCGCCACTGCACGTTACATCGGTTTTAGCCAAAGCAAATCCCGTAATATCTGTAGCCGCTTGCAAGTTTACATCTACAAATACCTCACATAAAGTCGTCGTGTCACGAACACCGATAGTATGGTTTCCTGCCGCAACCGCGTTAAACACTGTTACCGCTGCAAAACCGCCACCATCAATATTGTACACATAATTTCCTGAACCACCTAAAGCACTTACGGATATTTGTCCGTCTCCTTTAGCACAAGATACTGGTTTGGTCACCACTGGTGTTAAAATCAAAGGATCCACTATAGAAACAACAGTTGCTACTGAGATACATCCATTTGCATCGCGTACCGTAATAGGATAGTTTCCTGGCGCATTGACTGTAATTACATTTCCAGTTTGGAAATTACCTCCACCCGCACTATATTCCAGCGCTGAACTAAAGCCCGAAGCTGTTACTGTAATGGTATACGTTCCTGTAGGACTCGGACACTGCGTGGCTACTGCTGATGTAACGACTGGACTCGCGTCTAATGCAATCGTTTGTGGTTTGTTAATTGAACAACCCTTAGCGTCCATTACGTACACATCCCACAACATATTGGTTCCTCCATTAGTATCTACCACAAGTGTATTACTAGATCCGTAATCAGTTGCTAGCGGTGTTGAACCTGCAATCACTGCAGCATATTTATAATTTAAGGTTCCACCTGATGCCACAACTATAATAGTTGCCGTATCCGTAGTGCAATACGTATTTGTTGCCGTGCTGTTAAAGTCAAGTGCTGCAGCAGGCTGATTTATAGTAACGTTTACCGTACTGGAACAACCTGTAATTTGATCAGTTACTACAAGCGTATGTGTAGTTGGTGTTAAACCACTGAAAGTTAATTGTGCACTATTTACACCTGGAACTGCGCTACCGCCATCAAAAGTATAGCTGTATGTTCCTCCGAAATTAGCAATGTCGAATGTAGCAGTACCATTAGCAAAACCAAAACAAGTTACATCAGTCGTTGCTTTTGCTGCTGCTGTTATGTTTGTTACACTAGCAACAGACTTTAATTCTTGGTACGAACAACCGTTTGCATCCGTTACTTGAAACATATAATCGCCTGGTGGCAGTCCTGCAAAACTAGTTGCAACATTTTTACCTTTTGCTGTTTGCGTAGGATATAAAGGTGGAGCAGCTCCATTGAAGGTTATAATAGTAAAGTTTAATGCTCCATAACCACTTGTAGCATATACTTCTACCGTTGCTGTAGCAGCAGGACAGGTCGGCGCTGTTGTAATTTTAAAAACTAAATCCGTAGGTGGCAATAATTCAGGGGTAGGAACTGCTACCAAATCAAAAGTACAACCATTAGCATCTTTCACACTAATTGTTGTAGATGCAGCACTAGTGGTGTTATTTATCGTGAAGGTATTGTCACTGCTATATCCTAAACCATTAAAGTTATAGGTGTAGCCTGATCCCGTTCCTGTTTTAGTTCCTCCATTTGCAGTTACCGTAATTACAGTAGTGTTGCTACACTTGCTGTTTACATCCGCTACTGCTGTAGCGTTAAGAGCATTAGGCTCCGTAATTGTTATTAAAGTTGAAGCCTGTAAACAACCTCTAGCATTACGAACTGTAACCGTATAGTTCCCTATTGGTAAATCGGTATAAACTCCCGAAGCATCTCCAGAAGCGTTTGTAGTTGGGCCCGAAAGCGAATACGTATAAGGCCCTTCACCTGAAGTTACTGTAACCGAAATGGTTCCGTTGCTTTCACCATTGCAAATTACGTTAGTCACTACAGGAGTAGCAATAACAGTAGCTGGAATTGGATCAAGAATTATAGTTGCTATTGCTTGACAAAGTGTAGGATTGTTAGCATCAGTTACTCTAAACTCGTAAGTGCCTGGAGCAGCGGCTGAATAAGGAGTAGTAGCGGCTACAAAACCACCAGAGTTAAAGTTAACTTCGTACGTATAATTTGGGGCTGGTGTTGTGTTTCCACCGATGGTATTCAATGCGATGGTTGCATTTGGTGTTCCAGAACAATCTAATGGTTTCGTTAAAGTTGGCGTCAACTGCAATTGAGGATAAACAATATAATCTACATCGTCAGTACAACCATTACCATCTCTAATCACTAGATTGTACGTTCCTGCTGCATTAAAAGTAAAACTTGATGAGTTTTGGAACGCACTTCCATTTACACTATAAGTAGGAGCTCCTACAATTGCAGGATCAATATTTCCTGAAAAAGTAATTGTAAATGGATTTCCGTCATAACAAATTGGTGCAACTGGCGCTGTAACTGCAGGTGCAGCATCTGCGTCTAAAGTTACAGGAGCTGATTTAATACAACCATACGCATCTTTTACATAAACAATGTAGTTACCTTCAACACTTGTAGCAAATGTTGTATTTGTGATCCAACCTGCTGAAGTTGCAATTGGCGCAGGAAGAACAGTGTCTAATAAATATTGGTACGTATAAGGAGATGTTCCATCTTTTGCGAAAGCAGCAATAATACCATCTTCATTACAATTGATTTTTTTAATCTTTTGTGCTGTTATTGATAAATCGATAGCTGATTCAGTAATGTTAAATGGCGCTGATGAAATACTACATCCTGCGTTTGTAGCTCCAACATCTTCGGTAACCAAAACAAAATAATTACCAAATGGCAATACACCAAAATTAGAAACCGCTAGTGTTCCACTAGGAGGAAGCATTCCCGAGCCAACAAGACCCACTGGAGTTACCGATTGTGCATTGTAAATTTGGTAAGTTACTGGCGTGGCTACAAGATATGGATTATTTATTGTGAACGTAACACTACCATTGGCCGCTCCTTTACATGTAATATTATTAGCTGTTAAGGGATTGACTGTTATAGTAGAATTCGTTGGTATTGGAGATGCGGCAGTTTCGTAGTAATAACAACCAGTACCTGTTCCGCCATGGACGGCATCAGCATCATAGACCACAAATGTATATAATACTCCAGGTATCAAATTATTAAAAATCGCTTTTTTACTGTTTGGAGCGTCCTCTGGTAACCAAGTTCCAGCTGGATAAGCTGGAGCTAATCCAGTGTACAAACTAAAATAAAATGGACCAGTACCTGTAATTGAGGCCTTAGGACCAGTACCGATTGCAACCTCAGCAGAACCCAAACCTGTACAAGTCGCTGCTGCTAAAGTAACATCAATATCTAGATCATCTGGTGGTGAAGCAACTAGAATATCATTCTCAAAAACAGTACAACCATTTGCATCTGTTATGATTATTTGATACAATCCAAAATCAACCACATCAAAAACAGCTGTTGTTCCTGTTTGATTTATAAATTTTTTATCATACCCATTTACACCTGTTACGTGGTAAATATAATTTGGTGTTCCACCAGAAACAGTGTTGATAGTTATTGATCCTAATGAAACCCCTGTTAAAGTATTACATGTGATTGGTGTAACCGTTCTAGTAAAACTAATTATTGTTGGCTCACCAATAGTTATCGTTTCTGTATCCGTACAACCTTTAGCGTCAGTAACAGTAATCAAATAATCTCCCGCAGATAAACCTGAAGTCTGCGTACCATAGTTTTGAGCTGTTGGTGCTGTTCTTTGCACATTAAATACAAATGGAGATTGTCCTTTTGTGTTGTCAATAGTGATTGTTATAGCAGCGGTATCGTCTCCATTACATTTGATAAAAGCTGTTTGATTAACTATAGTGATTATTGGATCGATTGGAGTGGTTGCCACAATAGCGGTAGTTGTAACGGCCTGACATCCTGTTACTGTATCTATTACTTTAAATGTATAGCTGCCTGGTGTACTAGTATTGAATACGTTGCCAGGCATCGGAACATATGTGCCAGCAGATTCTCTAGACTCGTAAGTAAATGATCCCGAACCACCTGTAGGTGTCAATGTAATTTGAGCAGGAGCAGGTGCGCTACACGTAATATCTTTGTTTAATACTGCTGTTAAGGTTAATTGAGGGTTTACGGTCACAACTGCAGCAGTTGCAATACAACCGTTGCCATCTCGCATTCTGATGGTATAATCACCAGCTGCTGCGATGGTAAAGGCATCCCCTGTTTGAAATGCACCTCCATTTAAACTATAAGTAATAGGATTTATAATTCCTGCTACTGGTGTAGTATTATTTGCTGTAATAGTATAACCGCCCGGAGTTCCTAAACATCCTGATCCCGAAGCAGTAACCGTTGGTGTTGGGTCTTTTGCCAAAATTAATGTCAAAGTAACCGTACAACCGTTGGCATCTTTTACATGAGCATACCACGTTAAACTTGGATCTAAATTCCCAACATTAGAGCTTGTATACGTTCCAGCTAAACTGCCACTAGTATTAAACAAATAAGTATACGATGGCGTTCCACCACTTGCAGTAACCGTAACTTTAGAAGTCGTTACAAAACAATTTGCATTTACAGTTGTATAAGTTGCAGATAATGCAACCGCTGGTTGATTTATAGTTATAGACGTTGGAGCAATACATCCTGTAGTATTATCTGTAAATTCCACATTATAGATTCCAGCTGGTCTACCACTTAAGTTAAACGTACTTGCTGTTTGTCCTGTTACTGGAGATCCACCATTAATAGTATAGCTGTAGTTTGTTGAAAAACCGCTCACATTGTAACGAATAGAACCTGTAGTGTTTCCAAAACAATCTACATCACTCAACTTAGTAGCGGTAACGGCAATTGATATAAGTGCAGGTACGGTATGAGATTTGCTGGCAAAACAACCATTGGCATCGGTTACTTTAAATACATAAGTACCGGCTGTTAATCCTGTAAAGATTCCTGTGGTAGCTCCAGTGGTGTTTGTTGCAGCAGCTGCTGGTGAAGTTATAGCATATGTAATAGTTCCTACTCCTGTTCCAGCAGTTACCGGTACCGTTACATCACTAGTTGTACTTGATGCAGGTACACAATAAATTGGCGTATTGGTAATGGTAGCAATAGTTGGTGGGTTAAGTCTATTCAAAGTTATACTACCTGTAGTAACACAATTACTACCATCTCTTACTGCGTAATTAATGGTTTGATCGGATCCATTATCATTTACGACAAGTGTATTGGTGTTAGTGAAACTACCTCCATTGAAACTGTATTTATAAGGCGATGTTCCTGTTGTAGGCAAATCAATAGTCACCGTTGCGGATTGTTTGGTATTAGTAGTACTACAAGTAAAAGCAGTTGCCGAAGCCGAAACTACTAAGGCTGTAGGATTGACAATCGTAACTTGAACTATTAAGGAAGAACAGCCCTTGCTATCGATCACATTGATATCATACGTACCTGCAGCTAAACTGGTAAACTGATTGGTAGTTTGTGTGGTAAATGTGGTAGCCGTACTTAATTTTATGGCGTAGGTATACGTTGTGGTAAAACCACCAGAAGGAGTTACGGTAATGGTTCCGTTATTGAGCCCGTTGCACGTAATATCGGTTTTTACGGTTGTGTGCGTAGGAGTTGTTTTTGGTGTTACAGTGATCGTGTTGCTAGTAGCAGGACATCCTTTAGCATCAGATACGGTAAATACATAGGTTCCAGGAACTGTAGCGGTATATGGGAATGAGGTCACTGCTGTTGGAGTTGTTGTATTATACGAAACTGTATACGTATATGGAGCGCCATAACCACCAGTAATTATTGGGTTCCCAATTGAGGCGTCATCTAAACAGGTTAAGTCTTGCAATAAAGATAGGTTGAATGCTACTGCAGGTGCTATAACGATGTTCGAAATAGTCGAAGTACAATTGTTGCTATCGGTCACCAGAATAGTGTGCGTTCCTGGAGTAACATTAGCAAATGAAAGGGTCGTCAATGCTGAACTAATTGAGCCACTGCTGTCTAATTTATACGTAAATGGTCCTACACCGCCGCTTACATTGACAACCAGAGTCGCTGGATTTGCTCCCGTATAGCAATAATCTGTTGAAGCATCTAGTGTTGCGGTTACCGATGGCGGAGCGTTTACCTTAATTGCAATTCCTGTTGGATTGGTACAGCCGTTAGCATCTCGCACAAATACGGTGTAATCACCTGCTGGTACATTAGTAAAATCTCTGTTGTTATTGAAAGCGGTAACTACAGTTGTTCCGTTTGCCGCACGCAATTCATATTGGTACGCTGGTGTCCCTCCGCCGCCCACGGCGCGAATAGTCGCTCCCGTACTACAAGTAGCTTGTAATATAATAGAGGCTGACGAAGTAACGGCAGTAGGTGCTGTGATAGGTTGTGAAAACGTTTTGGTACAAGCGGCTGCAGAAGTTGAATTTGGTCGTACAAGAACAGCATAGGTCGCCGCTGCTAAACCAGTTAATGTTACTGGAGAAGTTGTTGTGGTTACCCAATTTGCGCCATTATCTTTAGAATATTGGAAACCTTTTGATGCATCAAAGTTTTGAGCAGCTATGGTGATTTCGCCATTAGTTAAACCAAAGCAAGTAACATTTTTAGATCCTGTAATTTGTGCTGTAAAAGCTTTTCCTGTAGGAACTATAACTGTAAAATCTTTAGTAGTAATACACGATTTAGGAAGTTGGAACACATTAATGTCATCAATAAGAACGTCATTACCATTTATTACGGTACTATTAGATCGCACCAAGAATGTTAAATCTGTATTGTTACCAGGATTGATACTTAGTACATAATTCTCCCATTTCTCACTTTTAGGAATACTTCCTGTATTAACACTGACACCAACTTGTACCGCTGTAGGCAATCCGTAATCTTTCCATAACTGAATCGTTAAATCGGGGTCGCCTAGACCAGGAGATGTCTTTTTAATTAAATTCTCGGCCCAGATAGACACTTTTACATCTTGATTAGGAATCACATTTTTGATGGCTTTACTGTATAAAACGCCACCTACTCCGGCAGAACCTCCCACATTTACGCATAAAAATCTGCCTAAAGGATCAGTAGGTAAGGTATGATCCTTAGCTTTGATCCAAACACCAAAAGTGGTTTTTATAGAACTTGCAACGGCATATTCACCGTCATTTATAAATTGATCTTTGTTGCATTTATAAGTAGCGTCGTGTATTGTTGTTTCATTCTCAAAACAATAGGCTGGATTAATTCCAGGGCTAGTAGTGTACCCGCCTTTTCCAAAATCTTCAAATAATAAATTACTAAAAGTAGTAACAGAATTTAATTTATACTCTACAGTAACCTTATGAGTTCCAGGCAACACATTCAAAAATACATTACTTGGGGTATTGGTGTTTTTTATACCATCCATATAGTAATCATATGTATAGGTTACGCCACCCGGATTGTTAATTGTTACGGTACTTGTTGCTGTACCATCACAATTAAAATCTACTGGTGTGTCTACATTTATTATAGGGGAAGCAGGTTCAGGATCTACCGTTACCGAAGCTTGAAAAATACATTTGTTAATGTCTCGTACATACAATATGTAAGTGCCTGGTAATTTTAAAGCATTATTTACTGTAGTCCAACTAGCTTGATTGTCAAAACTAAATTCATACGGTGCCACTCCTCCTTGCGGGTTAGTAATACGCACTCTACCTTCGCCAGATGGCCCGCAACCAGCTAATTCAGAAACTCCAGCAGACGCTGTTACGGCCTCTAATGGTTGGGCGATAGTGATGATTTTCATAGTATCAAAACAATCTACACCATTTAATGAATATTTTAATATGGTATTATAAGTTCCTGCTGCAAGATTTGAAAAAGTAGCAGTAGGTAAGTAAGTAGTACCATTATCGATGCTATACGCTAATGTGTAACCATTAGCATTAGTCACATTAAAATTAATTACCCCTACTTTATCTCCATAACATTTTACATCTGTTTGAGTTACGGTATATACGGGTTTAGGAATTTCGGATACGGTAATAGAAGTTGCCGTAGAGCAATTGTTCGCATCAACCACAGTAATGTTGTAAACACCTCCTGCTGGCAATGGCTTGGACACCACAATTTGAGGTACTGTTAGAGAAACTGTAGTACTATTTACAAAATATTTATAAGGTGGCGTTCCACCCACAGGATAAACAGTTATTTCCCCATTGGCACAAGTTAATGGTTTTGTCAATGCCGATGTAGCTGTTAATTTAGCTGGATCAATTATATCAATACTTCCTTTTTCGATACAGCCATCGTCAGTTCGTACTTCGTAGGCATAAGTTCCTGCTGCTAAATTTGAAAAAGTAGCTTCATTTGTTAAAATAGGACCCACACTATTAACTGGTGTTCCTCCCTTACTGATACTGAAATAATATTGAGAACGAACATCATCTGCTACTAATCTAATTGCCCCTAAATTACCGTTACAAAGCGGTTGTGTTCGAATTTTTTGAACAGTAAAATTTCTTAATCTGATTAATATATTTTTTACTTCAAAAATACAAGGATTGGTAGTTACACCTACTTGTCTGATGTATACAGTATAGGTACCTGCTGTATTTATGGTAAAAATATTAGAGGCTTGATATGTAACCTTGTCCAAACTGTACTCGTATCCAGACGGAACACCACCAACTGTTATAGTACCTTTGGTAGTACAAATAATATCATTGGTAGTTACGGTTGGGTTTAGCGTATTTTTATAAACATTAAAATAAAAGATACTTTGGCAACCTCCTGGATATTTTAATACCACTCTAAATTGTCCTGCCGTATCTGCTGAGTAATTTTGACCTGTTGCTATAGTATTCCAACACGAATCGGCAAAATTTTCATTGGCACAATTAGCAATAGCCGTAGACGGACAAGTGGCTTCATTTAGTTTTTGCCATTCTATTGAAGATGCATCTGTTATATTGGTCTGGATCAGTCGCGTTGCAGTTGCTCCACAAAGAAAAATATTAGGCAAGTCCTTTCCATTATTAGGACATTTCGGTACTACATCTGCATATGGTGAAACAGGATTGGTAATTGTGTTTCCAAAAGGAATTAAGTTAATTTCTTCTTTGATAGAAGTACATCCAGTTGTAGAAGTAGAACTAACATAATAGGTTCCGGTTGAAGATGCAGTATAGGTTTGACTCGTACTTATAACAGGAGTTCCAGTAGGGCTTGTGGACCAGGAATAAGAATTGTACCCATTTGATGCCGAAAGGATTGCTGTTGCACCACACAAAACTTGAGTTCTTTTAAAAGTTCGACCATTGATATCAACTAAAAAATTAGTTGAAGTTGGGGAACCAAAATTACAACTTACAGATGCAAAGCTTCCTTCACCTACAACAGGAGTAGCGTTTACAATACCTCTATAATTTGCGAAAGCTTGATTCTTGATTTCATTTGAACATGCAGTACTCAATTGATTATAATCGGATATTACTTTTACATGCAAACGAATGGTGTTGATGGGGTCACCAATTTTTACAATACCATCCGGAATAGTAAATACTAATCTTCTGGTAGCGGCATTATAGGTAACATTTGATAGTGTCATGCCAAGTGGCAAGGAAGTAACATCTGCAGGAAAATTAAAAATGACATTATTTGGTAATACATCCTCTAAAGTAAATGCCGTGATCTGATCATTTCCTATATTTTGGAAATCAATTTTATAATATAAATCTTGACCTAAGTTTACTGTTGTATTACCAACATCTTTTCCCGCAATATCCTCTACAACTTTAGTCAATGAAATGTCTGGCGCCACTACATTGATCAAAAATGAATTGAAAAAACTAAAAAGCGTATTAGCTTGCCCTCTTGGCACCTGTAAACTGATAACTGCGTTGATCGCATTATTACCAATTTTGGTAGCATTTTTCTCCTCTACTATTCCTGTATCATACCCTAAGGTATTGGTACTATTAGGAGTTCTCCCTGCAAGGTATCCGTTCTGATCAGTTATCGAACTGTTAAAGAAGTTATTAGAAGGTCTTTCGGTAGTAGTAACTGGATCTCCATTTGAACCTCCATTTCCTACTTCAAATTTATTTTTTGAGGTTTTATCGCCATTCAAAGTGGCAAAGCCAAATTTTACATTAACCAGTCCTGATGGTGGTGTTATAAATCCTGAAACAGGTATATCAAGTTGACCATCGTCAAAAAGAGCACTAAATCCATCAAAAGTTGTAATTGATTTTGTAGTTGTAGTTGGATCTTCATACACCACAACTAGAGTCCATCCTGCAGCTAAACCTGTTATACCATTTGAACCTACACTGGAGCTTACATCGGCCACAGTATAAACTCCTTGAGGATTGGTTAAGGTCGATAATAAACCGGTTACATCTGCATAACAAGCATAAGGACGGTTTGCATCTGGTACAATAGCATTAGCTGCCGGTGTATCATAAATTGGTATTCCTGTAATGGGTGTGTACGTCGTACTACCCGGCAATTTCAATTTTACATTAGTAATAGTGGCTCTACTATCAGAACCTTTAATTAGAGCTCCCCAATACAACCCAGCATAAGCAATCCTGAAACAAGTAGTCGCTGGAGGAACAGCTAGCGTGGCACTACTTGAAGAAAAGGTTGATGCATCAGAATCAATATCAATAAATTGCATCACGGTATTCTCGTTTACACTATTGTCATTTAAAAGAGCATTGCTTTTTCCTAAAGTATTGTTTCCAATAACCAACATATCACCTTTTACTTGCTGATTAAATCTTTTCGTAAAAGGCACAATGTTTTGACCATAAGAACCCATTTGGAACATGATTATTCCAATAAAAAAACCAAATTTTATTAGTTTGCGTTTCTTAATCCTGCAATCGTTTAGAACTAGCACAGGTAGCAAAGTATTATCCATTTTTTTGAAGGGTATGTTAACGCTTCGAAATAAGAATAAAATAATATTGAGTAGGTAGTTTTCTATTTTCATTGGAGCTATGTTTATAATGCCTACAACTTAAATTCAAAAAACCATTTTTGGGGAATGTTTTTTTGAATTTAGGTTGGAAAGCATTTATTCTTTTAGATAATATGAATGTTGTTTTTATCCATTTCTGGTAAAAATATATAATTAATTTTCTACTTTAATAATGACCATTTTACCATTATACGGTTTTGTGCCACGAGATTCAAGAGTTGTTGTAGCTTGTTGTAAATTATCAAATTTCTCTGTGTAAATGTAATAATTTGTTGATTTTACATCATAGAAAAAATTAACATTTTTCTCTCCAGTCGACACTGTTTTAGTAACGAAAGTATCTCTTTTTGCTACATCAGCATGAACAGCAAGAACAATATAATATCCAGTTTCAACATTTTTAATATTCTTAATAATTTGCATGTTCACCTGCTCGTTACCAAAATCAAAATCTTCTGGTTTGGCTTTTACTGTACTAGTAAATGTTGTTGCTTTTATTCGTTTTAATGTTTCTTGATCTTTTAAATAACGGGTATCTTCATTTTCAAAATTAGCACGCTTTATTCTACGTTTCTTCTCTATTTGAGTCTCTACATTGATTTTTTCTAAAGCTGCTAGCAAATTGGTATTAGAAAGTTCTGCTTTAGCTTGCTCTGCTTTCAACTCATTTATTGTTTTCAAATAACTTTGTGTAAGCGAATCATTTAGGTTTGGAACTTTCTTAGTACGCTCCTCATATAAATTCTTAAAGGTAGTCAATAATTGATTTTGATTTGCATTGATTATTTGAATTTCTGATTTTAAAGATTCCAAGGCACTGGCTTCAGCCGAGATGCTTTTATATTCTTTTGGCGCACTTGCTATTCCTTGGTCATTTAAATCATTTTCATCTTTCAATTCTTTTAACTCCTTTTGTTTTTGACTTACTTTTTCATTTAATTGAGTCAGTAATTGTTGCTGTGTTCTTCTATCTTTCTCTAATGCGTTCGCTACATTATCCATCGTTTTTGCATTTTCATCTTTCACTCTTGTACTGGCTAGCAATAAAGCATCGGCTTCCGCTTTAGCTTTCGCTTCTGCATCAAGTTTTGCTTTAGCATCTGCAGCTAGTTTCGCATCAGCGTCTGCTTTGGCTTTTGCTTCTGAATCAGCTTTTGCTTTCGCGTCTGCAGCTAGTTTAGCTTTGGCGTCAGCTTCTAATTTAGCTTTAGCTTCCGCATCAGCTTCCAATTTAGCTTTCGCTTCTGCATCAGCTTTTGCTTTGGCTTTAGCTTCTGAATCAGCTTTTGCTTTCGCATCTGCAGCTAGTTTCGCTTTGGCGTCAGCTTCTAATTTAGCTTTGGCATCTGCATCGGCTTTTGCTTTCGCATCTGCAGCTAGTTTCGCTTTGGCGTCAGCTTCTAATTTGGCTTTCGCTTCTGAATCAGCTTTTGCTTTCGCATCTGCAGCTAGTTTTGCTTTGGCGTCTGCTTCTAATTTGGCTTTCGCTTCTGCATCGGCTTTAGCTTTTGCATCTGCAGCTAGTTTCGCTTTTAAGTCGGCATCAGCTTTTGCTTTCGCTTCTGCATCGGCTTTGGCTTTTGCATCTGCAGCAAGTTTCGCTTTGGCGTCAGCATCCAATTTAGCTTTTGCTTCTGCATCAGCTTTTGCTTTTGCATCTGCAGCCTGTTTCGCTTTGGCGTCGGCATCGGCTTTAACTTTTGCATCTGCTGCTAGTTTCGCATCAACGTCTGCTTTGGCTTTCGCTTCTGAATCAGCTTTTGCTTTCGCATCTGAAGCTAGTTTTACTTTGGCGTCAGCTTCCAATTTAGCTTTGGCATCAGCATCGGCTTTTGCTTTTGCATCTGCAGCTAGTTTCGCTTGAGCATCAGCATCTGCTTTGGCTTTTGCATCTGCAGCTAGTTTTGCTTTAGCGTCTGCTTTGGCTTTAGCTTCTGAATCAGCTTTTGCTTTTGCATCTGCCGCTAGTTTCGCTTTGGCGTCTGCTTCTAATTTAGCTTGCGCATCAGCGTCTGCTTTGGCTTTGGCGTCAGCATCGGCTTTCGCTTTGGCGTCAGCATCGGCTTTCGCTTTGGCGTCAGCTTCTAATTTTGATTTCGCATCAGCGTCTGCTTTAGCTTTTGCATCTGCAGCAAGTTTCGTTTTAGCGTCTGCTTCTAATTTAGCTTTCGCATCAGAGTCTGCTTTAACTTTGGCGTCAGCATCAGCTTTTGCTTTGGCCTCTTCCGATAATTTTGCACGAGCGTCTGCTTCTAATTTAGCTTTCGCATCAGCATCGGCTTTCGCTTTGGCATCAGCATCGGCTTTAGCTTTTGCATCTGCGGCAAGTTTCGCTTTGGCGTCTGCTTCTAATTTAGCTTGCGCATCAGCGTCTGCTTTGGCTTTGGCGTCAGCATCAGCTTTTGCTTTGGCCTCTTCCGATAATTTTGCACGAGCTTCTGCATCGGCTTTTGCTTTGGCGTCTGCTTCTAATTTAGCTTTCGCATCAGCGTCTGCTTTGACTTTTGCATCTGCAACAAGTTTCGCTTTGGCCTCTTCCGATAATTTTGCGCGAGCATCAGCATCTGCTTTGGCTTTTGCATCTGCAGCCAGTTTCGCTTTGGCGTCTGCTTCTAATTTTGCTTTGGCATCAGTATCTGCTTTGACTTTTGCATCTGCTGCCAATTTCGCGTCAGCATCGGCTTTAGCTTTTGCTCCTGCAGCTAGTCTAGCTTTTGCATCAGCATCTGCCTTAGCTTTGGCAGCTGCGGCTAATTTGGCTTTGGCTGCAGCATCGGCTTTTACTTTTGCATCAGCTATTGCTTTTGCATCTGGTATAACTGCCACAGGTGGTTTTGCAACAACTGGTGCTGGTGTTGGTTTCACTTTAGCATCGGCGATTGCCTTCGCTTTGGCAGCAGCATCAGCAGCAATTTTTTCTCTTTTTAATCGATTTTCTTCGAACAATGCTTTGGCCTTAGCAGCATTCTCTAACCTCGTTTGTGCAAGTGCATCAGCCGTAGCTCTTGCATCTTCTATTGCTTTTTGTCGGGCTACTTTTAGCTCATTCTCTCTCTGAATATCCGCATCTGATTTAACCGTAGGTTTAACAACAGCTTTTGAAGGTGCAGCTCTCCTATCTTCAGCAGCTGGTATTAAGGCACCTTCATCTTCGTCATCATCGCTATAATCACTTTTGAATTTGTAAGCCAAAACTAATTCATGAGAAGGCCCAAACTGCGAAAAGTTACCCAATGCTTTTTCGTAATTATATTCTAATGCTATTCTAGGAGTTACATTTATTCCAATTCCTCCTGAAACTCCATGAAAACTGTTGTAACCAGCTTGTGCCCAGATCCCTTTTGGAATACTAAACATTACTAATCCCGAAACAATAGTCTGCTCTTTTTTACTTTCAGCACGAATCAGTCCTGAAAATTTACTTTTGTCAAAAAAGCCATAACTATCAATAAATCCAGTATACATTAAATGCGCTTGTATGCTGCGAGATGGATCGTCTTGAACTAAATTGGAACTCTGAAGATTAAATAGAACTGCATTTTTTACGGCCAATCCAAAATCAAAAAAAGCATTTCCATAATTGATCCCCGGGCTTAAAGTAAACAGAGAATTAGAAGGTATAGTTTCTAAAGTTGGATCTGGATAATTGGTAATAACCTTTCCGGTATTAATGCCACTTTTATAAAAACCTAAATTAACACCAAAAGTAAGGTTGCTGTCTTGGTCCAAATACACATTTTGTGCAAAATTGGCTACTCCACCAAAAGTCGTGAGTACCCCATAATTTTGTTGAAAAACGCCCAATGAAACCCCTTGATTTTCTCTAAAACGACCCGAATAACTTACTAAATACGTTTGCGGAGCATTGTCAAACTGTACCCATTCTCTTTTGTTGAAAAGTGTAATATATGAGTTTTGCTCTCTAGCAAAACTAAAGGCAGGATTTAATAAGAATTTATTAAACCTCATCGAATTTCTAACGGGTATGTCAAATGAAGCTACTCCCCCTTCTTGAGAGTAGAGCGCCTGTAGTGAACAGAAAAAAAAAACAAAAATTAAAAACCTACTTTTCATACTACTTGACTACGGTGATAGAACCTTTTTTTACTTTATTGTCTGTTGTTGTAATTATGTAATAATAAATAGGATTCACAGACTTAAAATCAAGTTCGTTCTCCGGCCAATTATTCTGATAATTATTTGTTTGTAAAGCAACTTCGCCTCTTGAATTTAATAACACAATTTCTGTGTTTGATCCGCTCACATATTCTTGTGGTAAAATCCAAGTATCGTTTACGCCATCATTATTTGGGCTTATATAATTTGGAATCAAAACGACGTTAGGGTCAACAAACGGAAATTTGATTTCAAAGGGGAGTGTTTTTTGGGAAACACAACCTGATGTTTGTTTTACAACAACAGTATAATTACCTTCTTGCGTAACATCCAAAGTATTGGTGGTTGCTCCCGCAATTATAGTACTGTTTCGATACCATTCAAAAACAGGATTAATCGCGTTAGTAGTAGCGATAACCGTTTTTGTTTCGCCTTCATTTATAATAGTTGTGGCAGAAACGTTTAAAGAACTGGTAAATGGTACGTCTTCTAGAGTTATAGTAGGTGTCGAACTACAGCTACCAAAATCAACCTTTACAGCGTATTGCCCCGCTGTACTTGTTTGATATTGTTGACTTATTGCACCTGAAATAGCTGCGCCATCTTTAAACCATTGGTACGAATTTCCTGTTTGAGTGCTCAACGTTGTAGGGCCAGTTGAAGGACAAAAAGGGTTTCCTTTACTTGAAGTTATAGTTGCTGTAACTCCCGTAGCTTCAGAAACTGTAACTCTGTTTGAGTAGGAATCAGAAGTACATGTTCCGTAATTAGTCTCAACGTAATAACGTCCAGGTTGGTTTACTGTTAAACTTGCTGTAGTAGCTATTGGAACTAAACTCGGTTCTTTAAACCATTTAAAAGTAAGTGAAGGATATTTTAATGGAGAATCGTTTGTTCCTGTACCTGGATTGTCTATCCTTAAAACCAATGAGCCTCCAGTACAATAAGTTGCAGTTCCATTGAAATTATTGATAGTAAATTGTGAATCTTGAATTTTATAGTACGCAGCAAAAATATTAGATAATTGACTTATAGAAGCTGGAGCTGTACTTTTAACACGTAATTGATAGAGTTCGCCAGCCGTATTGGTAGGAACTGAAAAAACAAACGTTCTAGATGTTGGGGTAGCTGTTAGCGGCTTCTCAGTATAATTAAGCGCTATGGGAGTTCCAAAATTTCCAGCAGGGTCTGAAAGTTCTAAAAAAAATTGATTCGTTGGGCTTAAAGATCCCGCAGGTGAGAATGAGAAACTAACTTCAAAAGTATTAAAACTAGGATTAGCACAAATTTGGCTAAACCCAAGTGTGGGTTTGCCAATTGCTACTTGTGCACATAATGAGGCAGTCGATGGAAAAACCACCAAAATAAAAAAAATAATATATTTATTTAAAATGGCGGTGGAGCTACATTTCATATCTTATTATAAAATCAATATTTATGATGCTTACTAATCAAATTATTACCATCCAATCTATTTTGATGCTGTAATTTTTGATAATTGTAAGCGGAAATCTGGTCTTTTCTCGTTAGAAAAATCAATAAATGTCTCCGAGTTATTTCCACTTGAGTAAACAATATTGAAAGCAGATTGTCCATAATGGTTTTCCAAATCATCGTTATTAGAGTTGTCAACTGTAAAAATGTTGCCTTTACAATTATTAATATACAGCGATTCGAATTTAATCTTATTAAGATTTTCTGAATTAATTTGTATGCTACTATCTAATAAGATTGCCGGTTTAAATCCTGAAATCACTGTTTTTTTACATTGTAAAGTTGTATTTTCAGCCACATAGATGGCCTCTTTTACCAAACCTGACTCAATATCCGCAACAATACTTGTGCTATTGTTCACCAACGTTAAATTGGTGGCTACAACAAACGTTTGTTTCTTAGCGAAATCAACTTCTTCTTTTTTATCATAGGATGCTACGTCTAAACATCTTGAACCTAATTTACTGGATAAAAATGAGGAACGAATTGCTAAAGAATTAGTAATTCGGCATTGTGCTCCATAATTAAATCTGTAATCATCATTACTCGATTTAAAAGAGATCATTTGGCTCAAATTAAGATCACCTCCGTATACTTCAACTGAGTTTCCACCAGAAAAACTAACCATTACATTTTCAATAACAGTTTTGTTTCCAGCTCCAGCTATTAATAATGAATTTAGATTTCCACCACCGTTGGCTAATTTAGCTCCACCAAACTCAATTCTCATGTATCGTAATATACCCGATGAGCTAGACGCATTCAATCCGCCATAAGCAGTTAACAACGGATTTAAATAAGAGTTTGCAGGATTAACCGATGCTACTCCTCCCCATTTGTTGATTGGCGCATCTCCTAAAATTATTATTCCGCCCCAATCCCCTGCTTTTTTTAAACTTCTATTTGAAGTAAAAACGATAGGATCTGTTTCTAAACCATCTGCTATCATTGAAGCTCCTTTAGTTATTACCAAAGTACCTTTTGTTTCAAAGTCTCCAATAATTACAGTTCCTGGCTCAATAGTTAAAACGGCATTGTTAGTTACATAAACATTACCTTGAATTAAGTATATGTTTCTCTTTAACAACTTAGTATTGACTGAAATGTTTCCAGCTAGTATTTGATTCGCCTCACCATACTCCACCTTGTTAGGCTTGAATTCGGTCCAGTTATTCAACCAATTGTTTAAACCTGTGATCCCTTTTTCTTGTTGTGCATTCGCACTGAAAAACACCAAAAGAAACATTGCTATTGTTTGAGTAATTTTTTTCATTGGATGTAAAAATTAAATTAATAAATTATTTATTGAATTAAAAGCTTGGACCTTGAGTCTACAAACCTTCAAATTCATGTAATGCTTTTAATGTGCTTTCATAAAATAAAATTGCTGATATCAAGGTATTTTTATCTGAATAAGGCAACATTTTTCTTTGAAAATCTTCTGTTTGTGTTATAAAACCCGCAGTACTTAGTGCTTGCGCTTCCATCGTTTTCTTGTTTTCGGAGTTATTTGGAATGCCTAGATCTGCAATTGTGACTCCAGGAGTTTTTGCCAAAGCGATATTTGGTAAAATTTTTGTCAAAACTTTAAAACGCTCCGTATACAATTCTAAAAGTTGCCCTTTTTGCATTGCTTTTAATTCATCTAACTCGTGGTAATTTCTAATGGAAGCATCTCTGCTTATAATACTCTGAACAACAACTTTATTTTGAGAAAACCCTACGCTTGCGGTACTTAAAAAAATACTTAAAAAAACAATATTTGCCTTCATAATCTGAACTTTATAATTAGTAGTATGCTCCAAAACTAAGCAATAAAACCAAAATAAAAAACATTTACTGTTAATTATTTTAACTAAAAAAACGTTGCAAATGGAAAAATTAAAGTAAATGATCGGCAAAAGAAGCAGTTAGTCGGATATTTATATTTTTATTTAAAATAAAAAAAATAAAAAAATGTAAGATTTATTGGCGTATAAAACATTAATAAAAAACAGTGTAAATTCCAAATTATTAACATAAAGTCCTGTTAATAAATTATTTACGGAAATTGATTTTGGTTTTTTTTCATACAAAAAAAAGGACAAAAAAAATTAAGGAAAAATAAGGTATTTCTTTATAAAGTTAAAATTTTGGTGTTGAAAAAAAACATGGAAATTAGTTGTTTAGCAACATTAAATCGTAGCTATAAACTTATGTTTTTAAAGATTTTAGATTGATTTTAACGATTTTTTTTCAATTTAATTCGCTTACTCGCTCGACACATTACAAAAATAAATGCAGAAAACATCATTCTTTTTACTAATTATTCACTATTTTATTCAACTCTTTTCAACAAAAAAAACAGCGTTTAAAAACTATATTATTGATGTCTAAATCTACCATAATTTGTCAAATCGGTACTTAAATTGTTACTTATCAATAACTAAAATTTAGGTAGCCGTTCACACTCGTTTTTACTTCTATAAAACACTAATTTATTGCAATCCAGAAAAAAATGAAAGCAATTCCCATAAATTAAAGCAGACATTTTATAAGCTGTTTGTCCATAAACTTTGCCCTATAAAAATTTTAGACTAAACCATTTTCTTCTATCTTTGCTTCATGCTATTTTCAGAAATTTTAGGACAAGAACATATTAAAAGTCATTTGACAAAAAGTGCTGATCTAGGAAGAATTCCACATGCACAATTGTTTATCGGACCCGAAGGAAGTGGCACTTTACCCATGGCTATAGCCTATGCGCAATATATTATTTGCAGCAATCAAAATACAGAAAACGATAGTTCTAACCCTGCTTGCAACATCAAATTCCTAAAAACAGCGCACCCCGATTTGCATTTTATTTACCCCACCGTAAGTACCGAAGATGTAAAAACGAAACCAAAAAGCATCGATTTCATTAGAGAATGGCGCGAATTTCTGGAGCAAAATCCGTATGCTAGTTTATTTGATTGGTATCAGATATTAGGTGTGAAAAATAAACAAGGAGAGATCCGGGTAGATGATGCGCAAGAAATTTTAAAATCACTGGCTTTAAAATCCTATGAAGGTGGGTATAAAGTAATGATTATCTGGATGGCAGATAAATTGAATACCGCTGCTGCCAATAAACTATTAAAATTATTAGAAGAACCCACAGAGAGAACAGTTTTCATTCTTATTTCGGAAAACGAGGAAGATATCATTCAAACCATTCGCTCTCGATGTCAAGTACTTCATTTCAATGGATTACCCGAAGCCAATATCGCCGAAGCATTAGTTTCGAAAAAAAATATTGATCCAAAAATAGCCTTGAAAATAGCACATCAAGCACAGGGAAATTTCAACAAAGCATTGCAATTACTGCAACCCGATAGCGAATCCGTTTTTTTTGAAAAATGGTTTGTAGATTGGGTACGAGCGGCATTTAGAGCAAAAGGAAATGCGGCAGCAATTCAAGATTTGATTCTGTGGAGTGAGCAAATAGCGGGTTTAGGAAGAGAAACACAAAAGAAATTTCTACATTTTTGTATCGAAATGTTTCGTCAAGCGCTTTTGTTGAATTACCAAATACCAAGCTTAGTCTACATGGAACCTCAAGTGGAGAAATTTGAACTTGGGAAATTTGCTCCATTTGTAAATAGCAACAATATCAATGCTATTTTTACAGAACTTTCGGAGGCTATGTATCACATTGAGCGCAACGGAAACGCCAAAATTATTTTAACCGATTTATCTATAAAACTCACTCGATTAATTCATAAAAAATAAAAAAATGAACAATATTACCTCTATCTTAATCTTAATTTTCTTGGCCATTACTTTTTTACAATCTGGATACGACAAACTATTTTATTGGAAAGACAATATCGATTGGTTGAAAGGCCACTTTGCGAAGACACCTTTAAAAAATCAAGTCCCATTAGCTTTGGCTAATATTTTAATTCTAGAATTGATTTCCGGAATTTTATGTGTGGTCGGTTGTATCGAACTATTAATCAATAACGGAAGGGTTTTTGGTTTCTACGGCGCCGTTTTTTCTTGTGTTACCTTATTGATGTTACTATTTGGCCAGCGCCTTGCCAAAGATTATGATGGTGCAAGAACCATTGTGATTTATTTTATCCCCGCAATACTAGCTGTGTATTGGTTGAACTAAACTCATTATCTTAAATAATAATATCTTACTTTTTATTTTAAAAATATGAATCCAAAATATCCATCTGAATCCTTAACAATACTCACTGATTTAGTTTTACCAAGTGAAACAAACCCTTTGAATAATCTTTTTGGCGGAGAATTATTAGCCCGAATGGATCGCGCGGCAAGTATTGCAGCAAGAAGACATTCCCGAAGAATAGTTGTAACAGCATCTGTAAATCACGTAGCATTTAACAGAGCCATTCCACTAGGAAGTGTCGTTACGGTCGAAGCCAAAGTTTCCCGCTCTTTCAAAAGTTCGATGGAAATCTATATTGATATTTGGGTAGAAGACCGTGAATCTGGAAACAAAACTAAAGCCAACGAAGCTATTTATACTTTTGTCGCAGTGGATGATACGGGAAGACCTGTTGAAGTACCGCAAATAATACCTGAAACTGAACTAGAAAAACAACGTTTTGAAGCAGCCTTGAGACGCAAACAATTGAGTTTAGTGCTTGCCGGGAAACTCAACCCTCATGATGCAACGGAACTGAAAGCTTTGTTCACTTAAATCGCATTATTGACTTGTAATTTTTAATTTAAAATATTATTGAAAGAGAAAATTTTGATTAAAAAAAGAAGTATTTTTACGTAAATAAATGATGTTACACAATTGACATTTTAGGACAACTAGTCCTACTGTCAGTTTCTTAGAGTTATAAAACAATACAAATAGATGAAAGAAAAGGTAAAAGAGAAGATGAGTACAGAAAAAGAATCCAAATTAAAAGCGCTACAACTCACGCTTGACAAACTCGACAAAACCTACGGGAAAGGAACAGTTATGAAAATGGGTGACAAAGCCATTGAAGAAGTAGAAACTATTTCATCGGGATCTTTAGGGATTGATTTAGCCCTTGGAGTTGGTGGATATCCACGTGGACGAATCATTGAAATATACGGTCCGGAATCTTCTGGAAAAACAACCTTAACACTTCACGCGATTGCCGAGGCACAAAAAGCAGGAGGAATTGCAGCTTTTATTGATGCAGAACACGCATTTGATAGAAATTATGCTGAAAAATTAGGTGTAGATATAGAGAACTTGATTATTTCGCAACCTGATAATGGAGAACAAGCCCTTGAAATCGCAGAAAATTTAATTCGTTCTGGAGCCATAGACATTGTAGTTATTGACTCGGTTGCAGCTTTGACTCCTAAAAGTGAAATTGAGGGAGAAATGGGAGATTCTAAAATGGGTCTTCACGCGCGTTTGATGTCACAAGCCTTGCGTAAATTAACTGGAACCATAAGTAAAACACATTGTACGGTATTCTTCATTAACCAATTAAGAGAAAAAATTGGGGTTATGTTTGGAAATCCAGAAACAACAACAGGAGGAAATGCATTGAAATTTTATGCCTCAGTTCGTTTAGATATTCGTCGTTCTACTCAAATTAAAGATGGTGACAACGTACTTGGAAACAGAACTAAAGTAAAAGTCGTAAAAAACAAAGTAGCTCCACCATTTAAAATTGCTGAATTTGACATCATGTATGGTGAAGGAATTTCAAAAACAGGAGAGATTTTAGATCTTGCTGTAGAATTTGAAATCATCAAAAAAGCAGGATCTTGGTTCAGTTATGGCGAAACCAAATTAGGACAAGGCCGAGATGCTGTTAAATCATTGATCAAAGACAATCCGGAATTGGCAGATGAATTAGAAGAAAAAATTAAAGCTAGAATAAAAGAATTAGCTGAAGCATAACCCTTAAAACCCGATATTCTCGGGTTTTTTTTATGAACAACGCAACCTTTTTTATTATTAGTCATCCAATAATAAAATTGTTTTTAGTTCTTAAAACGAACCGAATACTGATAACTTTAAAACTAGTACAAATGAAAAAATTAATTTTACTCACTTTTATTTTATTGACTTTAATAAGTTGTAGCGCAGACAATGACCAACCCAATTACAGCTTTGAAGTCAATCCAATAGACAGCTTCATCATTCCTACCACTTTTAAATTAGGAGAAACGTACGAAATCACATTAAAATTTACAAGACCTACAGAATGCCACTTCTATCAAGGAATTTATTACAGTAAAGACTTGAATACAAGAACCATCGCTATTCAAACTGCCGTTGATAAAGATCAAGCATGCGTACAGACTGTACCAGCACAATCCGAAGTTACTTTTAATTTTTATGTAACCAATACCGGTTCGTATATTTTTAAATTTTATAAAGGAAAGGACGCCAATGGTGTCAACCAATTTGAAGAAGTAGAAGTGCCCGTTACCAACTAACAAATAGGCCAATATCTGTGGGATTAGATCAAATAATTGCTGATTGTAAAAAAAAATGCCCTAAGGCACAAGAGCAACTTTACCATCTATTTTCTAAGAAATTATTTGGTGTTTGCTTAAAATACTCTAGCAATTATGCCGATGCCCAAGACAATCTGCAAGATGGATTTATACTTATTTTTGACAAAATCGAACAGTTTACTTTTAAAGGTTCTTTTGAAGGTTGGGCAAAGAAAGTAATGATTAATAATGCACTTCAAAAATTCAGAGGTGTTCGCTACATGGAGGTCATCAACCAGGCTATTATTGAGGAAAATGTCGAAATTGAAGACGAAAACATATCAATTGATTATCTACTGCAAATTATTCAAGAGTTACCAGATCAATATAGACTAGTATTCAGCCTTTATGTGCTAGACGGTTATTCTCACAAGGAAGTTGGCCAAATGTTACAAATTACTACTGGAACAACAAAATCAAATCTCGCTAGAGCCCGAGCTATTTTGAAAGAAAAAATAGACTATCACACTAAAATTAAAACAAATTCACAGGCACAATGAACGACAAGAAAAACATAGATCGGTTGTTTCAAGAACGCTTCAAAGATTTTGAATCAGAGCCGAGCGAACAGGTATGGGTGAACATTCAATTGGCTTTAAAAGAAAAAGATAAAGACAAAAAACGTATTCCTTTTTGGATAAAAACGTCCGGTATTGCGGCCACTTTCCTTCTAGGCGTCTTTGCATTGTACACCAATACTACAAATGACATGCAAAAAAATGTGGTTATAGAAACTAAAGTGATCAAAAATTCGTTCGATAGCAAGGATTCTGCCACTCGTTCAACAAAAAAAGAGCGCAATGCTTTAGAAATAAATAGAATTCCTCAAGTTATAGTGAACACCATTAAAAACGCGAAAAAAAATGAAAAAAATAATACATCGCCTGACCAATTTAAAATCAATTCACACCAAGAAAAGAATCAAAAATCTGTTGTCGTTTATTTCCAAAAAAATCATTCACCGATAAATCAAACTAATTCAATAGCAGGGGACAACAACCGTTTACAAAATAATCAAGTACTAGAAAATAACACTCAAAATCTGCCTTTCGGCAAAAGTGACGCTGCAGATATCCCGCGCATATCGATTGCAGCACTTGATGAAACCCATCAATCTGAGCTGTCCTTAAAAACCCCAAACGAACTAGAAGAAATTCTTAAAAACAAATCTGAGTCCGAAAAGGAAATTGTCGCGCTTAACCCAAATAAAAAATGGCACATTACACCCAATGTTGCGGCGGTGTATTTAAATCCAAATTCGGGGGGTTCTGCTATTGATCCTCAATTTTTAGAAAATCAAAAAACAGCCGAAAACAGCTTAAGTTTTGGAATTGGACTAACGTATGCTATTTCAAAAAAAGTAGCCTTACGAAGCGGATTTAACAGGTTGGCGTTAGGGTACAACACGAATAACGTTGTGTATACAACGGGACTGGTCAATAACAACCTTAGCAATATTCGGTATTCATCAAAAGCCTTGATTGAAATCAAAAATGCAGCATCGCTTACTTCGCTAACACCTTTTGAAAAGGACCTACAAAAAACAAATACGGGTGCTATCAATCAAAAAATGGGATATTATGAAATCCCATTGGAAGTTTCCTATGCCTTATTGGACAAAAAATTTGGCATTAACCTAATCGGTGGTTTTAGTACTTTATTCTTGAGTCAAAATAAAATAGCGTTAGTTTCCTCAGAAACAAACGTGAATTTAGGTGAAGCAAACAATTTAAATCCGATTCATTTTAGTACGAATATAGGACTTGGATTTAGATACAAAATACTAGAATCATTTCAAATCAATGTAGAACCGATGCTAAAGTACCAAGTGAATACATTTTCAAATAATTCAGGAGGCTTTACTCCGTTATTTATTGGACTATATTCTGGGGTTAGTTATAGCTTTTAATTGGATTTGAATCGAAAGCAACTAGCTGATTGTAAATTATGTCGCGTACTTCCTCTCGAATATCTTTGCGATCAACGCCTGTTTTGCCCAAAGTTTCGATATGATCATGCATTTTGACACGCATAATTCCAGGGCTTCCGCTGAAAAAAGTATAAGAAAATCGCTTTTTATTATCGGCAAACGTGATGGGAACAATCGGAATTTGATGTTCAATCGCTAAGCGGAATGAACCATCTTTAAAAGTATCTAACAGTATCGATTCATCATCAGGAACTCCGCCTTCTGGAAAAATACAAATGCTTAACCCTTGATTGATTCTTTTTTGCGCCCGATCAAAAACTTCCATTCTGCTTTTTGTAGACCCTCTGTCAACCAAGATGCAGGTTCTTTTGTAGAAAAACCCAAACAAAGGAATTTTTGAAAGCTCCTTTTTGCCTACAAAAACAAAAGGATTTCTAGTTATAGCAAGCATCAACATAATATCAGCCATTGAAGTATGATTGGCCACAATCATGTAGCTTTTTTGGTACTGCATTTCTTGATCTTTATCTATTTTATAGTAAAATCCCATACCAAAAAGAATGATTTTTGCCCAAATACGAGCCATCTTAAAAAAATAAGGATAGCCGCTTTCCGTCAATATAGACAGCACCAAAAAAGGAAACATAACCAATATGGGAATGGCCATTAAAATATAAAACCACACGCGCCACAGTACCCAAAAAATAATTTTTAATCCTTTCATAGGTTCAAAAGTAAGAAATCGAAGGCGAATAATAATAAAAGAATTTGCTTTGGAAATCTACCTATTAGAAAAACTTTACAATCGTTGCGAACTTTGCGAAAATCTTTGCGAACTTTGCGGTTAAGAAAAAAGAAATAATGGCAAAAATACTTACCGGCGTTCAAAGTACCGGAACACCACATTTAGGAAACCTACTTGGCGCAATTATCCCCGCAATAGCATTATCCAATAAACCCGAAAACGAATCCTTTCTTTTCATTGCTGATTTACACTCTATCACCCAGATCAAAAACGGTGAAACCCTACGAACCAATACTTACAGCACTGCCGCAGCTTGGTTGGCTTGTGGCTTAGATGTAAATAAAGTGGTTTTCTATAGACAATCTGATGTGCCACAAACAGCAGAATTGTCGTGGTATTTGAGTTGTTTTTTCCCTTTTCAACGCTTAACCTTGGCGCATTCGTTTAAAGATAAAGCCGATAGACTGGAAGATGTAAACGCTGGACTGTTTTCGTATCCAATGTTAATGGCGGCCGATATTTTATTATACGATGCCGAGTTTGTTCCTGTAGGTAAAGACCAGTTGCAACACCTTGAAATCACTCGCGATGTTGCAGCACGTTTTAACCACCAAATGGGGGAAACCTTTGTACTTCCCGAAGCTAAAATTCAGGAAGACAGCATGCTGATTCCAGGTACCAATGGTGGAAAGATGAGCAAATCAGCCAATAATATTATTAATATATTCCTAGATGATAAATCCTTGCGCAAACAAGTCATGAGTATTGAAACCGACAGCACGCCACTGGAAGATCCTAAAAATCCCGATACTTGTAATGCGTTTGCTATTTATTCTTTATTGGCTACAGAGGAACAAATTGCAGCTATGAAAGCACTTTACCTTGGCGGAAATTACGGTTACGGTCACGCTAAGCAAGCCTTGTATGAATTAATTTGTGAAACTTTCAAAACCGAAAGAGAGAAATACAAGTATTACATGAACAACCTTCCTGAAGTAGATGACTTATTGAAAATAGGTGCTGGAAAAGCTTCGGCTATTGCCAATGGAGTGTTGGGTAGAGTACGCGAAAAATTGGGTTTTGAAATATAATTACCTTTCTAAAATAACCGCTGATTCGCAGATTATAGTATTTTTTAATCAGCGAATCTGCGCTGCAATACAATATAAAATGTCGCGAAGTCACAGACGTTCGCGCAGCAACCCGTAGTTTTTAAGAACGTTTTTTTAGAATACTTCGAGCAGCTGGAGTAATTTACTAGAATTGTATAACGAATTAGACCTAACAGGTTTTAAAAACCTGTTAGGTCTAAAAAAAGCGTATCGCTTGCAAAACGGATAATTCAACCAGAAGCATTACAAAACGATAGTCCTGTTTTTTTACTAAAAACAAAACGTTCTCACCTAGCCCCAATGGTAGTGAAAATCCTCTTGCGTCGGGATTTGGCATAAGAGATTGTAACGTACAGCGGGTTAATTAAAAACTTAAATTTGAAAGAAATAAAGGGTAGAAAAAGAAACTCATTCACTTAATATACCTCTTTTACTTTGGGTGCAACATCTAAAAATAGTGTGAATTATACAACTCCCTCATAATATTATGTAACTTGTATAGATTAGAGGTGTTCATCTTTGCTAAGTGAAAATTATTCACAACTGTCCGCCAGTAGCGAAAATTAATAAGACGCAAAATGATTAAATTACAAAACAAAATTATTAAAATAAAAAAAATGTTTTCAGCAGTTACGCTGGCAGCAGTTGTGCTAGTTGTAGGATGTGAAAACAATGACTCTCTTACACCGACCTCTCAGCCCATTCCAACAATTACAGCAAAAAGTCCAGATAGCAATGCAACTAATGTAGCACTCAATAAAGTAATATCAATTACATTTAGTGAGACTATGGACCCTTCAACAATTAATACTACTACTTTTTCCTTAAAGCAAGGCACTAAAACGGTTTTGGGTACTGTTGGCTATTCAGGAACTACAGCCACATTTACACCTTCAGTTTCTTTTACTGCAGGTATGATGTATTCAGCTACTATAACTTCAGGTGCTAAAAGTGCTGCAGGTATTTCGCTTGCCGTTAATACCACATGGAACTTTACAACAGGAATTAATTCACAAGGTCTTTCGGCTGTTGACTTAGGAGCAGCGGGTAATTATGTTATCCTTGCAAAAACCGCCATCAACAATAACCCTACTTCCGCTATTACAGGTGATTTAGGATTAAGTCCCGCAGCTACCTCGTATATCACAGGGCTTTCTATAACAAATGCCACTGGATACGCAACTTCTGCACAGGTAACAGGAAAAATATTTGCCGCAGATATGGTAAGCCCAACATCGTCAAACCTTACAACGGCAGTAAGTAATATGATAACGGCTTATAATGATGCAGCAGGGCGCCCTTCACCTGATTTCTCTGAACTTGGTACTGGAAATATTGGCGGAAAAACACTTACAGAGGGTCTTTATAAATGGACAAATACGGTTACTGCGCCTACAAACTTGATAATTTCAGGAAGCGCAACGGATGTTTGGATATTCCAGATAGCAGGAAATCTTACGGTAAGCCCAGGAGTAAAAATTACGCTAAGCGGAGGAGCACTAGCCAAAAATATTTTCTGGCAGGTTGCAGGCACTGTGAATATCGGTACAACCGCACAATTTAAAGGTGTAATATTGTCCCAGACAGGGGTTACACTTGCTACGGGAGCAACATTAACTGGCCGCGCCTTAGCACAAACCGCTGTTATTCTTGATGGTAATATCGTAACTAAACCACAATAGTATAAAATTATTAAATTTATAATTATGTCCCGTTCTAAAAAAACGATACAGATTATTAGACAAAATTAAAACACGAAACAGTAGCGAAAACGTTTTTGCTACTGTTTCGTGTTTTATAGGTTCTTCGCTACCCAAAGTCTATTTTTTTCGAACAAAATGTTATTAAAATTAGGTACTGTGTGAATGCCCGATAGCTCGGATATGACGAGTATTCTCGATATTGATAGCGCGGAATTGCATTCCGTGACCACAATCAAAGTCAAATAATACAAATAAAAACAAAAAAGCAACAAGTAAAATTGCTACTTTTTTGTTTTGAAATTTCCAGCTGGCAATATGTCTCTGCACACGATAGCGCGGATTTGCAATCCGTGCCCTCACAGTGCATCAACAATCTAAAATAAATCCAACATTACAACATCTAAATCATTGTCTAAGCCCGCATAATTTCTAGCAGAATTAAAATAGTAATCCCCAGCTGCTCGAAGTATTCAAAAAAAACGTACTTAAAGACGGCGGGCTGCTGCGCGAATCTCTCCGACTTCGCACCCACTCAAATACTCTGATGCAAATACAGTTATGCAGAAAGTGATTTCCAAAAATTATATGAAAACTTATACCTAACAGGTTTTAAAAATCTGTTAGGTATAAAATAAATATTTGACCTATTCCCAACTGAGATTAAGTTCAGAAAAACAAAGCAGTAAGTGTTTACATAGCACATTTATATTGCTAGAAATTAAACTGCTCTTGAAAATTGAAAAGAGAATCGCTTATAAAACCAACATAACATAGTATTTGATAAAAAGTTCAAAAAGTTTTAAAAAAATATCATACTATTGTAGTAAAAATCAACAGTGTATATTTTATGAAAACAAAATTACTTTTGATGTTTTTGTTTTTGACGATTACCTTGCAAGCCCAAACCAATTTGGTGCCCAATGGAAACTTCGAAAAATGGACATCCTCCTCACAACCAGACAAATGGTTCAGATCTTTTAGCGGATTAGTATTGCAAAGTTCATCTGCTCAAAATGGAAGCTCGAGTACCAAAATGCAAATTACTAGCGGTACCTTTAACTTCATCAACAGTGAATTTTTTCCAGTTGTAGCTGGTAAAACGTATCGCATTACGATGTATCACAAACTCGTTACGGGAACTTTCTCGGCCATTGACCTAAGTTTGTATCACCAACCAGGCACTTTTAAAACAGAAATTACCAAAAAAACCGATGCCGTAACGTCCAGCACCGAATGGAGAAAAATAGAATTTGACTACACCCCAACCGCTAGCGAATCAATCGAAGTAGATATTTGGACAACCGGTACGCTGAACTCAAAAATTTTAGTTGACAATGTTTCTGTGGTTGATGTGGCGACAATTGGTGCTACCTATACCTTGATCCCTGATTTAAATTTTGAGAAACGATTAATTGCACTTGGGCATGATTCAGGTAGTCCGGATGGTAAGGTGTTGACTTCAAGTATAGCATCAGTCACTTCATTGGATGTTTCTTCTAGTTCGATAACAGACTTGAAAGGAATACAGGATTTTGTATCGTTAAAAACTCTATATTGTTATAGTAACAAATTAACAATTCTAGATATTTCTAAAAATTTGGCTTTGACTAATTTACATTGTAACGGTAATCAATTAACCACACTTGATCTTTCTAAAAATGTGGCTTTAAAAGAAATTATAAGTTGGGATAACAAATTAACATCGATTGATCTTTCTAAAAACGTGAATTTAACAACTCTTGAATGTAGTTTCAACAAATTAACCTCGCTTGATGTTTCGCAAAATTTGGCTTTAACTACACTAAATTGTGGTTATAATCAATTAACTACGCTTGATCTTTCTGGATATTTGCCTTTAAAAAAACTTTTTTGTTATGCTAACCAAATAACCTCGTTAGACCTTTCTAAAATTGTGAATTTAACAGCTCTTTCTTGTTATGGCAACCAATTAACCACGCTTGATCTTTCTAAAAATTTGGCTTTAAAAGAACTTGACTTTTATGCTAACAAATTAACATCGATTGATCTTTCAAATAATCTGGAATTATCTACATTAGAATGTCAACAAAACCTATTAACTACCTTAGATTTATCTAAAAACATCGCATTAATAAAATTAGGTTGTGCTTATAATCCAAGATTGGAACAAATCAATTTAAAAAACGGAAATAATACCAATATAAAACCTGCAGATTTATTTATCAAGAATAATCTTAGCTTGTATTGTATTATTGTAGATGATGTAAGTTATTCAACAACAAATTGGTCAACTAATAAGGATCAACATGTAGAATTTACAAATACACAATGCGCAACACCTCAATATACTCTTATACCAGACATCAATTTTGAAAAAGCATTGATCAAACTAAATATAGATGGAGTTGAAGATGGAAAAGTATTGACCCGTACAATTTCAAATATTAAAAATCTAGATTTGAGTACTTATGATTCAAGTAATATATACTATAAAATTAAAGATTTAACTGGAATTCAAGATTTTTCTTCTTTAGAAGTTTTAAAACTCCCTAATAATAAAGAAATTACAAGCATAGATCTTTCTAAAAATTTATTACTAAAAGTGTTTGATTGCAATCAAAGCAAACTAGCCTCTTTAGATGTTGCTAAAAACTTATTTTTAAGCGAATTGTATTGTGAATATAATAAAATAACGAGTTTAGATCTTTCTCAAAATACGGCTTTAACAAAGCTTAACTTTTCTTATAATAGCTTAACAAATATAGATCTTTCTCAAAATATAGCTTTAAATGAACTTAACTGTTCTGCTAATAGGCTAACAATCTTGAATGTAAATAAAAATAAAGCACTCACTCGCTTGATTGCGGCTGGCTCTAGCCAAGCTCCCTATTATACTTTGCAACAGGGATTATTAACTAGTATAGATCTTTCTCAAAACCTTGCTTTAGAATACTTAGATTTTAGCTACAATGAAAAAGTAGTTGGACTTGATGTATCTAAAAACAAAAATTTATGGTACATAGATGTTGATAGAAATGCCTTAACCAGTATTGATTTTTCTGCAAATACACTTTTGAAAATACTCTCCTGCGAAGCTAATAAACTAACAAGCATAGATCTTTCGAAATACCCAGTTTTAGAAGCTCTTATTTGCGACTTTAATCAATTAAAAAGTATCGATCTGTCACAAAAAATTACTTTAAAACATTTAAGCATCGATGGTAATCAATTAACAAGTCTAGATGTTTCTAAAAATTCAACTTTAGAAAGATTATATTGTGGTTCTAATCAATTGACAAACCTTGATGTGTCTAAGAATTCAAATTTATTACAACTTACTTGTGGTAGTAATAAATTAGTAAAATTAAACTTAAAGAATGGGAACAATTCTAAAATGGACGAGTTTATGATTTTTAGAAACAATCCAAATCTCAACTGTATCCTTGTTGATGACGTTACATATTCAAATTCAAAATGGACAACTTATAAAGACAGTTGGGCAACATTTAACACGGAATGTTCCTTTTTACCTTCAAACAATTTCGCAATTGAATCAAAAGGTGAAACTTGCCTTAATACAAACAATGGCGAAATAAATATTACTGCAACAGTAGCTTATGGATATAAAGCGACAATAAATGCAACTTCTTATACATTTACCAATAACAGTTTAAAAGTAACCAATCTAGCTCCAGGATCATACAACGTTACAATCACTATCCCTGGTGAAACTTTTGAGCAAATCTTTACTATAAATATTCCAAAAGGAGCGAATATCACAGGAAAATCAAGTAAGGTAGCAGAAAAAATAGCAGTTGAAATTGCAACAGGAACAGCTCCTTATACAGTTTTCTTGAACGGAGTGGAACAATTTGAAACCAATGCTACTTCTTTTACTGTAGATGCAAAAACTAGTGGTTTACTGGAAGTAAAAACGGCCAAAGCCTGTGAAGGGATTTATGCGAAAGAAATTTCAGCACTAGATGGAATATTCTCTGCATTTCCTAATCCGACTTCAGGAGCTTTTGAAATAGAAATACCAACAACAAACAAGGAAGTTAGTATCAGTATTTTTACTTTAGAAGGTAAATTGATCTCCAACAAAAAATACAGTGTTGGAAATGGAAAAGTACAACTCTCATTAGACGATCAACCAGCTGGGATTTATATGACTAAAGTGGAGCTTGGTACTCCTCAACTTATTAAAATTATTAAAAAATAAAAAAATGAAACGTTTTCTATATCTATCCATAGCAGGACTTATGATTGCTGCTTGTAGTAGTGGTGGTGGTGACGAACCAGAAGTTAAAAATTCGGCTCCAACTACTCCTGGTTTAACTGCGCCAGACGATAATAAACTTTGTTTAAGCACATCGGTTGTGTTTGAATGGAAACCAGCAACCGATGTTAATAACGATGCTATTACCTATCAATTGCAAGTAGCCAAAGACAACCAGTTCACTCAAATAGTAAAAACTGAAGATATTCAAGGCTTAACTAAGAGCATCGATCTAGAAAAAAATACGGCTTATTACTGGAGAGTTAAATCTACAGACAGTAAAGGTCTTTCTAGTTCGTATTCCTCAACCTATAAGTTTTACACCTCAGGAGATGCAGTAATTAACCACCTTCCGTTTGTGCCTGAGTTAGTTGCACCTACTCAAAATGTGGTATTGAATACTTCAACCACTACATTAAAATGGAACGCTACTGATGTTGATGCTACTGATGTTTTAACCTATGACATCTATTTTGGAACTAGCGCAAATCCTACGACAAAAATCAAGGAAAATAGTACTTCAAAATCATTTGATGTTACCTTAGAATCTAGCAAAGAATATTATTGGAAAATAGTAGTCAAAGACAACAAAGGTGGAGAAACTACTGGACAAATTTGGAAATTTAAAACCAATTAATACTTTCCAGCTTTTAATATTATTAAGCCCCGTTTTCAGTAAAAAGAAAACGGGGCTTTTTATTTATTGGAATAGTGTTTATAACTCATAGTAGTGCTTAACAAATAATAACTAACAGGTTTTAAGAACCTGTTAGATGTTCACAAAACCAAGTTGCTGTTTGAGGTTATGAAAACAAAAAGTTCTCTCCTAGCACCGATAGAAGTGGCATCTCCCGATTTAGAAAAACAAGACTTTTTAGCGGTAGTTTTTATTTAGCGGGGAGCAAACCCGATCGCGAGGATATGTCTCTACTTACGATAGCGAGGAATTGCATTTCGTACCCACAAAGTTGTACAAACAAAACAGGTCACTGAGTTATATTCTTTAAAAGGTTATAGATTTTCTTGAAAGAAAGAAGATTCATTTTTTGAAGCTTTTAAGTTATTTTAAATGAAGTATTTAAATTTGTTTTTTGTTTCCTATTCTAGTGTGCACCAATTGCAAAATCCTGAGTTGAATAAGGACTTAGACCTAACAGGTTTTAAAAAACTGTTAGGTCTAAACAAAACGCGGTGCTTGCAAAACGAATAATTCAACTAGCAGTATTACAAAACGGTAGTCCTGTTTTTTTGTTATGAAAACAAACCGTTCTCACCTAGCCCAGATGGTAGTGAAAATCCTCTTGTGACGGGGTTCGGCATAAGAGATTGAAACGTACAGCGGGACAACTCGGGTGCTATGCAAAAAATGTGCTGCTCCTAAAAAAACACCTGCATGATTTCTATGGACATACTTCTGCAATAACCTTTAAAAAAATTAACGCTGTTTTTAAGGTGCTGTTTTAACAAAAAACCCTCGATTGTCGCATTTATATTGCTTCGAATAATTTGCCTGGTAATGGCCTTATAACGCCTTTTAACTCCATATTTAGAAGCATTCCTGAGATTTTGTAAATAGGGAAATCACAGCGCAAAGCAATAATATCCATCAATTCTTTTCCGGTTTTAAGGAGGTAATCGTAGACTTTTTGCTCGTCATCGTCAAGGCTTACAAAGAGTTGTTTCTGTACGGGTTTAAATTCCTTTTGAATATCCCAATTCAATATATATATCAAATCAGCGGCACCAGTCAATACATTTGCTTTTTGGGTTTTTATCAGGTTGTTGCAACCTTGACTGTACTTATCGGTAACACGGCCTGGAACTGCAAATACATCGCGGTTGTAATCATTTGCCATATTTGCCGTGATTAAGGAACCGCCTCTATCGGCTGATTCGATTACGATGGTCGCTTCGGACATTCCTGCAACAATTCTGTTTCTTCTAACGAAATTTTCTTTATCTGGATTGGATGAACTCCAAAACTCGGTCATAAAACCACCGTTCTGCTCCACTTTCGCTACATATTTTTTATGGGTTTTCGGGTAAATTTGGTTTAAACCATGCGCCACCACTCCTATCGTCTGTAAATTATGTTCCATTGCCAGTTGGTGCGCAACAATATCAACACCATAAGCAAAACCACTCACGATTATAGGATCAAGCGGTGCTAAATCTTCGATCAGTTTTCGGCAAAATTCCGTTCCATACGAGGTAATTTGCCGCGTTCCTACAATGCTAATGATTCGTCTGTTTTTTAAATTGATATTTCCGGAGGTGAATAATAAAAGTGGACCATCAATACACTGTTTTAACCGTTCCGGATAATCTTCGTCCAGAAAATAAACTGCATTGATTTCATTCGATTTTATAAATTCCAGTTCTTGAGTTGCTTTTTCGAAAACGGATTTATCTCTTAAATTTTTCAGCAGCACACTACCAATTCCGTCAATAGCCGCTAGCGCTGAAGCCTTTGTAGTAAAGACCGCTTCGGCCGAACCACAATGCGTGAGCAGTTTTTTGGCCATAATATCGCCCACGCCTTCTATTCTTTGTAATGCCAATAAATAAAATAAATCCTGTTCCTTCATGCTAATTATTTGAACGTGAAATGTATAAATTTTTATGCGGATTGTTAATAAAAATTGTGAATAAAATTTTGATAACTATTTTGGTTGTATAACTTTGTAAGTATGAAAATCGAACTATATATCGCACAGCTTTTGTACCGTTACCAATGTGTTACCGTGCCAGGTTTCGGAGCTTTTTTGACCGAAATCAAGTCGGCAGCACTTAATGAGAGTACGCATTCGTTTTCTCCTCCTACAAAAAGAATTGCCTTTAATGCTAATCTAAAAAACAATGATGGTCTTTTAGCCAATCATATTGCTTTAGCTGAAAAGACATCTTATGAATATGCTGTTAGTAAAATTCAATACGAAGTTTTTATTTGGAAAAAAACATTCGAAGAGAACCAAAATATTACAATAAAAAATGTGGGCGAACTTCGTTTAAACGCTGATAAAAATATTGTTTTTACTCCGTACGATCAAACCAATTATTTGACCAGTTCTTTTGGGTTGGCACCTTTTGTTTCTCCACTTGTAAAAAGAGAAATTTTCGAAAAAGAGATAGAGGCAATTGAAGAAAAAGCAACAATTACATTAATTCCTGAAGAAACCAGAACTACAAATTCTTACTTAAAATACGCCGCTATTTTTGTATTAGGATTAGGAATTGCAGGAAGTGTCGGTTATCCAATGTATCAAAACCAAATCGCCTCAGAAACGTTGTTGGTTGAAACTGCTGTTCAAAAACAAGTTCAAAATAAAATTCAGCAGGCCACTTTCTTTATCGAAAGCCCGGTTCCTGCGGTGACACTTGCTGTAAAATCGACTACGGAAGCAAAAATGCCCTATCACATTATGGCTGGAGTTTACAGAGAAGAAAAAAACGCTGATAAAACCTTGCGAATTTTAAATCGTTTAGGATATGATGCTAAACGAATCGCGCCGAACAAAAACGGTTATTATCCCGTTTTATATGGTAGTTATGCCACATTTGCTGAAGCTGAAAAAGCGAAAAAAGAAATCAATATAAAGCACAATCCAGAGGCTTGGATATTGATTGAATCTTTGTAATTACATTTATATATAACATAGTTTTAGAAAGAAAACTATTAAAAAACGCTGTTTGAAAAATTTTGAAACAGCGTTTCAATTTTTAAAAATTCCTGCCTATCCCAATAGAAAAATTCCAAAAACTAAAGTTATCTATCGTTTTATGATAGCCACCGTCTAAGGCGATAAGAAAACTTTTACCTGCTTTATAATCTGCATGTATACCAGGAAATATGCCAGCGGTATAACCATAATCTCCAGCTTTAACTTCAATCCAACTAAATGAATAAATGACATTATTATCATCTACCTGAATCGATGAAAGTCGAAATAATTTGTCTTTATATGCAATAATTCCCAACCCCATGTTGAAGGATAGGTTAATTTTCCTATTCTTGTAAATGGAATAATGAATTTTAGCTCCTATTTCATGATTTTTCACATAATCCCATTCGGTTTCTTCAAAAATTGTCTCAGGATTCCCAGTTAATATAAATCGATCCAATTCTTTTTCATTACTGTAAAAACTGGGGAAGTAATCGTTTTGAGAATATAAAAAATAATATTCCATAGACCATTTTTCATTCTTCTGCCTATGGTAACTGACTGAAATATTGAAATTTATTAGGTTCTCCTTCATATTCGGATAAATGCTCAGTCCTGAATTAATAAAGACTTTGTTCTTTTCTTGCGCAAAAGCAAAAAAACTACACAGCCAAAGTGATATAAAAAAAATTTTTTTCATTGTATATATTAAAATAAGCAAGAGGCAAAATGCCTCTTACTTGTTAAATTTATTGCAAATCTGTGAACCAATGTTTATAATAATAATCCACTATTCCTATCGATTTTACATTATATAATACATCTCCATCGGAATAGGTTTGCCCTGTCGAACCACCGCCAGTAATCGAAGATAACACTTGTCTTCGAGGCAATTCTGTATTTGCTCTAAATATAGACGACCCAGAGCTAAATTTAACGCTCGCAGCACCTGTCGCTTCAGGTGTACTTTCCCATCCTCCTTTATCATTTTTCTTTAGACCATATTTTACACCCGCAGAAATTTCTTTAGTAGCTCGCCATTTATGAAGAGAAAAAACCGCTAACTGCTGCGTGTTTTCCGATTGATTCCAGTCAGGATCAAATTCTCTATCAAATGTTATCCAATTTTCCTTCCTTGCATTTTTTCTTTTAGTTCTAAAATCTTCACCTATTTGATATTTTAGACCCGTTACCGCAATCGTCCCATCAACATTTTGAGTCATACCTCCTTCATAACTCCCCCTAAAAATTCTCAAATGTTGATGTGTACCCCCAAATCCCATCCAATCTGTTCCGTTTATTTTTATCATCGGTATTCGTGATGTTATAATATCTGCATCCGGTATATTGCTATGGTCTACACTATAAGTTAATAAAATAGGCCCAGTAGGCAATGGTGGTGGTATTCCAGCAGCTACTAATTCTACTGTTGTACATACTCCTCCTTCTAAGTCACATTCATCAATAGTTGATATAATAAAACTTGGGTTAGAATCTATAAAATTATTATCCATGCTAGATATGTAAGTATCATAATAACCATTAAAATAATAACCGGAATTTGTAGGAGTACCATCTTCCATCTCTTCAGAAGTATAAAAGGTATCATAGGTAATTGATGAATATCCATTAACTTCTATATAAGGAGAGTATATTTGCAAATCTCCACTTGAAAATGGGTCGTCTAAATACGGATCTTGTATAATAGACAATCTATTTGTTGATGCTTGATTTTTACCCTTAGAAATTAATTCTCTAATTTCCACATAATCTTCTTTATTATCTTCCAATTCCTTTGCCAAGGATTGAGAAAATAAATTTCTCTTTTTAGATAATTTAGAAGTTAATTTTCCTTTTTCATTTTTTCTGATTCCTTTATTTTTACCTAACAAATATCCAAAGCTTACCACCTCACCATCAGTACTCACATTTTTCATTTCAAATAGAACTTCATCTCTAACTTCTTTTTTTGAAAGTAATCTCCCTATCAATAAAGAAGTTTCTTTCTTAAATTTTAACTTATTTGAACTTTTTAAAGAAGATGTTTTTAAAGTAGAAGTCGAATTTGATATTGCTCCTGAATTTTCTGAATTAATATCCATTTCGGAAGAACAATTAAAATTCAGCAAACTTAAAGCAATTCCAAAAGCTAATAATTTAGTTGATTTTGTTTTCATACGTTTATAATATAATTAATAAATAATTTCTTATGTAGATTTTATCAAAATTCCTATTGAGTAATAAAAATTAGAAATCTATAATGGTCAAATTTATAATTTATAATTATAACAATTTTAGTGTTAAAATTTCAAAAAAATTGCAGGTTTTTTACTTTTACATTAATAAAATATTTAAACATGGAGAACCTATCAGATAAATAGTTTTTTTGCTAAATCTCAACGCTTTAATTTTTAATTCAAACTCGCTTTGTACATCCTCGCTTCTTCCCAAGAGAATTTTTGACCGTGTTTTTCTATTAACCCATTGAGTGATTCTTCGCGATACCCCTTAAAAGCGACGGTTAAATCCTGCATTTTATCTGCTGGTAAAACTTCTGAAATGGCTACTGCTTTGGTTTGTATCAACTTTACAAAATGCGAATAAATGGTTTGTTTGGTCAATACTCTAATGGTCGCAATCTCATCAATGGATTTCTTTTCGACCCACAATTCGTAGGTTTCTTGCACCGTTGATTTTTTTGGCAATGCAGTTTTTGATTTTTTTGAAGTGTAGCGTTCCACGTCTTTCTCATCATCTATCAAAGTAATGTTGAGTTCTTTGAATTGATTTTGAATCGCTTCCGTTTTGCGGCTGATGTAATTTTTTATTTCTGAGGAGGTCAATTTTTCTTTCGAAATGGTTTGGCCCGCAACCACGGTTTCTATCAATAATTTTGCCTTCATTAATCGCAACACGGCTTTGGTTTGTACCTCTTCTAAAACTATCAATTCTTCGTAAAACATCTTTGCCTTTTTGATGCGTTTTACTTCTTCGATTTTCCAAAGGATTTCAAATACTAGGTAGTCCATTGGTTTCATGAAATAACTAAAAGCGGCCTGAATGCGTTCCGAAACATGATTTAAGTCGACGGTTTCAGGAGCAAAAAGCTTATTCAATTGTCCTATGAATTTTCTGGATGGATCCAAAAGGTGTTCGATAACTTCGTTTTGCTTTTTGGCCCATAGCGCATGTTTCGATTTCCCGGAAACTTCAGAACTTTCGTTGTAACTGAATCGGTGATTGCGCCACTCCTGTGCCAATTCGCTCCAATCAAACGTATTGATCAGATAGTTATGGATAAAATTCTTGGTTTCAAAATGCAAGGCATTGGCTAAAAATGAATCCGAAGCTTTGTTCAACGAATAATCCATCACATCCTGATCGTTTGAAATGCCGTTCATGCGCAACGGAGAAAGCAAAATAAGCCCTTCTAACGAGCGCAAACGTGATAATGCGACATATGCTTGTCCCGGCAGGAAAACTTGCGAAACATCAAGCGCAGCTTTATCAAATGTCAATCCCTGGCTTTTATGAACGGTTATGGCCCAAGCTAATTTGATGGGATAATGCACAAAAGTTCCCAAAACCTCTTCTTCAATTTCCTTGGTGGCTGGATCTACTTTGTAACGAATGTTTTGCCATTCGTATTTTTCGACTTCTATAGTTTTGTTTTCTTCGGGAAAATGAACCAAAATCTCTTGACTTCCCAAGGATTTGATAACACCCATTTTTCCGTTGAAATAATGTTTATCAAAGGACAAATCGTTTTTCACAAACATAATTTGGGCACCTACTTTCAATTTCAGTTCTTGTTCCACGGGGAAAATCTTATCGGGGAAATCGCCTGTAATAACTGGTTGATACGTAACTAACTTCCCTTCCAAATCTTCTAAAGCTTGCGCATTCATCGAATCGGCTTTGTTGTTGTGCGTGGTTAATGTAATGTATCCTTTGTTGGCTTTTAAGTCAAAGTCGGGTTTTACATATTGGTTTAACGTTTGAATGTCTTGCTGAGAAATCTGGTTGTTGCGCAGATTATTCAAAACCGAAATAAACGTATCGTCAGTTTGACGAAAAATCTTGGATAATTCAATGTATAATGGCGGATGTTGTTGCACCACGTGCGAATGGAAAAAGAATTTTCCTTTGTAATAACTTTTCAGCGTACGCCATTCTTCGTCCCGAATTACCGGTGGCAACTGCAATAAATCGCCAATATACAACACTTGAACACCACCAAAAGCAGTGCTTTTTTTACGAACGGTTTGCATCATATAATCCATAGCATCCAGTAGATCTGCACGAAGCATACTTACTTCATCAATAATCAATAATTCCATATTACGAATCACTGATTTCTTCAAACCGCTCATTTTGAAATGCCTACGCAAAGTAGCTTTGGTTTCAAATTTAGTACTTTCAGAAAATTGAGGCGATGAATTATCTGGAATAAATCCTCCAAACGGCAATTGAAACATGGAGTGAATCGTAACTCCTCCAGCATTTAAAGCCGCAATTCCTGTTGGCGCCACAACAACCGTATTCTTGTGTGTGGTTTGAATAATTTCCCGTAAAAGTGTGGTTTTTCCCGTTCCTGCTTTCCCGGTAAGGAAAACGGATCGATGGGTTTGATTGATGAATTGTAAGGTATAAGCGGCGGCTTCTGAAATAGTTTGCATTTGGCGTGTATATATAAAGCTAAAGTATTGAATTTTAGGAATACATTTTATAGTTGAAGAAACTATTTGTCTGATGAATTGTTTTTTTTAGCCGTGATAGTAGCGGAAATCCTCGAGACTTAGAAAGTGATTTTTTTATAGCCAGAAAAGAGCGACCAACGGAAGCTTCTTCGAAGGGTAAGAAAACACACTTTATATACGAGAGATTACTCCATTGTACATTTATTTTATTGGTGTTCAGTGAACTACGTCTACAGCGGATAGCGGGACACGAGCGAAGCGAACTGACGAAGTAAAAAGCTTCAAAAAAATTGCCTTCAATCTAAGGATAGACGAAGGCAATTTTTTGAATTAATATAAAAAATTATTTTTTAGCTTCTGCTTTTTCTTCTGTTTTAGCAGGTGCTTTGTATTTGTCGTTCAAGGCTTTGATGATTTCTTTTGTGATATCAAATTTATCTTCAGCATATAGAATTGAAGCCGCGTCACCTGTACCGTAGATGTACGCATATCCTTTTTCTTTACCGTATGCTTTGATAAATTTTTTGACTCCTGAAACTAATGAATCAGTTTCTTTTCCTCTCTCCAATTGCAGTTCTTGAGATATTGCTTGTTGTGCATAGCTCAATTGTTGCTCTCTTTTTTGTAATTCAGCCCCTTTTTGCTGCGCCCAAGCTTGACCGTTTGCTTGTGCTTGTGCTTGAAAGTTGGCAGCTTCTTGTTTGAAACGATTAATTTCAGCTTCTAGCTGTTTACCTTTCTCTTCAGATTTTGCTTTGTATTTTGCTTCAAGATCTTTTGCCTCTGTATATTCTTCCATCAATTCTGAAGTGTCGATGTAAGCGGTTTTTACTTCTTTAACTGCTTCGACAGGTTTGTTACAAGCAACAATCGAAATTGATAATGCAAGTAACACTAATGCTTTTTTACTTTTATTTTTAAAATTGCTTTTTTGGTATTCGTAGATCATTGATTTCATTTTATTGAATTTCTAATTTTGAGTAATATGGACAAAAATATAAAAAAATAGATAGGATTGACATAAAGTTTTAAAAATGCTACTTTTTTTATGATATAGGATTTTATTATTGCGATTGATTTTGATATAATTTACAACTATTAAAATCGGCTTCCATATCTTTATTTAAACGGACCTTCTTTCAAATCCCGATTACTGATGTGGATTGATTAAAAATCGGTGTTTAAATGCGTTTAAAATGATTTTTAGTTGTTTTTGAGGATGTAAATGTGTGATGAATACTCAAAATTTTGCTTTGCTTTAAAATTTGAACGTAATCCCACAAAAAAAGCTTTTACATAATTCATTTTACCAGTTTTGTATTTTTCCGAAAGTAAACTCACATAAAAAGAGTCAAACTTCATAGGAAGTACTTTTACCAATTTCATATCTTCTTTTTCGAAAAGCATTTTTATAGCTGTTTTAGAGAAATGCCAAAAATGAATGGGTACATCATAAGCGGCCCAAAACTTTCCGTAATATTTTGCATCGAAGGATTTGAAATTTGGAACGGCAATAATTAAAGTCCCGTTTGGTTTTAGCAATCGTTTCAATTCTTTGATTTGGTTTTCCAAATTAGGAACGTGTTCCAAAACATGCCACATCGAAATCACATCAAAAGAATGATTCTCTAATTCACTGGTTTCTTCAACAAATGAAACACCTTTCTTTTTTGCAATCGCTTTTGCTTTTTCGCTTGGCTCTACTCCTACTGTGTGCCAACCATTATTTTTAGCAACTGACAAAAAATCTCCTGTTCCAGCACCAATATCTAAAATACTTCCTTTCTCTGATTGCAATGAATTGATTAAGTTCAATTTGTTTTTAAGCGCAATGCTTTTTACAAAATGATATGCTTTTTCAAATAAAGATCTTTTGCTATCCGTATGCGAAATATAATCTACGCTTTCGTAGTACTTTCCTAAATTTTCTAAACTTGGTTGCGGCGTTGTAATCAGCATGTCTAATTTGGCGTCATGATACAGGTCGAAAATTTCCTGAGAAACAGAATAATCTTTAACGGTTAAAAAAGGCTTTTGGTTTGAAATGTCCATTAATTAATACTCTTTAATATTTTAATTTTAAACTAAACCCTGAAAACACCAACGGATGCTTTCAGGGCTGAATTATTTATTTTTATGATTCTTCAGTTATAGCACGGCTTCACAACGTAGTTTCACGTGGAACAAATTGATTTAAGAATAAAGATTAACGATTTCTGATTTTTCATAAATGTGCAATCAAAAATCGTTAATCAAAATCTACAATGCCTAACGTCCCATGTAAATTAACAATACCGAAACATCACTTGGTGATACACCACTGATTCTTGATGCTTGAGAAATGGTCACTGGACGAATCTTGCTTAATTTTTGTTTTGCTTCAATAGACATCGATTTGATTTTTTCATAATCAAAATTCTCTGGTATTTTTACATCTTCCAATCGAAGCAGTTTATCCGCATTGTTTCTTTCTTTTTCGATGTAACCAGAATACTTGACTTGGATTTCCGCTTGTTCCAAAATTTCTTGGTCCAAATCATTTTCTGCCACATACACTGCAACTTTTTCAAATTTCATGATGTCTTCTAAATCAATTTGCGGACGAGAAAACACTTTGAACATTTTGTCCCCTTGCGTAATCAGCGCCGTATCTTTTGATTCTAAAATAGGATTTGCTTCTGCAACCGAAACACTCGTTTCTTTGAAGAAAGTCACCATTTTTTCAGATTCATTTAATTTGTGTTCCATTCTACGCAAACGCGCTTCTGAAGCCAAACCTATTTCATGCGACATTGGAGTCAATCTGAAATCGGCATTATCTTGACGTAATAACGTTCTGTATTCTGCACGAGAAGTAAACATTCTATACGGCTCCTCTGTACCTTTTGTAATTAGATCATCAATCAAAACTCCGATGTATGCTTCGTCTCTTTTTAATATTAACGGCGCTTTTTCATGCACTTTTAGATGCGCATTTATTCCAGCCATCAATCCTTGGGAAGCAGCTTCTTCATAACCGGTGGTTCCGTTTATTTGTCCTGCAAAATACAACCCTTCAATAAGCTTTGTTTCCAGGGTATGTTTCAATTGTGTTGGCGGGAAATAATCATATTCGATTGCATAACCTGGACGAAAGAATTTAACTTTCTCAAATCCTACAACAGAACTCAACGCTTTAAATTGAATATCTTCAGGGAGCGATGTTGAAAAACCATTTACATAAACCTCACATGTATTCCAACCTTCGGGCTCAACAAATAATTGGTGTCTTTCCTTGTCAGCAAAACGATTAATTTTATCTTCAATAGAAGGGCAATATCTTGGACCAAGACTTTTTATTCTTCCGTTGAACATTGGCGAACGATCGAAACCTTCTCTCAAAATATCATGAACTTCAAGTGACGTGTACGTCATGTGACACGATCTCTGATGAACCAAAGGTGACGTCACGTCTGAGTAGGAAAACTTATCCGGCTTGGCGTCTCCTTTTTCTTCGTTCATCTTCGAATAATCCAACGAACGTCCATCCACTCTTGGAGGCGTTCCTGTTTTCATTCGACCTGATTCAAAACCTGCAGCTACTAAATCTTCGGTAACTCCATGCGAAGCACTCTCGCCTGCTCTTCCTCCTCCAAATTGTTTTTCACCAATATGAATCAAACCATTCAAGAACGTTCCATTGGTCAACACAACCGATTTAGAAAGTATCTCCAATCCAAGAGAAGTACGGATTCCTTTTACTTTTCCATTTTCAATAATCAAACCTTTGACCATTTCTTGGTAGAAATCAAGATTTGGAGTCCCTTCCAACATCATTCTCCACTCCTCAGCAAAACGCATACGGTCACTTTGAACACGGGGCGACCACATCGCAGGACCCTTAGATTTGTTCAGCATCTTAAACTGGATTGCAGTTCTGTCCGAAACAATTCCTGAGTATCCACCCAATGCATCAATCTCACGCACAATTTGTCCTTTTGCAATTCCGCCCATCGCTGGGTTGCATGACATCTGGGCTATATTCTGTAAACTCATTGTCACCAATAAGGTTTTCGAACCCAGATTTGCGGCAGCAGCAGCAGCCTCAGAACCGGCATGTCCTGCACCCACAACAATCACATCATATTGATTTAGAAACATCTTCTTGTATAATTTAACCCTGATTCAGGATTGTAATTTAGAAATCTATGTGTTTGTTCCACGTGAAACATTGACGAATAATTTTTCAAATCAACACCAAGTGTTCCACGTGAAACACTTTAGATTTGAAAACCAAAACAATACTAATGTTTCACGTGGAACATAGTGATTTTTTCATCTTCTTTAGAGCGCATTAAAAGCTCTTCTGCTTCGTCCTTGTCTTTGTAGCCGCAGTAGTGTAAAATTCCATGAACTAAAACGCGCTTTAATTCTTCCTCAAAAGAAACATTGAAGTCAACAGCGTTGTCTTTAACTCTTTCGATAGAAACGAAAATATCTCCGTGCAATTCATTGCCCATAGAATAATCAAAGCTGATAATATCCGTTAACGTATTGTGATCAAGATACTCTACATTAATTTTATGTAAATATTCATCGTCGCAAAAAACATAATTTATATCTCCTTCCTTCTTGTTTTCCGAGGTAATAACTTTTCCCAACCAAGCAGCAACAACGTCTTCGTTGTCTAAATTAAAATCGGTTTCGTAATTAAAATTGATCATTTTTTATTAAAATATTCTTGAACCTTTTGATTAAAATTCGAGCGCAAAGGTAAGGATTGTCTATTTAATATTTCTATGCTATTCAAATAATCTAATAAAGCAGCTGGCAACGCATTAGATCGATTATTAAACTCCTTTTTATTGGTTTCAGATTGGCGTTTGTTTTCCTCTCCTTGTTGTTGAATGGCGGTTTTCAATTTTAATAATTCCTGTTTAACATTCAGTATATTTTGAAGCGTTTCGTTCTTAAAACCTTTATTCAATAGTTGCTTTTCAATTTGCTTCATTTGTTCCAAAGCGCTTTGTCCATTGCCACCTAATCCTTGTTTGTTCAATTCGTTTTGTAGTGCTTCACGTAATTGCTTTTGCTCCTTATATATTTCCAAAATAGCTTGCGCATCCCCTTCACCACCCTCACCTTCTTGTCCAGACTGACCTGCTTTGCCTTGTTTGCCGTTTTGTCCTTTTTGTCCCTCACCCGGCTTATCTCCTTTTTTTATTCCATCTTTCATTTTCTCACCAAGACCTTCTTGCTTTTTAATAATATCTGGCAGTTGCATGCCCTGTCCTTGACCGGGTTTCGGTTTGCCAGAACCAGCACCTGACATTTGCATTTGCATATTGTTAAGCATGTCGCTTAGAAAATCTGCTAACTTATTAGCTGCAGAGATTGTGTATTGTTGATGCGACAAACCTTTGGTGACTTGTGCATCGGTTAAACTGGACAACGATTTGTCGACGTTGTAAATTACATTGCCAATTTCTTTGGTAATATCCTCAGCTATTTTTGGATTACGCAACGACATCGCAAATAAACTATCATCAACATGTTTAAACTGTTGTTTTAAATCTTGCTGAATTTTAATGTTTTTATTGAATGCAGCCGACCCAGATTTATGTTTTCTAAACTGATTCATAACCTCTTCCTGAGATAAAGAAAAAGCCAATAAATTATCTAGTATTTGTCGCAACATAGCAACATCTTCCTCCAACTGCTCCATATCTCCTGCAGCCATACTTTCGGCCATTTTTTGGGACATCTCTTTCATCTTTTTAGATGCACTTTTTTGATTTGGCTTCGCTTTATCTTTTTTGTCTTTCTTCAATTCCTCCAAAGCTTTCTTTAAATCATCATCAATACTTTTTTCTTTGGTGTCGTCTTTTGGTAAATCCAAAGGTGATTTTAATTCCTTATTTTCTTTTTCCAACTCATTTAAATCTTCTTGAATTTTATCGAACTCCCTATTAATATCTTCTTGTTTTTCCAGTTTGTTTTCCTTTTCGTCGTTGGATAATTGATCTTGCTTTTCAGAAAGCTTATCCAATTTGTCCCGTAATTGTTCGGCTTTCTTTTCTACATAAAACCTCTTTGTCAACTCCACCAACTGTTCTAAATTCTTAGTTTGGTTTTTACTGTTTTGCTTAAATTTATCCAACTTAGTCAACAACTCTTCATTCTGAATTTTATCGTTCAGTTCTTTTAATTCATCCAAAAGCTTCTGATTTTTTTCCAATTCCTTTTCGGCTTTGTCCATTCGCTTTTGAAGCTCCTCTTTTAAATCATCCTTTTTTTCCGTTTTAAATTGCTGCAAATTATCGTTCATTTTTTTTGTGAATTCCTTCATCATCTCATCTTGTTTCATTTGACGTTTGATGAAATCATTTACTTTTTGCTGATCTTTGAAGTCCAAAACTTCTTTCTCTTTTCCCGATTTTTGCAACTTCTCCATTTCAGAAATTTGCTTGTCTTGGTTATTCAAAGACTTCTCTAAACTATTGATGTTGTCATTCTGTTGTTCCAAAATTTGATCTTCATTTTCTTCATCTGTAGCAACACGATTAGAGAAAACAGATGACTTCGTACTTTTGAAATTATGAATAGCATCATTATCATAAACTTCAAAATAATAATCATAAGATACACCTTGCACAACCGGGAGATTACTTGGAAACGAAAATACAAATTGGTCAAAAGCACTTTTCTCGACAGCAATTGTTCCACGTCTAGCAGTTTGCGGTTTCTCCCTTTCGTAATACACAACCTGAAGTTTAGACAAGCCATAATCATCCGAAATTTGACCTAAAACATAGTTCTTAGCCACCTTCAAACTGTCGGGTGCGTTGTTCACATTAATCGTTGGAAACTGATCTTTTACAATAGTAAGCTGATAATTTAGTTTTTCGTAGTTTTTTACTTTATCATTCGAAGTAAGAATTTGATAATCTGTATTTTGACTAATATTTTTTGATAAAACAAAACTGTTATCTGTTTTCGAAAAAGTAGCTTTTACAAATCCGTCTATCCAATCCACGCTTTGTGTGGCTAGCGTATTCATCTTCCAAGTAACACGCGTTCCTTCGGGAATAACAGCATTTCCTGTTCCTTTGATAACTTCTGATTTTATATTCAAATACGCTGGAAAGTTCAGCTGCATTTCGAAATTTGCAATAGAGGGAACGGTTATCACTATAAGTTCATAATCAGGAGAAGAAATAGCATTTCCCTCCACGTGGAACAAAATATTTTCTGAGGGCTTTGCCATCTTAAATTGAAACTCTCCCGCTTTAGTCGATTCCATAAAATAACTTTCGTCATCAATAAAAATCATCGCATTCTCAGGAACTACATTCCCTTCGATTTTAATTCGAAGTATAAAATCCTTTCCTTGTTCGGTTTGTAAATTCGAATTCAGAACTACAAATTTAAAAGGAGCCGGTGGCATAAAAGCTGAATTGAAATGCACTACTCTATTCAAACTTTGAGAAATCATGCTACTGTTTCCTGACAAATAAAAGAAAGCAAATAACACTATTGGAATCAAAGCCAAAGGAAAATATTTCCTGTTACCATTATAATTTATAGCATTACCAAAAGGAATTGGTTGCAACGCATTGGCTTTTTGTTCAATCGATGCGGCTAATAGTTCCGATTTAATTTGATGCTCATTCGGATTTGATAATTGTAAAAAGTTGGTCAATTTATCACTCACTTCCGAAAAATGATTTCCTATAATTGCCGAAGCCTGATTGTAATCGATTCCTTTTTGAAGTTTGAATAATTTAAAAATGGGAAACAAAATAAAACGAAACAACAAATAAACTTCTACTCCAACGAAAGTCCAAAATAAAACAGTTCTTCCCATTGGTTTGAGCCAAAGAAAATATTCGACAAAAAGCGTAAATAGAAAATACAACAATCCTAAACCGATAAAGAAAATAGTTCCCCGAATCAATTCGTTGGTATAAAACTTTCTGATGAAAGCTTCTAATTTTTGATAAATAAATTGCTGTTTTTCCAAAATTTATACTTTGATTTTTTATAACCACTAAAAGTAATAATTTAAATGAATAAAGAAATGTTAAAAATCACCAAACTAATTAATCTTACAATATCTCATTTTCAGATAATAACATCAAAAATCGAATTTGTATCTTCGTAAAAAATTTACAGCAATGTCTAAACAAGTTCGGGTGCGTTTTGCACCAAGTCCAACTGGACCTTTACATATTGGCGGAGTTCGTACCGCATTATTCAATTATTTGTTTGCCAAAAAAAACAATGGCGTTTTCTTCCTAAGAATTGAAGACACGGACCAAAACCGATTTGTTCCCGGTGCCGAAGAATATATAATGGAAGCTTTGAAATGGTTAGGAATTGCGCCAGATGAGACAATTGGTAAAAATGAAAAATTTGGTCCATACCGTCAAAGCGAAAGAAAAGATTTGTACCAACAATATGCTGCTGAATTAATCAATTCCGGGAATGCGTATTATGCTTTTGATACAGCGGAAGCTTTGGATGCAGCAAGAAAATTAGAAGAAGAACAAGGAAAAACCTTTATATACAATCACCATAACCGAGAGAAACTGGACACATCGTTAGTGATTTCTGCAGACGAAACTGCAAAAAGAATTGCTGATAGAGAACATTATGTAATCCGTTTTAAAACTCCCGAGAATGAAATGTTGCATTTGCGTGATATTATTCGTGGCGATGTGAAATTTGAAACAAATCTTTTAGACGATAAAGTATTATTCAAAAGTGACGGAATGCCAACGTATCATTTAGCTAATATTGTAGATGATCATTTAATGGAAACTTCGCATGTAATTCGTGGTGAAGAATGGTTGCCATCCATGCCTTTGCACGTTTTATTGTACAGAGCATTTGGTTGGGAGGCGCCAGAATTTGCTCATTTACCATTGATCATGAAACCTATTGGTAACGGAAAATTATCTAAACGTGATGGAGATAAAATGGGATTCCCTGTATTTCCATTGGACTGGACAACAAACGAAGGCGTTTCATCAGGCTACAGGGAAAAAGGATTTTTCCCGGAAGCTGTAATCAACTTTTTAGCATTATTAGGTTGGAATGACGGTACAGAAAAAGAATTATTCTCACTGGAAGAATTGGTACAAGCATTTGACTTAAATAGAGTTCACAAATCTGGAGCAAAATTTGATCCGGAAAAAAACAAATGGTTCAATCACCAGTATTTAATCAAACAAGACGATGCTATTTTAGCTAGAGCCTTCTCCCCTATTTTAATTGAAAAAGGTTTTGATATTGAAGAATCCAAGGTTACGAAAATTGTTTCCTTAATTAAAGAGCGTGCACATTTTGTATCAGAATTTTGGGAAATGGGTGATTTCTTTTTTGTAGCTCCAACAAATTATGATGAAAAAGCCAGTAAAAACTGGAAAGCTGAGACTCCGGCATTAATGCAAGAATTAATTTCTGTTGTGGCTGAAATCACAGATTTTACTTCGATGAATATCGAAACCATTGTCAAAGACTGGATGACAAAAAACGAAATTGGAATGGGAAAAATTATGCAACCCTTTCGATTGAGTTTAGTTGGAGCCTTGAAAGGTCCTCACCTATTTGATATCGTTGAAGTCATTGGACAACACGAAACTATTTCAAGAATTCAGAAAGCAATTGAAACATTATGAAAAAAAAAGCTCCCAAATTGGGAGCTATTTTTTTAATTATAAATAAACTACTTACAATTTTTTATATTTTCAAAATCTTTATCAATCATAAAGTAGGATATATTTTGACCCATAGCAGCAAAACCCTTTGGCATAAATAAGTACAATATTTTACCCGTTTCACAGTCAACAATAACTTTATACGACATTAAGAATGATTGACCTAATGGACCAATCTGTCCTTTTCCAATTTCGTAAGGTACAGAAAACAATACTACTTTATCTTTATCTTTTTCCACAAAAGCTTTATTTATCTCTTCATCAGAAGCTATAATAGCTTTTCCAGTGTATTTTTTTAAACAATCTTCTTTCTTAACCTTTTCATATAAAAGTGACTCTTTAACTAATAATGTTTTATTTTTAACTAGAGAACAATTTCCCTTTGCCATTTCTTTCACATAGTCTTCCGAATTTATATTTTTCTTTTCAGATATAATATAATTTATATTGTTCTGTAACACATTTAAAGAATATTTATAATCCGCCTCATCTAAAAAAACATCTTTCTTCTTATAAGAAACAGGTAAATAAACCTGTGAATCTGCTTTATCTTTGTTTGATTCAATCTTTGAATACACGATGACGTTTAAATAAAGATTTGATCTAAAATCTAAATCAATATCGTTTAAACGTAGATTTCTTAAAATTGCAAATGATTTATTATTAGCTTTTTTTAAACTTTCAACTTCAGATGCTTTTTTAAATTCTATATTTTTATTTAAAGTCCAATATTTCTTGGCGTAAATAACAATCTCATCATTGTAAAACTTAATCATTTTTTTGTACGATTGAAGTTCTTCAGCTTTTTTTGGTTTGTCTAATTTTTTTAAAATCTTCTCATCTTCTTCTAATAATTCAACAATTAATGGTCTGGTTTTAAGATCGATAAAATCTTTAGAATCACCATGGAAATAAGAACTAATTTGAGCTTTCGCAAAAAAAGAGACTAAACACAATACTAATAATATTGTTTTTTTCATAATAAATAGGTTTGATTAAAATTAAAAATCCTACAAATGTAAACACATTCAAAGAAATTTAATATAATTTTTCTTAAAATAAAGTAAATGCTGTGTTCAACTCATAAGTGCAACAAACTTATTATTTAGAGTTTCAATAGGACTAAGGTAATTGAATTTTCTAATGGGTCTGTTATTAATTGATAATTCTACTTGTTTAA